>JBFJNI010000092.1:0-14512 GCA_041618235.1 Acidimicrobiales bacterium
GCGGTGGTCGTGGTGAACGGCGACACCTGGTGCCCGGGCGGACTCGACCGACTCGTCGATGGCTGGCACGGCTCGACCGTCCGCATCCTGGTCGCGGGTACGCCCGAGTTCGGCCCTCGGATGCGCGTGGCTGGCGCGCTCATGCCGTGGGCCGACGTCCAGCGTCTCCGCGCCGAGCCCACTGGCCTCTACGAGGTGATGTGGCGTCAGGCGCACGCCGACGGGCGGGTCGAGGTGGTCGGTCACGACGGCCCCTTCGTCGACTGCGCCACGCCCGGCGACTACCTGCGCGCGAACCTCGAGGCGGCCGGGGGTTCGGTGGTGGGCGAGGGTGCGGTGGTCGAGGGCGTCATCGACGAGTGCGTGGTGTGGGCCGGCGCTCGCGTCGAGCGTGGCGAGGAGCTCCACCGGGCCATCCGCACCGACACCGGGCGCACCGTGCTGATCCGCGGCTGACGGATCGAGCGGATCAGGGACGCCGGCGAGGGGCCGACACGGGCGTGGCCTCGTGGTTGGCGCGGAGCTGCCCGCAGGCGGCGTCGATCTCGGTGCCGCGGTTCTGTCGCACGGTGGCGTTGACCCCGAGCTCGCCGAGGCGATCGCGGAATGCCCGGACCCGATCGAGCGGCGTGCCACGCACCGCATAGCCGGGCGTGGGGTTCAAGGGGATGAGGTTGACGTGGGCACGGACGGTGCGGGCGACGTCGGCCAGCTCCCGGGCGTCCTGCTCCCGGTCGTTGACGCCGTCGATCATGGCCCACTCGAACGACAGCCGGCGGTGGGTGGCGTCGACGTAGTCGGCGCACGCCGCCAGCAGCCGCTCGATGGGGTAGCGGCGGTTGAGGGGCACGAGTTCGTCGCGCAGCGTGTCGTTGGCCGCGTGGAGCGACACCGCGAGGTTGACGGGCAGGGACTCGCCGGTGAGCCGCTCGATGCCTGGCACGACGCCCACCGTGGAGATCGTGATGTGTCGGGCCGAGAGGCCGAGGTCGCCGTGGATGCGCTCGACCGCACCCCACGTGGCGTCGTAGTTGGCGAGCGGCTCGCCCATGCCCATGAAGACCACGTTGGAGAGGCGCCGCGGCTTGGCGATGCGGGCGGCGACGACGACCTGCTCGACGATCTCGCCCACGGTCAGGTGCCGTTCGAATCCGGCCTGGCCGGTGGCGCAGAAGCCGCAGGCCATGGCGCAGCCGGCCTGTGAGCTCACGCACACCGTGGAGCGGTCGGTGTAGTGCATGAGCACCGTCTCGACCCGAGCGCCGCCCTCGAGGGTCCACAGCCACTTGACCGTGTCACCGTCGTCGCTGACCGACTCGGCGGCCGGGGCGAGTGCCACCGGGAGCTCGGCGTCGAGGCGCTCGCGGAGGGCCTTGGGCAGGTTCGTGACTGCGGACGGGTCGGCGAGCTGGCGGTACAAGCCGTCCCAGACCTGGTCGAGGCGGTAGCGCGGCTCGCCGTCGAGCAGCTCGGCGAGGCCGGCGCGATCGACGTCGTAGCGGGTGGGCACGGGCCCCAGGGTATTGAGGGCGGGCCGCGACCCGGCATCCGATCGCCGCCGAGGGCGCCTAGCCTGGACGCGTGACCGCCAGTCATCGTCCGACGCCCGACGACCTCCGACCCGAGCCACCGGTCGACGAGCAACACCACCGCGACGTCCGCGGCGGCGCCGCTCGGGCCGCGGTCTTCGGCGTCAGCGACGGACTGGTGTCCAACGTGGGTCTCATCCTCGGCGTCGCCGGTGCGAACCCGGCGCCGGGCGTCGTGCGCGTTGCCGGTCTCGCCGGCCTCGTCGCCGGAGCGATCTCGATGGCGGCCGGCGAGTACAACTCGATGCGGGTGCAGGCCGAGCTGTTCGAGCGTGAGGTCGAGCTCGAGCGCATCGAGATCCGCCGCAACCCCCACGTCGAGACCGCCGAGCTCGACCAGCTCTACCAGTCGCGCGGCATCGAGCCGTCCGCCGCCCGGGCCCTGGCCGAGTCCGTCATGTCGGACGAGGACCTGGCCGTCGAGACCCACGCCCGCGAGGAGCTCGGCATCGACCCCAACGAGCTCGGTTCCCCGGTGGGAGCGGCCGTGTCGTCGTTCGCCGCGTTCGCCGTGGGGGCGGGCATCCCGCTCCTGCCGTGGGTCTTCGGCTCGGGGACCGCCGCGATCCTGATCTCCCTCGGGGCAGCACTCGTCACCGCCGTCATCATCGGCGTCATCATCACGCTCTTCACCGAGCGCCCCGTCTGGCAAGCCGTGAGCCGCCAGGTGCTGTTCACCGCGGTACCGGCGGCGCTGACCTATGCCATCGGATCGGTCGTGGGCATCAACGTGTGAGTCAGGTGGCGGCGATGTCGCCCACGAAGGCGCGGTCGGTGTGGTGCACGGAGAATCCGAGGTGCTCGTAGAGGCCCACCGCCGGTTCGTTGTCGGCGTCGACGTACAGCATGCCGGTGTCGACCGATTCGGCGAGGTGCGCCAGCCCGGCGATGCACATCGCCTTGCCCAGGCCGAGGCCGTGGAAGTCCGGGTGGACGGCGATGACGTAGATCTCGCCCACGGGAGGGTCGTCGTCGTGGATCTTCGTCCAGCAGAACGCAGCGAGGCGTCCGTTGCGCTCGTGGACGAGGAAGCCCTCGGGATCGAACCACGGCTCGTGCTCGCGGCTGCGGAGGTCGTCGAGCGTCCACGCGCCCTGCTCGGGATGCCAGGAGAATGCAGCGTTGTTCACCGCGAGCCAGTCGTCCTCGTCGTGCCCCACCCGGAAGGGGCGGGTCTCGATGTCGGTGGTGTGGGCGGCAGCCAGCGGGAGCGGCACCCGCATCTGCCACAGGTCGCGGCCCGGCTGGAGCCCGACGGCGCCGGCGATCTGTGTGTGGGCTGCCGTGGGCTCGTAGACCCAGTAGTGGACGTGGCCGCCACCCTCGCCGGCGATCACGTCGACCGCCTCGCCCAGCAGTCGGGGCGCGATGGCGAGCGCGTCGTAGCGGTGGTGGGGGTCGATCACGAGATCGATGGCCCACGACTTGGGTCCCTGCGTCACCTGGGCGTAGGCCACGAGGTGGTCGTGACCCTGTTCGCGCAGTACGAGACCGGCGAACTCGGATCGGCCACCGTGGGCGGCATCGACCCACCGGTGTTCGTCCATGGGCTGGTGGCCGTCGGCGGCACGGACCCGATCGATGAGGTGCTCGACCTCGCCGATGTCGGCCGGTTCGAGGTGTCGCTTGATCTCCAGGTCGGCCATGACCGACCGAGGCTACCTCTGGTCGAGTCCGCTGACCGTTGGCCGATCGTCCGCAACCACGTCGGAGGCGATGGGGAGGTGCCGAACGCGGATGCCCGCCGACGGACCGCGCTTGGCCTCGTACATCGCGGCGTCGACGTTGCTCAGCAGCTCTGACGAGTCGGCGCCGTGGTCGGGGAACCGTCCCACACCGATCGATGCGCCGTGTCGAACGGGGACGCCGTCGAACATGATGTCCTCGTCGAGGACCCGGACGAGCTTGTCGACGATGGTTGCGCTGGCTCGCTGGTCGTCGGTCCCGGGGAGCAGGACGACGAACTCGTCGCCACCGACACGGGCGACCACGTCGGCGGCGCGCACGTTGTCGGCGAGGCGTCGACCGACGGTCTGGAGGACGTGGTCGCCGGCGGCATGTCCGTGGCGATCGTTGATCGCCTTGAAGCCGTCCAGGTCGATGAACACGATCGTGAAGGCGTCGGAGCGACGATTGGCCGTGGCGATCATCTGGCCGAGCTCGTCTTCGAGACTGCGTCGGTTGGGGAGCCGGGTCAGCGCGTCCTGGAGCGCATGACGCCGGACGCGGTCCCGCTCCCACAAGACGCCGACCGTGAGCAGGGCGAGGACGAGTGCCATGGCGATGGCGAGGACGCGCAGCACGCGCGCTCGCCAGGGCCCGGGAGCGAGCTCGTCGTCGGCGACCGCCCCGATCTCCCACAGGCCGTCCGGAACCGAGACCGACTGACGGGCCTGCGCGTCGTCGAAGACCGCAGCATCACCGAGGATCGTCGCGCCCGGGATGCCTCGTTCGGTGGTCCGCAACGCCCACCTCACCGTCGTGTCGGCACTCGATTGCGCCACGTCGTCGAGCAGCGCGTCCAGGTCGACGACCAGGCTGACGAGGCCCCAGTACACGTTGCCGTTCAGGAACACCGGCGTGCGGTTGATGAGAGCGGTGCCGCCCTGGACGAGCTCGACCGGCCCGTCGAGCACCGATCGTCCGGTCAGCATCGCCCGTTCGACCGGCGCGAACTGCTCGGGGAGATCCGCGTAGTGCAGGCCGATGGCCGCTTCGTTGCCCTCGACGGGGTAGACGTGCCGGATCACGTTGCCGGGCGCCAGGGCGACGTTGCGCAGGAACTCGCCTTCGCGGAACACGGCCATCAGGGCGTCCTCCACCTGCTCGTCCGTACCGAGGTCCGGGTTGGTGGCGATGTAGCCCGACAGCCCGACGGCGAGGTAGAGGGTCTGGTTGAGGTCGGCTTCGATGGTCGCTCGGATGGCGCTCGTGGCGGTGCGGACCTCGCGCTCGACGGATTCGTTCCGATCCGCGAGGTCGCGACTGACGAGGGCCTGGCCGAGCACGGCGAGGATGACGAACAAGGCGACGCCGACACCGGCGATCCACCGCGGGAGCGGATCTGCGTGCGCGGCGTTCCCCGGGCCCATTGTCCGGCGCATCACCCCGTGCAGCCTGTCAGACGTCCGTCGGTCACGCCGGGTCGGAGCGGAACGCGTCCGGGCCTAGGGTCCGGCGATGGCCCGTCGTCCCGTGTTGAATCCCGACCCGCCCGAAGGCCGCCGTCGGCCCCGAACGCCCGCCGGTCGGGGCCGGGCCGCCCACGAGCAGCTCACCGTCGACTTCCCCGGGGATCCGGTGGACCTGTGCGAACTGTGGCACCGCACGCCCTTCGAGCTGCTCGTGGCCACGATCCTGTCGGCGCAGTGCACCGACGAGCGGGTCAACATGACCACACCCGAGGTGTTCCGACGGTGGCCCGATCCCGAGGCCCTCGCCGCCAGCGACCTCGCGGAGCTCGAGGAGGTCATCCATCCGACCGGATTCTTCCGCCAGAAGGCGAAGAGCCTCCAGGGGATGGCGGCGCGACTGGTGGAGCAGCACGAGGGAGAGGTGCCGACGCCCATCGACGATCTCGTCGCGCTGCCGGGTGTCGGACGCAAGACGGCGAACGTGATCCGCTCGGTGGCGCTCGGAGCGCCGGGCCTCCCGGTCGACACCCACGTGGGCCGGCTCGCCATCCGACTCGGCCTCACCGAAGAGACCGACCCGGTGAAGGTCGAGCACGAACTGGGCGCGATGGTGCCGTCGCACGAGCGCGGGATGTTCGGGTTGCGGCTGATCCTCCACGGCCGGCGTGTGTGCACGGCACGGCGCGCAGCGTGTGGCGAGTGCTCCATTGCGTGGTTTTGTCCGTCCTTCGGTATCGCCTCGTTGACGCCATCGCCGCACAAGTCCAAGAAATCGCGATGAAGTTCGCCACCGCCTGGGGAATCGCGGCTACATTGCGTTCCAGTCCAGGTTCCCGCCACCTGGAACTGTGGTGTCATCGAGATCCGCCGCTTGATGACACCCGCGATGGCGCCCATTCCCACCCGGGTGCCATCGCAGCGAAGAGGCGCCGATCGACATGTCGTTCGGCGCCTCTTGCGCGTCTGCCCCGACGACGGCTGCACGGGATCCCGATGGACCGATCGTTCCCATCTGTCCGAGTGTGCTGCGCAATGTGTCTCGCACCGTGAGGGATCAAGCAGCGATCTGCTGAAGATGTCGGGCACGTGATGGACGAAGCGCATGATCCGTGAGAGGGTGGAGCCGTGGCCGCGTCCCCCGATCTCGATGGTGCCGGAGTCGCCCTCCCCGAGGATCATCCCGGGTTCCACGACGCCGACTACCGCCACCGACGGGATGTCATCGCCTCCCTCGGCGCCGCCCACGAGCCGGGCCGGCTGATCCCCGACGTCCCCTACACCCGGGACGAGGACGAGGTGTGGCGAATCGTGTCGTCGGAGCTCGCCGTGCTGCACCGGCGGTTCGCCTGCGCCGAGTACGTCGCAGGGGCCGAGCGCCTCCATCTCCCCGCCGAGCGGGTCCCGCAGCTGCGCGAGGTCGATGCGGCGGTCCACGCGCTGACCGGTTTCCACATCCAGCCGGTCCCCGGCCTGGTGCCGGCGGCCGACTTCTACGGTGCGCTCGCCGATCGCCGGTTCCTGTCGACGCAGTACATCCGCCACCACTCGGTGCCCTTCTACACCCCAGAGCCCGACATCGTGCACGAGATCATCGGGCACGGGAACATGCTGGCCAGCGACCGTTTCGCCGATCTGTACGAGGTCGCCGGCCGGGCATCGCGTCGGGCGACGACCCCCGAAGCGCTCGAGTTCTTCTCGAAGGTCTTCTGGTTCACCCTGGAGTTCGGTGTGGTCGAGGAAGTCGGCCCTGATGGACACCACGAACCCCGGGCGTACGGCGCGGGTCTGTGCTCGAGCTACGGCGAGATCCAGGTCTTCCGAGACGCCGAGCTCCGCCCCTGGGACCTGGCCGCCATGGGAACCACCGACTACGACATCACCCAGTACCAGCCGCTGTTGTTCGTGGCGCCGTCGATCGAATTCGTGATCGACGAGCTCACCGCCTTCTTCGAGTCCTACGACGACACCACCCATGACCGCCTCGTGTCGGCATCCGCCTGACCGACCTGAACCTCACCGGAGCCCCTCATGACCGTGCTCGATCCCATCGCCGACGCCCCCGCTGCTCATCTGCGAGGGTGGGACTGCCTCGAGTTCTGGGTGGGCAACGCCCGCACCACGGCCGGGTTCCTCATCTCCGCGTTCGGCTTCGAGTGCACCGCCTACGCGGGCCCGGAGACCGGTGTGCGTGACAAGGCCAGCTACGTCCTCGAGCAGGGCGACATCCGCTTCGTGATCTCCGGTGCGCTCTCGGCCGACTCACCGATCGCCACCCACGTACGCACCCACGGCGACGGCGTGCACGACCTCGCCTGGCTGGTCGACGACGCCCGCGCCGCGTACGACGCCGCCATCGCGCGTGGCGCTCGATCGGTGCGCGAGCCGTGGATCGAGACCGACACCGGCCATGCCGGCGACGGGGGCGAGATGGTGCTCGCCCAGATCGGCGCCTACGGCGAGACCGTCCACACCTTCGTCGATCGGTCGCGCTGGGAGGGCAGCCGCCTCGAGCCCGGCTACGACACCGACAACCTCCTGCCCACGCCCGTCGGCCCACCGGTGGGGCTCACCACCGTCGACCACGTGGTCGGCAACGTCGAGAAGGGCGCGCTCGACGACTGGGTGCAGTTCTACGCCGACATCATGGGCTTCCGGCAGCTCACCCACTTCGACGACGACCAGATCTCCACCGAGTACTCGGCGCTCATGTCCACGGTCGTGTGGGACGGCACCAAGATCGTCATGCCCATCAACGAGCCCGCCGACGGCAAGAAGAAGAGCCAGATCCAGGAGTACCTCGAGACCTACGACGGCCCCGGCGTGCAGCACATCGCCATGCGCACCGACGACATCGTCTCCACGGTCGACGCCCTCCGCGCCCGTGGCGTGCGGTTCATGACCGTGCCCGACACCTACTACGCCGAGGCCGAGGAGCGCATGGTCGGTGTCGACCTGCCGTGGGACGACCTCCAGCGGCTCAACATCCTCGTCGACCGCGACCACGAGGGCCACCTGCTCCAGATCTTCACCGAGACCATCACCGACCGGCCCACGGTGTTCTTCGAGATCATCCAGCGCGAAGGCGCCAAGGGCTTCGGCGAGGGCAACTTCAAGGCGCTGTTCGAGGCCATCGAGCGCGACCAGGACCGCCGGGGCAACCTCTAGACCCTGCCGGGAGATCCAGCCGCTAGACGCGGCTGCGGACCCGGTCGAGCTGGCGTGCCGCGTTGCGCAGCGAGCGGTCGACCTCGTAGAGGCCGGTCGACACCAGATCGTCCGGATCGGCGTCGCGACGATCGGCGATCTCGAGGATGCGCTTGGCCAGGTCCTCGAGGGATCCCTGGATGGACGAGAGTTCGGCGCCGTCGGTGCTCACGGACCCAGGTCTACCCGCTTCGGGACCGGATGATGACCCCGGTAGCCTCGCCCGGGTGACCGGCCCGCTGACGACGCTCGACCTCCGTGGCACTGACACCACCGACCCGCACGCCCTGCGGGCCACGCTGCCGCGTCCCAAGGCCGCCGAGGAACCGCCCATCGAGCAGGTCCGCGCTGTCATCGACCAGGTCCGTATCGACGGCGACGTCGCACTCCGTGAGCTGACCGAGAAGTTCGACGGTGTGGCCATCGACGAGATCCGCGTCGACCCTGCCCACGTCGCCGGTGCCCCCGACCGGATCTCCGCCGAGCTGCGGGCCGCCCTCGAGACGGCGCACGCCAACATCACCGCCTACCACCAGGCCCAACTCCACGACGCCGCCCGCTACGAGCGCGACGGTCTGGTCGTCCGAGAGCTGCGCCGCCCGGTCGATCGGGCCGGCCTGTACGTGCCCTCGGCATTGGCGCCCCTCCTCTCCACCGCCCTGATGACCGCCGTCCCGGCCAAGGTCGCCGGCGTTCCCGAGACCGTGCTGTGCACGGCTCCCGGACCCGATGGCGCCGTCGACGACGGCATCCTCGCCGCGGCCGCCATCGCCGGCGTCGACGAGGTGTACCGGGTCGCGGGCCCCGCCTCCATCGCGGCCATGGCCTACGGCACCCAGTCGATCCGGCCGGTCGACGTCATCGTCGGTCCGGGCAGCGCTCGTGTCGCCCAGGCCAAGCGCGAGGTCGCCTCCAGCGGACTCGTGGGCGTACCGTCGAGCTTCGCCGGGCCGTCCGAGGTCGTCGTCATCGCCGACGCGGCCGCAGTCACCGACGACGTCGCCGTCGACATCGTGCTCCAGGCCGAGCACGGCCCCGACGGCCTCGCCTGGCTCATCTGCTGGGACGACGAGGTGCTCGCCGCGGTCAACGAGGCGGTCGGTCGCATCGTCGCGGCCAGCCCCCGCCGCAGCCACATCGAAGCCACGCTCGCCGACGCCGGATACGCGGTCATCGTCGACGGCCCCGAAGCGGCGGTCGACGTCGCCAACGTCATCGCCCCCGAGCACCTCGAGATCCAGACCGTCGACCCCGATGCGCTGCTCGACCGCGTCAAGCACGCCGGGGCCGTGTTCTGTGGCCCGTGGGCGCCGGCGTCCGTGGGCGACTACGTCGCCGGCCCAAACCACGTGCTGCCCACGTACGGCTCGGCCCGCTTCGGCGGGGCCCTGCGGGTCGACGACTTCTGCAAGCACGTCCACGTGGTCAGCCTCGACGAGGCCGCCCTGCGCTCGCTCGCGCCGCACGTGCAGGCCATGGCCGACGCCGAGGGCCTCGCCGCCCACGCCCAGTCGGTCCGCCAGCGGGTCGAGCGGTCGGGTCCGGGGCAGTGAGGCGACCCCCCGTCCGGGACGACCTCGCCCTCCAACCCGGCTATCACTCACCCCAGGTCGACGTCGAGGTCCGCCTCAACACCAACGAGGCACCCGAGGCCCCACCCGAGGGCTTCCGCGAGGCACTGGCCGACGAGCTGGCGCGCATCGACTGGCATCGCTATCCCGATCGCAGTGCCACCGCATTGCGTGAGGCCATCGCGGCCCACCATGGGGTGAAGACCTCGCAGGTGTTCGTGGCCAACGGGTCCAACGAGGTCCTCCAGACGATCTGTCTCACCTACGGCGGGCCGGGTCGCACGGTCGCGACCTTCGAGCCGACGTACGCCCTGCACAGCCACATCCCGCGGATCACCAACACCGCCGTGGCGTCGGGGGAGCGCACCGACGACTTCGCCCTCGACCTCGCCGAGGTGCGGCGCGTGCTCGACGAGAGCCAGCCCACCATCACGTTCCTGTGCTCGCCCAACAACCCCACGGGCATGATCGAGACCGAGGAGACCATCCGCACGGTCGCCGACCTGGCGCCTGGCCTGCTCGTCGTCGACGAGGCCTACGGCCAGTTCGCCCCGTGGTCGGCGCTCGCCATGGTCGACGACGAGTCGCCCATCGTGGTCACCCGCACCTACTCGAAGACGTGGTCGATGGCGGCCGCCCGCCTCGGCTACCTCGTCGGCCCGAGCTGGTTGGTCGACGAGCTGTCCGAGGTCGTGCTGCCGTACCACCTCGATGCGTTCAAGCAGGCCGCCGGGCGGGTCGCGCTCCGGTTCGAGGCCGAGATGCACGACCGCGTCGCCGCCCTGGTCGAGGAGCGGGGTCGGGTCTCCGCCGCGCTGGCCGAGCTCCCCGTCACGGTCTGGCCGTCGTCGGCCAACTTCATCCTGTTCCGACCCCAGACCGTCGAGGGCGACGACGTGTGGAAGCGCCTCCTCGAGCACTCGGTGCTCGTGCGCAACTGCGCCTCGTGGCCCCGTCTCGACGGCTGCCTGCGGATCACCCTCGGCACGCCGGCCGAGAACGACCGCTTCCTCGAATCGCTCGGCGCCGTCCTGGAGGACGCATGACCAGATCAGCCACCATCCGACGCGAGACCAAGGAGACCACGGTCGAGGTCACCATCGACCTCGACGGCACCGGCACCGCCGACGTCTCCACCGGGCTCCCGTTCTTCGACCACATGCTCGACCAGCTCGGCCGCCACGGCGGCTTCGACCTGACGGTGCAGGCGAAGGGCGACCTCCACGTCGACGGGCACCACACCATCGAAGACGTCGGCATCGTCGTCGGCGAGGCCTTCCGCGAGGCCCTCGGCGACAAGGCCGGCGTGCGTCGCTTCGCCAGCGGCCTCTACCCGCTCGACGAGGCACTGGTCGAGGTCGCCCTCGATCTCTCGGGTCGAGCTCACGCCGCCATCGACCTGCCCTTCGGCGAGGTCCTCCCGCTCGGCGATCCGCCGTTCAACCCCGAGATGGCCCAGCACTTCCTCGAGTCGTTCGCCGCGTCGGCGCTCGTCACGCTGCACGTCACCAAGAAGGCCGGGGTGAACACCCATCACGTCATCGAGGCGGCGTTCAAGGGTGTCGCCCGGTCGCTGCGCGACGCCGTGCGCGTCGAGGGCGGCGGCGTGCCGTCCACCAAGGGCAAGCTGTGAGCTCGGCGCCGCTCATCGCGGTGCTCGACTACGGCATCGGCAACCTGCGATCGGCGCAGAAGTCGCTCGAGCGTCACGGCGCCGACGCCCGCCTCACCGCCGACCCGGCCATCGTCCGCGATGCCGCCGCAGTGGTCCTCCCGGGCGTGGGTGCGTTCGGCGCGTGCATGGACGCCGTCGATCGCACCGGTGTGGGCGATCTCGCCCACGAGGCCGTCGAGTCGGGCAAGCCCTTCCTCGGCATCTGCGTCGGCATGCAGCTGCTCTACGAGGGCTCCGAGGAGACGCCGGGTCGGGCCGGGCTCGGCATCCTCCCTGGCATGGTCCAGCGCCTGCCCGACGGTGTGAAGCATCCGCAGATGCAGTGGAACATCGTCGATGTGGTGGCGCCCTCGCCGCTGTACGAAGGGCTCGACACCCCGATCTGGATGTACTTCGTGCACAGCTTCGCCGCGCCCATGCCCGACGTCCTGCCCGGCGACGTCACCGCCACCTGCGACTACGGCGGACCCGTCGTGGCGTCGGTGCACCGTGGCAACGTCCACGCCGCGCAGTTCCACCCCGAGAAGTCGTCCACCGCCGGCCTCGCGTACGTCGACAACTTCGTCACGCTCGCCCGCTCGGTCCGCGTGTGAGGGGCGTCTGATGGACCTGTATCCGGCCATCGACCTGCGCGGCGGGAAGGTCGTGCAGCTCGTGCAGGGCGACTTCGACCGCGAGGCCGTGCACGCCGATGACCCTGTCGAGGTCGCCCTCGGCTTCGTGGCCGCGGGCGCTCCGTGGATCCACATGGTCGACCTCGACGCGGCCCGCACCGGCGAGGCCCACAACCGTGACCTCATCGCCGCCGTCTGCGCCGCCGTCGACGTGCCGGTGCAGGCCGGCGGTGGCGTGCGCTCCGTCGACGCCGCGTCGGCGCTGGCCGACGTCGGCGTCCGCCGGGTCGTCATGGGCACGGCCGCCGTGCAGGACCCGTCACTGGTCGATGCCGTCGCGGCCCGCCAGCCGGTCGCACTGGGCCTCGACGTCCGCGGACGCGAGGTGTCGATCAAGGGGTGGACCGAGGGGTCCGGTCTCGACATCGCCGATGCCGTCGCCCGGCTCGGCGGCAGGGGAGCCACCGCGCTCGTGGTCACGCAGATCGACGGCGAGGGCCTCCTCGGCGGCCCCGACATCGCCGGCCTCACCGAGCTGCTGACGCTCACCGATCTCGAGGTCATCGCCAGCGGCGGTGTCGGCGAACTGGCGCACCTGACGCAGCTGGGTGCCATCGAGCACGACGGTCGGCGCCTCGGTGGCGTCATCGTCGGCACGGCGATCTACGAGGGCAAGGTCGACGTCGCCGCCGCCGTGGCCGCACTGAGCTGAGGCTGCCGCCGGCGCAGCGGCGGCAGGGTGGAGCCGAAGTCGACCACCCTTGCGCCGATCGGGCGATCGAATGCTTTCGGCGTCGGCGTCCGCCGGCCGTAGCCTCGGAGCGTGCGCAACGCCCGGATCATCCCGTGTCTCGACGTCGACAACGGTCGCGTCGTCAAGGGCATCAACTTCGTCGACCTGGTCGACGCCGGCGATCCGGTCGAGCTGGCCCGCCGCTACGACCTCGAGGGCGCCGACGAAGTGGTCTTCCTCGACATCACCGCCTCGTCCGACGATCGCGACACCATCCTCGACGTCGTCACCCACACCGCCGAGGAGGTCTTCATCCCTTTCACGGTCGGCGGGGGCATCCGCACCGTCGAGGACACCCGCCGGCTCCTACGCGCCGGCGCCGACAAGGTCTCGGTCAACACCGCAGCGGTCGACCGTCCCGAGCTGATCTCCGAGATCGCCGCCGAGTTCGGCTCGCAGTGCGCCGTGGTGGCCATCGACGCCAAGCGGGCCACCGGAGGAGGACAACCGAGCGGCTTCGAGGTGTTCGTCCACGGCGGCCGGACGCCCACCGGGCTCGACGTCGTCGAGTGGGCCACCCGCTCCGAGTCGCTCGGCGCCGGCGAGATCCTGCTCACGTCGATGGACCGCGACGGCACCCGCGACGGCTTCGACCTCGAGGTCACCCGGGCGGTGTGCGACGCCGTCAACGTCCCCGTCATCGCGTCGGGTGGCGTCGGCACGCTCGACCACCTGGTCGCCGGCGTCACCGAAGGCGGTGCCGATGCCGTGCTGGCCGCGTCGATCTTCCACTTCGGCGAGCACACGGTGGCCGAGGCCAAGGCGCACCTGCTCGCAGCCGGCGTCGACGTCCGGCCGGCCTGAGGTCCGGTGATGCGCGTGTCTCGCCTCGTGCTGGCGCTGCTCGTCGTCGCGCCCCTCGCCGCCGGGTGCGGCGGCGACGGCGACGACGATCCGGCGTTGCGCGCCGACGACCTCCCGACGACATCGTCGCCCTCGACCACCGGGCTGGCCGATGTCTCGCCGCCGGCGCCGGCCGGTGAGGCGGTGGAGATCTCGTCCGAGGCCCCTCGCCGCACACCGGCGGGGCCGGTGACCTGGACCATCGAGTTCACCAACGTCAGTGACGCGGCGCTCACCCTCACCTTCCCCAGCGGGCAGCCGGGCGATGCCGTGGTCCAGAAGGAGGACGGCACGGTGGTGCACCGGTGGAGCGACGGTCGCTTCTTCGACCAGGCCATCCAGGAGCTCGTGCTCGCCCCGGGGCAGACCGATCGGATCGAGCTGCCCGACGATCTGAGTGGCGTCGAGCCCGGCTTCTACGAGCTGCGCCTCGAGCTGGCCGTCGTGGCGCCACCCGAGCCGTTCGAGCAGAACCTCCGGATCACCAAGTCCGAGAGCTGACGACGGCGCAGTCCTCAGCCGCCACCGAGGACGCGATCGAAGAACGCCACGACCGCGTCGGTGATGCGACCGCCCGCGCCGGCGAGGAAGTGGTCGGCGCCGGCGATGCCGCGCACCTCGGTGGCGGTCCAGCTCTCGGTCTCCTCGACGGCGGCGACGGTGGGGCGGAACTGGTCGTGCTCCGGAGACAGGATCAGCGTCGGGGTGCCCGTCCGGGTCCGTTCGAGGTCGCCGACCGGTAGGACGGCGAGCGGAGGGGCCACGGCGACGACGGCGGCGAGCCCGTGGTCGGCGACCGAGAGGAGCACGTCGGCCCCGAACGAGTACCCGACGGCGAGCACCGGGACGCCGGGGACGGTGGCGGCGGCGGTGGCGATGGCGGCCAACACGTCAGCTCGTTCGGCGGCGCCGCCACCGTGCGACCCGGTCGAGGCACCGGTGCCGCGGAAGTTGAACCGCAGCGTGGCGAAGCCGTGGTCGGGGAGCGAGCGGGCCAGCGAGCTGGGTACCAGGTTGTGCATGTCGCCGCCGTAGGCCGGATGGGGGTGGGTGAGCACCACGACGCCCCGAGGGGTCGACCCGCCCGAC
>JBFJNI010000093.1:0-14510 GCA_041618235.1 Acidimicrobiales bacterium
AGATCTGCGACGAGTTGCCGGCGGTGATCTTGCCGT
This sequence comes from Acidimicrobiales bacterium, assembly GCA_041618235.1. Classification (GTDB taxonomy): domain Bacteria; phylum Actinomycetota; class Acidimicrobiia; order Acidimicrobiales; family Salinilacustritrichaceae; genus Salinilacustrithrix. The sequence goes on from JBFJNI010000093.1 coordinate 37, forward strand.
CGGGAAGGAAGGCGGGCTTGAGGTTGGCGAGCGTCTCCATGGTCGACTCGCGGATGCCCTCGTCCTGGGTGGCCATCTGGTCACCGGTGTCGATGAGCTCGCCGGTCTCCTTGTCGAGCTTCTTGACCTTGACCGGGATGATCTCGTTGTCGAAACGACCCTCGTCGCGAGCGCGGGCGGCGTTGGTCTGCGACTGCAGGCCGAGAGCGTCGAGGTCCTCGCGGGAGATGTCCCACTTGTTGGCGATGATCTCGGCGCCGACACCCTGGGGGATGAGGCCCTTCCAGCCGTCGATGTACTCGACGTCGGCGTAGCGGGCGAGCGCCTCGTGGCCGAAGGGGATCGAGCCGGGGGTCATGGACGCGCCCATCGGGGTGGTGGTCATGACCTCGACACCGGCGGCGATGGCGATGTCGTAGGCGCCGGCGATGACGCCCTGGGCGGCGAAGTGAGCGGCCTGCTGGCTCGAACCGCACTGGCGGTCGACCGTGGTGGCCGGGACGGACTCGGGCCAACCGGCGCCGAGGACGGCGTTGCGGCCGATGTTGAGGCCCTGGTTGCCGACCTGCATGACGCAGCCCATGATCACGTCGTCGACGAGAGCCGGGTCGAGGTTGTTGCGCTCCGCGAGGGCCTTGAGGGTCTCGGCAGCGAGATCGGCGGCGTGCCAACCCGAGAGCTGGCCGAAGCGCTTGCCGCCGGCGGTGCGGACGGCGTCGACGATGACGGCGGTTGCCATGGGGGTGTCTCCCTGTTCGATGAGATCTGAATCGCAAAGTTGACCGAACGGTCAAGTGCGTCAAGTGTCGCGGGGGCTCCCGGCATTCCGCAAACCTGCACCGCTTCGCCGGCGAGGAATAAATCGAGACTAATCAGAGCTGAAATAGGGGAACCCCTACCGAAGGAACCCCATGTCCAACCTCCCCGCCCAGCTCAAGCTCAAGCTGCCGTTCCTCGTGGCCGGCTTCCTGTCGTTCCTCTTCTCCGTCTACCTGTACTTCGTCAGGGACGAGACCACGGCCGGCATCTTCGTCGGCTTGTGGGTCCCGTCGATCCACTCGCTCGGGACGCTGCTGCTCGCCGATGTGCGAGCGGTCGCTCCCGCCGCACGGGAGTCGGTGTCGTCATGAGCGAGCTCGTGATCTTCACCATCGGCATCTTCGTCTTCGCCATCACCGTTTACGGGGTGGTCGTCGCCGGCGGCCTCCTCCTCACCAAGGAGTCCATCGAGGAGAACCCGCAGTACGCCCGCCGCGTCTCGGGCGACCAGCTCGACGCCACCCTGCCGACCAACGCCCGGTTCTGACCCGCACTCAGGTCGACCCGCTCCGATCTCAGCGCCGGCTGAGGCGGAAGACCCGGATGTTGCGGTCGGTGAGGGTCGGGTAGACCTCCATCTGCGGCACGACCGTCTCGATGCGGGGCCACTTCTCGGCCTTCTCGTCGTCCGAGAGCGCCGTGGCCCGAACGGCGATCGTGTCGGCGCCGATCTGGACGTGAGCATTCGGGTCGGCGTCGAGGTTGTGGCGCCAGGCAGGGTGGTGCTGCTGTCCGAAGTTGGACGCCACCACCAGCCAGTCGTCGCCGTCCTCGATGTACGCCAGCTGCACGGTGCGTTGCTGCCCGGTGCGCCGGCCCGTGGTGGTCAGCGCCAGCATCGGGAGCGTCGGCTTGCCGGTGCTGGTGTATCGGCCCTTGGTCGCCTTGAAGACGATCGGGTCGATCTTGGCGGCGATGCGGCTGCCGACGAACCGGCCGACGCGAGTGGTCGAGAAGCGGTTCACGAGGTCGTCGTAGCGTCCCATGGTCGTCGAGTCGACCACATCCGCCCACCGTCGGCGCACGCGGAGCGGTGCGCGTGGGCCATCCTGACGGGATGGCAGAGACGTACGAGGAGACGGTGAAGGCGATCTCCGACGCCATCGTCGACGCTCAGGGACCGGTCCGGATCCTGAACGCGATCAAGTGGGACGACGACATCCGCGAGACGTTCTTCGCCTCGGGCGCCAAGGAGCTCCCGGCCGTCGATGCCGACTGGTACCAGCAGCGCGACCTCGGCTTCGACGTCGCCCAGAGCCGCGAGCGGTTCCTCGACATCGAGCTGCGCATCAACCAGCAGTTGGGCACCACGTCTTCCATCGCCCAGCTGCTCAAGCGCACGTGCGAGCAGTACCGGCTCACCCTCGACCTGCTCGAAGCCCGAGGCACCGACGCCTTCGGTCCGCTCGCCGCCCAGCTCTACGGCACCACCGACGACGTGTTCCACGCCGGCGGTCCCACGGTGGCCGACTTGGCCGACCAGTTCCGCAATGCGCTGTCCTGGGTCTCCGACGTGCCCATCGACGACCGCGACGGGAAGACCATCCCCGGCGACGAAGCCGTCCGCATCCTGCAGGAGAAGCTCGAATCGTCCATGGGCCCGGGCATGGTCGATGTCGTGGCCGACGACGGCATCGTCGCAGACGCCGCCGCCGGGTCGAGCTACATCAAGCTGCGGTCCGACGCGATGTTCTCGATCCGCCAGCTCGAGCAGCTCGAGTCGCACGAGGGCTGGGTCCACGTCGGCACCAGCGCCAACGGCCAGTCGCAGTCGATCTGCACGTTCCTGGGCAAGGCGCCGCCACCGGTCAACGTGACCCAGGAGGGGCTGGCCACGCTGACCGAGATCCTCTCGCTCACCTCCCACCCCGCCCGCCTCTTGCGCATCGCCGATCGCATCGACGCCATCGCGCTGGCCGCCGGCGGGGCCAACTTCGTCGAGGTCGTCGAGCACTTCCGCACCGAGGGCATGGACGAGGACCTGTGCTGGCAGCTCGCCATGCGCGTCTTCCGGGGCTCGACCCCCACCGGGGCTCCCTTCACCAAGGACCTCGCCTACGGCAAGGGTCTGGTGCTGACCTACGCCTACATGCGCGTGGCCATCCGGTCGGGGCGCCTCGACCGGATCCCGTTGCTCTTCTGCGGCAAGGTCGACATCAACCACATGGGTTCGATCAACAGCCTCCACGACGAGGGCCTCATCGACGACCCGAAGTTCCTCCCCGAGGTGTTCAAGGACATCAACGCGCTGGCGGCACAGGTCGCGTTCAGCCGCTTCCTCCGCGACCTGGACTTCGACCGTCTGGCCGCCGACTACGCGCCGTTGCTCGGTGGCTCGGCCACCGGCGACGCGCCGGGGTTCGAACGCAGCGACGCCGGCTGACCCCGGCGTGCGGTGGACCCGACGTCGATTCCTGGCCGCCGGCGCCGTGACGCTGGCGGTCGGCGCGTGCCGAGACGGCGAGGACGCCAGCCCATCCACCACGACGAGTACCGCGGCGCCGATCCCGACGTTGGCGCCCACCACGCTCCCCGAGCCGGTCGGGATCGACCCGTTCGGGTTGGGCGTCGCCTCCGGTGACCCCGACGCCGCTTCGGTCGTGCTCTGGACCTGGATCGACCGTCCCGCCGGCGGCGAGGTCACCTTCGAGGTCGCGCTCGACGAGGCCTTCACCGCGATCGTGGACCGGCAGGCAGCCGTCGCCGAGCCCGGAGCCTCGAACACGGTGCGGGTCGTCGTCGACGGACTCGGCCCCGACACGACCTACTGGTATCGCTGCTCCCACGACGGCCACCGGACCTCGCCCGCCCGGACACGGACCGCACCGGCCGAGGGCTCGCTTCCCGACGAGCCCCTCACCGTGGCCCAGCTCTCCTGCCAGCGGTTCTCGTCGGGCTACTGGACCGCTCTCGTCGACGTCGTCGACCAACGCCCCGACCTCGTCGTCCACTGCGGCGACTACGTCTACGAGGCCGACCGCGGATCGGTGCGGCCGGTCGACGTGCGGCCCCCCACCGACCTCGACGGCTACCGGGCCCTCTGGCGTCGCTACAAGGCCGAACCCGAGCTGCGAGCTGCTCACGCCGTCGCTCCCTGGCTCATGGTCTGGGACGACCACGAGGTCGAGAACAACTATCAGGGCACCGACCCGGGCGATCCGCCCGACGGCGAGGCGTTCCTCGTGCAGCGTGCCGCCGCCTACCGCGCCTGGTGGGAGTTCACGCCGACGCGTCTGCCGCCGCCGGACGGGCCCAGCCTGCGCATCCACCGTGTCGTGGACTGGGGCGGCCTGGCTCGTTTCACGCTCCTCGACACCCGCCAGTACCGCGACGACCAGCCGTGCCCCGGCGACCTCGGCGCCGACCTCGGCGCCCGTTGCGAAGCCACCGCCACCACGACCATGCTCGGCGACGAACAGGAGGCGTGGTTCGCCGACGTCGCCACCGGGCACGACGCGGTGTGGACCGCCGTCGTGCAACAGGTCGTGCTCCACCAGTGGCGCTTCCTCGGCGGCAACGTCCTGTGGAACCTCGACCAGTGGGATGGCTACACCGGCGCACGGCGTCGGTTCCTCGAGACGCTGGCGTCGGCACCGTCACCGGTCGTGTTCTCGGGCGACGTGCATTCGTCGTGGGTCGCCGACCTGCGTACCGACTTCGACGACGAGGATTCGGCCGCCGTCGGCGTCGAATTCGTCGGCCCCGGCGTGTCGTCCGACGTCCCGTCCTCCCTGCGCCAGGCCAGCCCCCTGGTCGAGATCTCGTCGCCCCACGTCGCGTGGTCCGAGACCCGCCGGCGGGGGTGGGTCCGTCACACCATCTCACCCGACCGCTGGGACGCCGAGTACCGCCTGGTCGAGGACGCCTCGGTCCCCGACTCGGGCGTCACGGTCGCCTCGACCTGGATCGTCCGGCCCGACCGCCGCCGCCTCGACTGAGAAGATCGCGGCGGATCACTCTCGGATTCCGACGCCGATCCACAGCGATTTCCCGTCGGAGGGGGAGCCGGGGCCAGACTCCAGGCGTGACGATCAGGGGCGCAGCACACATCGCGGGTGCGTACGAACACCCACTCCGGACCATCCCGCACCGGACGACGCCGCAGATCCACGCGGAGGTCGCGGTCGGCGCGCTGGCCGACGCCGGCCTCACGCTGGCCGACGTCGACGCCTACTTCTGCGCCGGGGACGCCCCCGGATTCGGGCCGCTGTCGATGGCCGAGTACCTCGGGCTGAACCGGCTCTCCTACATCGACTCGACGGAGATCGGCGGGTCGTCCTACGTCGCCCACGTCGGCCACGCCGCGGCGGCCATCGCCGCCGGCAAGTGCTCGGTCGCCCTCATCACGCTGGCCGGCAAGCCCCGCACCGGCGGTGCGCCGCCGGGCGGCGCCGGCCGTCTCGGTGCAGCACCCGAGTTCAGCTTCGAGGCCGTGTACGGCACGTCGGTGCTGACCAACTACGCCATGGCCGCCACCCGGCACATGCACGAGTTCGGCACCACCAGCGCGCAGCTCGCCGAGATCAAGGTCGCGGCCAGCACCCACGCGCAGCACAACCCCGACGCCTTCCTGCGCGACGTCGTGACCATCGACGAGGTGCTCGAGTCGCCGATGGTCTGCGACCCGCTCCATCGTCTCGACAGCTGCGTCATCACCGACGGCGGCGGCGCGCTGTTGGTCGTGTCCCCTGAGGTCGCCGCCGGCCTCGCCCGCATGGCGCCCGTGATCCTCGGACATGGCGAGGCACCGAAACACACGGACAACGGTCGCATCGACCTCACGCACACCGGCGCCCTGTGGTCGGGACCCCGGGCGTTCGAGGAGGCGCGCCTCACGCCGGCCGACGTCGACTACGCGTCGATCTACGACAGCTTCACCATCACCGTGCTGCAGACCATCGAGGACCTCGGCTTCTGCGCCAAGGGTGAGGGCGGCCGATTCGTGTCCGACGGCGGGCTGCAGTCACCGAACGGTCGGCTCCCGTTCAACACCGACGGCGGCGGTCTGTGCAACAACCACCCCACCAACCGTGGCGGCATGACCAAGGTGATCGAGGCCGTGCGCCAACTGCGGGGCGAGGCCCATGCGGCGGTCCAGGTGCCCGACTGCGACATCGTCCTGGCGCACGGCACCGGCGGCTCCATCGGCACCCGGCACGGGTCGGCGACGCTGCTCCTCGGGAGGGAAGCATGACGACCGACCACGGCGCGATGCCCGCACCGGACCCCGTGCCCCAGGACGACGCCGCCCCCTACTGGGAGGCGACCAAGGAGCACCGGCTCGTGCTCCCCCGCTGCACCTCGTGCGCCACCTTCATCTGGTACCCACGCGGCTTCTGTCCAGCCTGCGGCTCGTTCGAGATCGAGTGGATCGAGGCACCCGGCACCGGGGAGATCTACAGCTTCTCGATCCCCCGGCGCGGGCAGGGCGCGTACCGCGATGCAGCGCCCTACGTCCTCGCGTACGTCGAGCTCGACCTCCCCGCCGGCGCCACCGACGGGCCACGCGTCATCACCAACATCGTCGACGTCGACGTCGACACCGTCCGGGTCGGGCAGCGGGTGACCGCGGTGTTCCACGACACCGAGTCGGGCCACGCCCTCCTGCGGTTCCGTCCGAGCTGAGTCGCCGGCCGCCCGGGGATCTCACCCGACTTCGGCGATCATGCGCCGGGCGGATGCGATTTGCGCCATGATCGCGGCATGAGTCGCTCCACCGATCTCGAACTCGACGTCCTCGAGGCCACCGCTCCCAAGCGCCGCGGCCCCATCGGCAAGCTGTTCCGGCTGATCACGTTCCCGGTTCGAGCGGTCGCCGGCATCGTCCGTCTGCTCGTCGGCCTCGTCGGCCTGCTCGTGCGCATCGTGCTGTTCCCCATCCGGCTCCTGCTCGGACTGCTCAAGCGGATCGTCACCCTCGCCGCCGACATCGTCTACGGCCTGTTCCGTCTCATCGGCGGCATCATCGGCGCGGTCGTCGGCGTCATCCGGTTCTTCCTCCGGCTGATCCTGGGCATCCTCAAGCTCCCGTTCCGCATCGTCCTGCCGGTGTTCCGGCTCGGCGCCAAGGTCGGGTCCAAGAGCCCCAAGGCCGCGAAGATCATCGACGCCGGCTGAGCCGCCTCGACGCCGCTGGCGGCGCCTACGATCTCCCGATGCCCAGCACCACCACGGACGAACGAACCACTGGCGCCGAGGATGTCGCCTGGGACATCGAGACCCTGGTCGACGGCGAAGGCGCCGCCGGCGTCGACCGTCTGGTCGACCAGGCGCTGGCCGAGGCAACGGCGCTGACCGCCGACGCCAAGGGCACCCTCGCCGACCTCGACGCCGCCGCGCTGCGGTCGGTGCTCGAGCGGATGGCCTCGCTCACCGAGGCTGCCCATCGCGCGGCCAACTACGCCCAGCTGCGCTTCGCCACCGACACCTCCGACGCGTCGCGTGGCGCGCTGGTCCAGCGGGTGAGCGAACGTCTCGCCGCGCTGTCCGCCGAACTCGTCTGGTTCGAGCTCGAGTGGGTGGCCGTCGCCGACGACCGCGCCGACGCCCTCATGACCTCGTCCGAGCTGGCCGACTTCCGCCACCACCTCGAGACGGTGCGGGCGGGCAAGCCCCACGTGCTCACCGAGATCGAGGAGAAGCTGCTCGCCACCACCGCGCCGACCGGCCGCTCGGCCTGGGTCCGACTCTTCACCGAGCAGACGTCCGCCATCGAGGTCGAGATCGACGACAAGACCATGGCCCTCGACGGCGCGCTGTCGCGGTTGTCGAACCCGGACCGCGCGATCCGCAAGGTCGCCGCGGACGCTGTCAGCGACGCCCTCCAGCCCGGCCTGCGGACACGTGCGTACATCTACAACACGCTCCTGGCCGACCGCCGCATCCAGGACGACCTGCGCAGCTATCCCTCGTGGATCAGCTCGTGGAACCTGTCGAACGAGGCCAGCGACGAATCGGTGCAGGCGCTGGTCGACGCCGTGGTGTCCCGCTACGACATCCCACAGCGCTGGTACCGGCTCAAGGCGCAGGCGCTCGGCCTCGACAAGCTCGCCGACTACGACCGCAACGCCAGCGTCGCGTCGACCGACCGCTTCATTCCGTGGGACGAGGCGTGCACCATCGTGCGCGACGCCTACGCCTCGTTCTCACCCGAGCTGGCCGACGCCGTCGGGGAGTTCATCGACAACGGGTGGATCGACGCCCCGGTGCGACCCGGCAAGCGGGGCGGCGCGTTCTGCTCGTACACGGTGCCCAGCCACCACCCGTACGTGTTCCTCAACTACACCGCCACGCCCAACGACGTGATGACGCTGGCCCACGAGCTCGGCCACGGTCTGCACGGCTACCTCGCTCGGCCACAGGGCATCTTCGAGCAGATGACGCCGCTGACCCTGGCCGAGACGGCGTCGGTCTTCGGCGAGACCGTCACGTTCAACCGGCTGCTGGCCCAGCTCGACGATCCGGCCGAGCGCTTCGCACTGCTCGCCCAGGACGTCGAGGGCTCGATCGCCACCGTCTTCCGCCAGGTCGCCATGAACCGGTTCGAGGACGCCGTCCACACCCACCGCCGCACCGAGGGCGAGCTGTCCACCGACGACTTCGCCACCCACTGGTCTCGCACGCAGGGCGACCTGTTCGGCGACTCGATGCACGTCAGCGACGGCTACCGCGACTGGTGGAGCTACATCCCGCACTTCATCGGGACGCCCGGCTACGTGTACGCCTACGCCTACGGGCAGTTGCTGGCGCTGTCGGTGTACGCCCAGTACGAGGCCCGCGGTGACGACTTCGTCCCGCAATACCTCGAGCTCCTGTCCGCCGGCGGGTCGAAGTGGCCCGACGAGCTCGGGCGCATCGTCGACTGCGACCTCACCGACCCGGCGTTCTGGCTGGCCGGCCTCGACCTGGTGTCGTCACAGCTCGACGCGGCCGAGGCCGCCGGCAAGGCCGCCGGTCGTCTCTGAACCCACCTCGAGCTCTGGGTCGGCTGGCTCGCGTGCCACCACAGATGTCCGGTCCGGGCACGAGTGGCGGGTTGGGCGAGAAACGGTCGAATGACAACCACAACGCGCCCAACCTGGCAGCACCACAGATGTCCGGTCCGGGCACGAGTGGCGGGTGGGGCGAGAAACGGTCGAGTGACGACCACGACGCGCCCAACCCGGCCGGGTTCGACCGGAGCAGCCCCGTCAACTGACCGCGAGCGTGGCGCGGCTGACCGGCCCGATGTCCACGACGGCCGAGGCGGGACGACGGCGACCGCCGACCCAGACCGCGGGCGAGTCGTCCTGTTCGAGGTTGCGGACCCACTGCGAGTTGCCTCGCACCGTGGAGACCCGGACGCGGTCGCCGAAGCGGTAGGCGACCAGCGGGACCTCGCGCGGGAGACCGCTCTTGCGGCCGGTCGTCTCGAGCAGGACCAGGCCGGGTCCGACCGGGAGCGGCGAGCCGAAGCCGGCCTTCACCAACGGCTTGATGAAGCGGTTGAGCGTGGAGAAGGCCTTGGCACTGACGAGTTCGACGGGAGATCGCATGTCGGAGACAACGCCGACAATCGATGCAGAATTCCACTGAAATCGTGATCTCGGTCACCCGGTGATGCTCCAGCCCCATCTGAGACACTGGGATCCGTGGCTGCTCCGTCCGACATCGTCATCGAGCTGGCGACCACGCCGGCCGAGGTCGACCGGGCGCTCGACGTCGCCGAGGCCATCTGGGGATCTCGTCCGATCAGCGATCCGATGATCCGGGCGCTCGAGTTCGCCGGCAGCTACGTCAGCGTCGCTCGCCGGCGCGGCGACCCCGATCCGGTCGGGATGTGCGCCGGCTTCGTCGGCGTCCACGGGCACGAGCTCCACCTCCACTCGCACCTCGCCGCCGTCCTCCCCGAGGCCCAGGGTGCGGGCGTCGGCCGCGCCCTCAAGCGCCATCAGCGCGACTGGTGCCTGGCCCATGCCATCACGCACGTGACGTGGACGTTCGACCCGCTGGTCGTCGAGAACGCCCGCTTCAACCTCCACCACCTCGGCGCCGTCGGCGACCGGTACCTGGTCGACCTCTACGGCCCGATGGACGACGACATCAACCGAGGCGACGCCAGCGATCGACTCCTCGTCCGCTGGGACCTGACCGGTCACCGCACGCTGAGGGCGTTGGGTTCACCCGTCCCGCTCGCCGACGTCGACGCGCTCCGGGACGCCGGGGCGAGCGACGCCGTGACCGCCGACGACGGCACCCCGCAACACCGTCACACCGCCGCCGCCACCCGTCTGGTCGCCGCGCCCGACGCCATCGTCACCCTCCGTCGCACCGACCCGCGCCTCGCCTCCCTTTGGCGCGCCGCAGTCCGCGCCGGGATGACCGAGGCGTTCGACGACGGGCTGCGCGTCGTGGCGATGACCACCGACCACCGATACGTGCTCGCACCCGAGGAGCTCTCCCCATGACCGTGCCCGACGCTGCGCCGCTGGAACCCACGCCCGGCATCCGCATCGACGCCATCGAGCTCCGCCGCATCGAGATGCCACTCGTGACCCCGTTCCAGACCAGCTTCGGCACCTGGGACTTCCGCGACATCCTCCTCGTGCGTGTCGTCGCGCGGGGGCCCGGAGGAGAGGTCGACGGCTGGGGCGAATGCACCGCCGGCACCCAGCCGCTGTACTCGAGCGAGTACACCGACGCCGCCGAGGCCGTCACCCGCGACCACCTCCTGCCGCGGTTGTTCGAGGCCGGCGTGCGGCGCGGCGCCGAGGTCGCACCCGCGCTCGCCGAGGTGCAGGGCCACCGCATGGCCAAGGCCGCGATCGAGGCCGCCGTCCTCGACGCCGAGCTGCAGGCGGCCGGCCGCTCGCTGGCTGCTCACCTCGGCGCCACCGTTGACCGCGTCCCCGTCGGCGTGTCCATCGGCATCCTGGCCACCATCGACGACCTCATCGCGACCGCGCAGCGCCACGTCGACGAGGGCTACGCCCGCATCAAGGTCAAGATCAAGCCGGGCTGGGACGTCGAGCCGGTGCGTCGCCTCCGCGAAGCACTCGGTCCCGACGTCGGCATCCAGGTCGATGCCAATGCGGCCTACACGCCCGCCGACATCCCCATCCTCCGAGCGCTCGACGAGTTCGACCTGCTGCTGATCGAACAGCCGTATCCCGAGGAGCAGCTCGTGGCCAACGTCGACCTGGTCGCAGCCATCGAGACGCCGGTCTGCCTCGACGAGACCATCGTCAACGAGGCCGTGGCCGTCGATGCCATCCGGCTCGGCGCCACGTCCATCATCAACATCAAGCCGGGCCGCGTCGGTGGGCACCTCGCCGGCAAGGCCATCCACGACCACTGCCTCGAGGCCGGAATCCCCGTCTGGCACGGCGGCATGCTCGAGACCGGCGTCGGCCGAGCCGCCAACCTCGCGCTGGCCGCGCTCCCGGGCTTCACCCTGCCCGGCGACATCTCGGCCGCCGACCGCTACTGGCACCAGGACATCGTCACCCGCCCGGCGGTCCTCGAGGGCGACGGCACGATCCTGGTGCCCCAGGGGCCGGGCATCGGCGTCGAGGTCGACCTCGACGTCCTGGCCACCGTGACGACCGCCGTGTCGCTCCACCGCCCGTGAACAGACGGCGGTGCGTGGTGGGCGCGGCCGTCAGGTGACCAGGGCTTCCTCCGCGACCAAGTGGGTGAGCGGGATCGACGGGTAGGCCTGGGCCACCCGGCGCGGCACGTCGAAGCGCCACCAGCGCGAGATCCCCCGCGGGAGGGTCGACAGGACGATGCCGGAGATGCTGTGCAACCCCTCACGCCGCACCACGACCCCGATGGCGTACACCGGGTTGCTGTCGCCGACCTCGCCGGTGGCACCCATCCCCATCTCGGCCATCGTCTCGAGCATGGTGTCGAGCCGTTCGGCGGCGGCGGCATTGACCTCCTGCTCGGTCCACACGTGGTCGGTCGGGTGCTGCATCGGGACCACCACGTGGAACCGACAGTTGGGGTCCTCGACCCGGAGCTCGTGCAAGTGCTCGAACAGATGTGCGCCACCCAGCGTCTTGTGGGCCACGACCAGATACCGGCGCATGAGCGCCTCCCTTCCCCGGGGCGCTCACGGTCGGGCGGACGCCCCTTCTGCATCGCTGTCTCTTCGACCATACGCCCGGGCCGGCGACGTGGGAAGGGCCAGGATGCGATTCGACCCGAGGTGAGGTACGGGAGAAGACTCGGGCCCAGTGACCGACGTCCTCTTCATCTGCACCGGCAACGCGGCCCGCTCGGTCATGGCCGGCGCGTCGCTCACCGCTCGACGTAGCGACCTCTCGGTCATGACCGCGGGCACGCTGGTCATCGACGGACAACCCATGAGCTGGCGCACCCGCGCGGCCATCACCGGCGTCGACCTCGAGCTGCCCCGCCACGCCAGCAAGCAGACGCACCCCGACGACCTCGATCGCGCCGGCCTCGTCGTCGCGCTGGCGCCCGAACACGTCGAGTGGGTCCGCCGGACCCACCCCGCCGCGGCCGCCCACACCGGCACGCTCCACCGCCTGGTCCGCGACCTCCCCGCTCCCGACGGCTTCCCGGGGCTCCGCGAGCAGACTCGCCCGCTCGGTCTCGACACCGTCGAGCTCGGCGACTGGGAGGAGGTCGTCGACCCCGGTGGCGGCGAGGCCGACGTCTTCGCCGAATGCGCCAAACTCATCGACTCGCTCGTCGAACAGCTCGCCCCGCTCCTCGCGCCGGGCGCGTCGGCCGGTGGTCAGCCGGGCTGAGCGGCCAGGCCCCGCAGGTGGGCGAACTCGTTGAGCGTGACGATCATCCGGTGGCCACGGCTCGACGCCCGGACACGAGTGATGCCGGTGTACACCGGTTCGAAGACCATGAACTCGTCGAGCCCCAGGACATGCCCGACGTAGGCGTTGATGACGCCGCCATGACAGACGACCACCGCCGTCCTCGACTGGTTGGCCGCGACGATGCGGTCGATCGCCCCGACCACCGCGGCCTGGAACTCGGACGCAGTGAGGTCCCCTTCGGCGAAGTACCCGCCGTCGAGCATCTGCTGCCAGCGAGGGTCGTTGCTGGCCTTGAGCTCCTCGAGCGGCACGTAGGCCTCGGCGTGGCGGTCGAACTCGGCGATGTCCTCCTCGACCTCGGGGTCGAGCCCGAAGCGATGGGCCAACGGGTGTGCCGTCTCGCGGGCTCGACGCAGGGGGCTGGTGTAGAGGGCGTCGACGTGCTCCTCGATCAACCAGTCGGCGAGCGCGTCGGCCTGCTGGCGGCCGACGGGCGACAGCGGCGGATCGGCCGCTCGGCCGACGACCTCGACCCGCTCGGGCAGGGCATGACGCACCAGGAGCAGCTCCACGTCACACCATCCGGGTCGGCAGCGCGGCGAACGCCTCGGCGTCGTGACCGGGGATGACCGTCGCCCCGCCGGCCCGCATGACTCGCAGGCGCTCGAGGCTCCGGGCGTGTTGCTCGTGGTCGTGCGCGAGGGGCGGGAGCACGCCACCGTCGAGCGTGCGCTCGAAGTAGGCGCAGTCGGCGGCGAGCACGACCTCGCGGTCGGCCAGCCGGACCCGGAGCGACTGGTGCCCCGGCGTGTGGCCGGGCGTCGGGATGCAGGTGACGAGCCCGTCGCCGAAGACGTCGTGGTCGCCGTCGATCGCGAGGACGTCGTGGCCGAGCCGGAACTCGGCCGGGCGGAAGTTGGCCGCGGCAGCCAGGTCGTCGTCCATGGCCACGGCCCACTCGTCGGCCTGGACGATGACCTTGGCATCGGGCACCTGGGTGAGCCCGCCGGTGTGGTCGAAGTGCAGGTGGGAAAGCACGACGACGTCGATGTCGGACGGGTCGACGCCGGCGTCCGCGAGTCGAGCGCCGACCAGCTCGTCCGGCGTGAGTCCGACCTCGAAGAAGAGCGACACACCGTCGAGGAACTCGCTCGGCCCGGCGAGGTCGGGATGCATGCCGGTGTCGAACAGGAGGGTGCCGGCCGGGTGGCGGACGAGCCACGTCGGCACCGGCAACACGACGGGGTCGTCCGACTCGCCCTGCTCGAACATGCCGCGCCCCGCCGTCAGGGTCCCGCAGGACAGCGGCTCGATCGAGATCGTCATCGGCCCAGGCTCGCAGATCGACGAGCCGGCCGGCGTCACGCTCCGATCGGCCTCGAGCGCCGGGCGATCGCCGACGGCGGACTCAGACGGACCGACCGGTGAACGCGGCGAGTCGGTCGAGCCGGGTCGCACCCCCGGGCGGGGTGGTCTCGTCCTTGAAGGTGTCGCCGTCGCGCATCTCGGGCTGCAGGGCGGCGCGGGCAAACTCGTCCACCGCCGCGACGACCTCGGGCGGAAGCTCGAACCGGAGACCGGTGCTCCGCTCCAGATCCCAGCCGTGGACGGCGACGTCGAAGGCGATGAACGAGGCGAACGCTGATCCCGGCATGTCCCCCACCGGGGTCGAAACCGTCCGTTCCATCGCTCCCGGCGCACGCACGGCGTCGAGCAACTCGTCGAGGATCTCGCGGCACTCGGCGGCGGGGACGTGCCCGTCCTGGGGCAACGGCTCGGTGGTCGGCACCTCTTCTCCACGGAAGATCGCCGGGAACGTGCCGCCGAGCACGATGAAGTGGTTCAGGATGCCGTGCACCGAGAACTGCTCGC
>JBFJNI010000094.1:0-14484 GCA_041618235.1 Acidimicrobiales bacterium
CCGGTCGATCCCTCGTGCACGGGTCGGTCTAGGTTCTCCGTCCATGACCGGGATCTTGGATCGTCTGTTCGGTGTCGAGGGGAAGCAGGTCGTCGTCACCGGCGGCTCCCGGGGGATCGGTCGCATGATCGCCACCGGGTTCGTCGAGGCCGGCGCCCATGTGTACATCTCCGCCCGCAAGGCCGACGCCTGCAACGAGACCGCCGACGAGCTGAATGCGCTCGACGCGTCCGGCACCTGCGTCTCGATGCCGGCCGACCTGTCGGCCCAGGAGGGCGTCGACGCGTTGGTGGCGGCGGTCGCCGAGCGAACCGATCACCTCGACGTGCTCGTGAACAACGCGGGTGCCACCTGGGGTGCGCCGCTCGACGAATACCCCGAGGATGCGTTCGACAAGCTGTTCAACATCAACGTGAAGGGGGCGTTCCTGCTCACGCAGGCGTTCCTGCCGATGCTGCGCAAGACCGCCACGGCCGACGACCCGGCCCGCGTCATCAACATCGGCTCGATCGACGGTATCCGCACGCCGGCGATGGAGACCTACGCCTACAGCACGACCAAGGCCGGCATCCTCGCCCTCACGCGTCATCTGGCCAAGAACCTGGTGTCCGATCACGTGCTGGTGAACGCCATCGCCCCCGGACCGTTCGAGTCGAAGATGATGGCCTTCGCCCTCGGGTCCGAGGAGGGGCGCGACATGGTCGCCAAGGGCGTGCCCGCCCGTCGGATCGGTCAGCCCGACGACATGGCCGGCGCCGCGCTGTTCCTGGCATCGAAGGCGTCGACCTACCTCGTGGGCGAGACCATCGTGGTCGACGGAGGCATCGCCAACGTCGGCTGAATCTCAGCGTCGGCGGCCCATGATCTTGCCGCCGATCACGCCCATCCCGATCAGGGCGATGAAGAACAGCGCCATCACGAGGACGATCACGAGTAGGCGACCTGGCAGAACCCGTGGTTGCAGTACCCGCCGGGGTTCTTGTGGAGGTACTGCTGGTGGTAGTCCTCGGCGTAGTACCAGACGCCGTCGCCGGCCCGTTCGACCGGCTCGATCTCGGTGGAGATCTGCCCGTTGCCGTTGTCGTCCAGGAGTTTCTGGTAGCGGTCGCGCGACGCCTCGGCCGCCGCCAGCTGCTCGGGCGTGGTGGCATAGATGGCCGAGCGGTACTGCGTGCCGACGTCGTTGCCCTGCCGGTTGGGCGTGGTCGGGTCGTGGTTCTCCCAGAACGCCGCGAAGAGCGTGTCGAGGTCGACCTGGGCCGGGTCGTAGACGACCTGCACCGACTCGGTGTGGCCGGTGCGGGCCGTGCAGGTCTCTTCGTACGTCGGGTTCTTCGTCCAGCCGCCCAGGTAGCCCACGGCCGTGGAGTGCACGCCGGGGATCTGCCAGAAGATGCGCTCGGCCCCCCAGAAGCAACCCATGGCGACGTAGAGCACCTCGTGGCCGTCGGGCCACGGGCCCTGCATCGGTGTCCCGAGCACGAGGTGGCGATCGGTCACCGGCATCGTCTGCTCGCGGCCCGGCAGCGCCTCGTCGGCGTTGATCATCGTGGTCTTGTCACGGCCGAAGATTCCCATGGGTACAGGCTACGGGTGGTCGGTGCGGGCCGCGCCCGCGGGCGGCGATGTCACCGATCGTTCACCACTTGGTCCGGCCCTCGGTCAGCGCACGAACGCCG
Organism: Acidimicrobiales bacterium; assembly: GCA_041618235.1. GTDB lineage: Bacteria > Actinomycetota > Acidimicrobiia > Acidimicrobiales > Salinilacustritrichaceae > Salinilacustrithrix. The sequence goes on from JBFJNI010000094.1 coordinate 1,680, forward strand.
GTAGCGTGACCGGATGCTCGCCGATGACGAAGTCGAACGCATCCTGGTCGTGACCGCCCACCCCGACGACGTCGACTTCGGCGCTGCGGGCACCATCGCTCGCTGGACCGAGGCCGGTGCCGAGGTCGTGTACTGCATCATCACCGATGGCGACGCCGGCGGCTTCGATCCCGACGTGCCCCGCGAGGACATCCCCGGCATCCGTCGCGGCGAGCAGACCGCCGCGGCCCAGGCCATCGGCGTCGACGAGCTCCACTTCCTCGGGTACCCCGACGGACGGCTCGAGGTCACGCTCGACCTGCGCCGCGACATCTCGCGCGTGATCCGCCACGTTCGTCCCCGCCGGGTCGTGACCCAGTCGCCCATCCGGACGCTCGACAGCGTCTACCGCAACCATCCCGACCACATCGCGGCGGGCGAGGCCGCGTGCTGCGCGGTCTATCCCGATGCCCGCAACCCGTTCACCTTCCCCGAGCTGGTGGACGAGGGGCACGACGCGTGGAGCGTCGAAGAGCTGTGGATCATGGGTGGCGGGCCCGATGCCGAGGCACACGTCGACATCACCGACACCTTCGACCGCAAGATGAAGGCGCTGCGCTGTCACGTGAGCCAGATGACCGATCCCGAGGGCATGGAGGTCCGGTTGCGCGAGTGGGCCACGGCCAACGCCGCGGCCGGCGGTCTGGGAGAGGGTCGGCTGGCCGAGGCGTTCCGGGTGATGGACACCCGCTGATCGCCGGGTTCGGTCGTCAGCCGTTGATCGGGCCGTCGGTGGCCGCGAGCGAGCTGGCCTGTCGCCCCGATCGGTGGGCGATGATCTCGGCCACGATGGCCACCGCCGTCTCGGCCGGCGTGCGGCTGCCGAGGTCGAGGCCGACCGGACCGTGGATCGTGTCGAGCTGCGTCGCGTCGAAGCCGACGTCGACGAGTCGCTCGCGACGTGCGGCCTGCGTTCCACGGGAGCCCAGCGCGCCGATGTAGCCCCGACCGTGAGCGAGTGCCGCGGCCAGGCACGGGGTGTCGACCGCTTCGTCGTGGCTGAGGATCACGAGCGCGTCATGCGACAGCTGCGCCTCTGCGGCCGCCACGGCGTCGTCGGTGCCGTCGACCGTCTGGTGGTGCCATCCCAGGAGGTCGGCCTGGGCGGCGAGCGCGACGCCGACGCCGGCGTGACCGACGATGCGCACGGTGGTCGGCGGGAGGAACGACTCGATCATGAGCTGGTGCTCGACCTCGAGCGTCGAGCGCCCGGAGCGCAGCAGCGCTCGTGAACGCTGATCGGCCAGCAGGTCGTCGTTCCCCGTGGTGCCGGCGAGGTCGTGGTCGCTGACGACCCGCGTCGCGCCGGTTGCGACGTCGGTGACCACGACGACGGGGCGACGCTGGCGCAGCGACCTCCAGGCCAGTTGGTCGATGGTGTCGACCGGCTGCACGAAGAGCTCGGCGTGCCCACCGCAGGCCATGCCGGCGGACTCGGCTTCGGGGTCGGTCACGTCGACGCCGATGACCGAGGGCGAGGCTGGCGCATCCGTCAGCGCGTCGTCGACGAGGCCGGCCAGGATGCGGCCGGCGATCACCCGGCCGTCGGCGTCGATGGCGGCGGCTTCGCCGGCATGGCGGGAGCCGAAGCCGTGGAGGTGCAGCACCCGCACCAGCCGCGCACCGTCGGGCAAGCGGTCGAGGGCATCTGCGACGTCGTACACGTCTCGGGAGCGTACCGATCCCGGGGATCTCGTGGATCGCAGCGTCCGTCGTGGTGGGGAGGTCAGGCGAGGCCGGCGCGGCGCAGCATCGATGAGGGAATCGCGTCCTCGCCTCGCGCGAGCATGGCGGCACGTTCGACGTTGACCTCGTCGTGGTCACGATGGCGCCAGCTGTCCCACGGACCCGAGCCGATGGCGGCGGGGTCGCCGTCGGCTGCGACGCAGGCTCGCAGATAGGCCTGCAGCTCGCGGATCTCCTCCTCGCCACCGATGCCGCCGTGACCCGGGACGATGATGGGAGCGAGGTCGAGGATGGCGTCGAGCTCTTCCGCCCACCGGGCGGGGTCGCCCTGGTAGCAGAGCGGCGTCACGCCGAAGCTGGCCATCGCGCCGGCGAAGCAGATCGATGCGCCCTCGACGACGGCGACGAGGTTCTCCTGCTGGGGACCGCTGCACGGATGCAGGGAGATCGCCGGCGTGAGCTGCGCGGGCTCGTCGACGATGTGGCTGATCGGCCTGGTGGTCATCTCGTCGTCGAACTCGCCGGCGACGTCCGGCAGCAGCGTGCGGTAGACGTCGGGCGTCGGCGGCTGGTCGAGGTGCGCGCTGGTCTGGGGTCGGCCGTACATCCCCGACATGGTGAACAGGCTGGTGCCGCCGACGAACTCGATGTTCGAGGCGGTCAGCACCGTTCGACGCACGCGCAGCCCGAGCTCCTCGATGGCGGCGATGAACGCGCCGGTCTGGGACGGAACGCAAAGCGTGTCGACGACGGTGGCGGCATCGGCATCGATGACGAGGCCGGCGTTGGGCGCGCTGAGCGACGGCTCGTCAGCGAGCCACGCCAGGACGCCGGTGTCGAGCGGGACCAGGCTCACGAGTTCACGCGTCGCATCGGAACGTGCATGATGCCGTCCTCGTCGTACTCGGGACCCGACACGACGAAGCCGAAGCGGCCGTACCAGTCGGCGAGGTGGGCTTGCGCTCCGATGATGATGGCGGTGCAGCCGTCGGCCTCGAGGATCGAGATGGCTTCGGCCATCAGCAGTGCGGCGGTGCCGTTGGAGCGGACGTCGGGACGGGTGACGACGCGTCCGATGGATCGCACGCCGCCGCCCTCCTCGAGCAGACGGAGCGTGGCCGCGACGCCGGCGTCGTCGCGGATCCACAGGTGCTCGGCCGACGGCTCGTGGTCGCGACCGTCGAGGTCGAGGAACACGCACTCCTGCTCGACGACGAAGACCTCGGATCGCAGTCGCAGCATGTCGTACAGGTCTCGCGGTGAGAGCTCGTCGAACCGCGCCCGCTGGATGGTGGGTGCTTCGTCCACGGTCGCATCGTGACATGGGCAGACCGCGCGCACGAACGCCGGCCCGGGACGCCGTCCTACGAACGCTGCAGGGTCGCGAACCAGCGGTGGTCGGTGGAACGCACGGTGAGCAGCCTCAGACCGGCCTCATCAGCCGATGCTCCGATGCAGGTGGCGCTCACGATGGCCCACGGGAACCAGCCCGTGTCGATGCCGTCGAGTGCGATGCAGGCGTCGACGACGCGTGACTCGGTCTCGGGGGCCTCGACCTCCGCCATCACCCTCCCGCCGGGACGCAACAGGTCGCGCAGCCGGCTGAGCAGCGTCACCGGGTCGCCGCCGATGCCGATGTTCCCGTCGAGCAGCACGGCGGCGCCCCATCGACCCTCGCCGGGGAGCGGATCGAAGACGGAGCGGAGCAGCGCCGGCGCTCCCAGAGCCCGGGTGCGGTCGACCGCCGCAGCGCTGACATCGACGCCGAGTGCGGTGACGCCGGACGCGACGAGGTGGGCCACGATGCGCCCTGGTCCGCAGCCGACGTCGAGAACAGGGGAGTCCAGACCGTCGATGGCAGCGCGGTCGGCGTCGTCGGGCTCGGCGAACCACCGGTGTGCGTCGGGCGCCAGGTCGAGACCACACGACGTGTACAGCCGCATCGTCGACGGCACGGTTGTGCTCATCGCACCGTCTCGGCCCTCGCTGGCCGGCAGGCGTCGATGCTGTGCACCACGCCGGCGAAGCGGGTCGCCGGTGCCAGCGAGGCGACGCGGAGGGCGTCGTCGAAGTGGTCGACATCGGTGAGTGTCGGCAGGTCGCCGACCCGGTAGCCGAGGTCGTCGAGTCGCCGGCGCTGGAGGTGGCCGGTGTCGTCGCGGCTCATGGGGACGTCGAGGAACACGCGCTCGTCGTTGGTGGGCAGACCGATGATCCACCAGCCGCCGTCGTGTGCGGGGCCGAGCACGGCGTCGACGTCGTCGTCGTCGAGCGTGGCGAGCGCGCGGTCGAGCATCGTCGCTTCGACCTGCGGTGTGTCCATGCCGATCTGGATGCCCGGGCCGGACGTCTCCGCCCACGCAGCTGCGAGTCGCTGGTCGAACGAGCCGTCGACCTGGGGGAAGGTGCGCACGCCCTCGGGGAGCCACTCACCGGGCCGGCCGTCGAGCGCGACGACCACCTCGTCGGCGCCGCAGGCCGTCGCCGCCTGCATGGTGTCGGCGAGCGCGGCCTCGGCGATCGCGGCGGCCTGGTCAGGCGTGCAGGGTGGACAGAGCCTCGTCTTGACCCGGCCGGGAACGGGTTCCTTGGCGACCACCAGCACGAACATCCGTCGAAACGTACCCAGACGCGGGCGACGGAAGACCTCCGGAGCCGCTTACGAAGTGCGGAACTCCTGCCGTGGGCGGCCAGGGACGGGCCATCGTCCGTAGCATCGGGCAGGTGAGCGATGCCTCCCGGATCGTCGTCGTCGAGGACGACATGGCCATCGCCGAGGTCGTCGTGCGCTATCTCGAGCGCGATGGCTTCGAGGTCGACAGCTTCCGCCACGGCGGCGAGGCGCTCGACGCGCTGCTCGAGCGACCGCCGGATCTCGTGGTGCTCGACCTCATGCTGCCCGGCATCGACGGCATCGAGCTCTTCCGACGTCTGCGAGCACTCGCACCGGTACCGGTGGTCATGCTCACGGCCCGCGGCGACGAGACGGATCGCGTCGTCGGCCTCGAGATGGGAGCCGATGACTACATCACCAAGCCGTTCTCGCCTCGGGAGCTGGTCGCACGCGTGAAGGCGGTGCTGCGCCGGGTGCAGGGGAGTCGGGAGACGGTGGAGGCCGGGGCGTCACCGAGGCTCGTGGCCGGCGACCTCGAGGTCGACGTCGTCGCCCGTGAAGCTCGACGCGACGGCGAGGTCGTGAACCTGACGTCGCGCGAGTTCGAGCTGCTCGCGTTCCTGATGCGCAACCCGAGCCGCGCGTTCCGCCGCGAGGAGCTGCTGGAGAAGGTTTGGGGTTACAGCTTCGGCGACACGTCGACGGTCACCGTGCACGTCCGCCGGCTCCGCGAGAAGATCGAGGTCGACCCCGGCGAACCCCGACACCTCGCCACCGTGTGGGGCGTCGGCTATCGGTTCGAGCCATGAGCATCCGTGCCCAGCTCGTGATCCTCGCCGCCGGCGTGAGCCTGACGGTCGCCACCGCGTGGCTGCTCGACCTCCCCGGCGGCGACACCATCGCCCTGCTCGGTCTCGCCGGCGGTGGGGCGCTGTCCGCTGCGGTCGTCGGCGCGCTGGTCCTGCGCTCGATGCGCTCGGCGTCGCTGCGCGCCCAAGCCGTGGCCGTCGCGCTGGTCGCGGTGCTGGGCACCTTCGTCGGCGTGATCCTCGCCGCCGGGTCGATGTTCGTGTCGTCACACGACCTCGGTGCCCTGCTCGTGGTGCTGGTGGCGTCGGCGACGGTGGCCGTGGTGATGGCCGTGCGGTTCGGCTCACGCATCGGTACCGCCAGCCGCGACCTCGAGGAGCTCACCCGACGACTCGGCGACGGCGACCTCATCATGGTGGGAGACGTTCCGGTGGCCGACGAGCTGCGGCGCGTGGCCGCCGAGCTCCATCTGGCCTCGGAGCGGCTCGACGAGGCCCGAACTCGTGAGCGTTCCATGGAGCGCGCTCGACGTGAGCTCATCGCCTGGGTCTCACACGACCTCCGCACACCGTTGGCCGGCATCCGGGCGATGGTCGAAGCCATCGAGGACGGCGTGGTCGACGACCCCGCCGACGTACGGCGTTACCACGACACCATCCGCACCGAGACCGATCGCCTCGCCCGCCTGGTCGACGACCTCTTCGAGCTGAGCCGCATCGAAGCCGGTGCGCTCGACGTGCGCCTCGAGCTGGTGCGGTTGGGCGACGTGGTGAGCGAGGCGGTCGCCGGCGCCGTGCCGCTCGCATCCGAGCGCGCGATCGTGTTGCGCGGCCGCGACGGAGATCCGGACCCCACGGTCGAGGTCGCACCCGACGAGCTCGTCCGGGTCGTGCGCAACCTCCTCGACAACGCAGTGCGCCACACCCCGACCGGGGGGGTGGTCGAGGTGTGCGTCGACGTCGTGGATCACCGTGTCCGGCTGTCCGTGCAGGATGGTTGCGGCGGCATCCCGGAAGACGATCTTCCCCGCGTCTTCGACCTCGCGTTCCGCGGCGATTCGGCCCGCACCGGAGGGGTCGATCGCGGCGGCGGCCTCGGCCTGGCCATCGCACGCGGGCTCGTCGACGCCCAACGCGGGTCCATCAGCGTCGCCAACGCCGGCGCCGGTTGCCGCTTCACCGTGGAGCTCCCGGTTCCCGGGTGAACGGGCTCGCGTAGCGACCTGGGAGCAGGCACTACCGCTCGGTAACCTGGCGCGATGGCCGACTACTCCGCTCCCATGGACGACATCCGATTCGTGCTCCGGCACCTCGTCGACATCGGCGAGCTGACGTCCTTCGAGGGCTTCGAGCACGCCGAGCCCGAGATGGTCGAAGGTGTGCTCGAGGAGTGCGCTCGCTTCATGCAGGACAAGGTCGCCCCGCTCAACCGCGTGGGCGACATCGAGACCACGGTCTGGAACCAGGACAACAGCGTCACCACGCCCACCGGCTTCATCGACGCGTACAACGACTACGTCGCCGCCGGCTGGGGCGGCGTCGCCCTGCCCGAGACCTACGGCGGCGGTGGCTTCCCCTGGGTGGTCGGCATCGCGATGCAGGAGATGCTCACGGCCGCCAACGAGGCGTTCTCGATGGCCCCGCTGCTGACCCAGGGCGCCATCGACGCGCTGCTGGTGCACGGCGACGAGATCCAGCGCGAGACCTGGCTGCCCAAGATGGTCACCGGCGAGTGGTCGGGCACGATGAACCTGTCCGAGCCGCAAGCCGGCTCCGACGTCGGCGCCGTCCGCACCCGGGCCGTCAAGCAGGACGATGGCACCTACAAGATCTCGGGCACGAAGATCTGGATCTCGTGGGGCGAGCACGACATGGCCGACAACATCGTCCACCTCGTGTTGGCTCGCACCCCCGATGCGCCTCCTGGCACCAAGGGCATCTCGTGCTTCATCGTGCCGAAGTTCCTGCTCGACGACGAGGGCAACCTCACCGATCAGCACAACGGCGTCGTCTGTCAGTCGATCGAGCACAAGCTCGGCATCAAGGCCAGCCCCACCTGCGTCCTCGACTACAGCGAGTCCACCGGCTACCTCATCGGTGAGGAGAACCGGGGCATGGCGTACATGTTCACGATGATGAACAACGCCCGCCTCTCGGTCGGTCTCCAGGGCCTCGCCGTCGGCGACCGCGCCTACCAGGACGCCCGCCAGTACGCGAACGAGCGACTGCAGGGCCGGGCCATCGGCGCCGAGCCCGGCGTGCAGTCGCCCATCATCGAGCACCCCGACGTGCGGCGCATGCTCCTCACGATGAAGGCGCAGCTCGAGGCGCTCCGCGGTCTCGTCTACACCACGGCCAAGGGCATCGACATCGCCCACCATGCCCCCGACGAGCAGGCCCGCACGACCGCCCAGGAGCGCGTCGACCTGCTGATCCCGATCTGCAAGGGCTGGGGCACCGACCTCGGTGTCGAGATCACCTCGACCGCCATCCAGGTGTTCGGCGGCATGGGCTACGTCGAGGAGACCGGCGTCGCCCAGCACTTCCGCGACGCCCGCATCGCCCCGATCTACGAGGGCACCAACGGCATCCAGGCCATGGACCTCGTCGGTCGCAAGCTGCCGATGCGTGCCGGTGGCGTGGTGAAGGACTTCCTCGCCGACGTCGCCGACACCGTCGAGCGCGTGCGTGCTGCCGGCGCGGAGTACGTCGTCATCGCTGATGCCCTCGCCGACGCGCTGGCATCGCTCACCGAGACCACCGACTGGGTCATGGCCAACGGCATGGAGGACGTGCGCAACGCCCTCGCCGGCGCCACGCCGTACCTGCGCCAGTTCGGCATCGTCACCGGCGGTTGGATCCTGGCCGAGGAGGCCTTGGTCGCCAAGGAGATGCTGGCCGGCGACAAGGCGGGCTTCTCCGACGAGTTCCTCGAGGCCAAGTTCACCACCGCTCGGTTCTACGCCACCCAGCTGCTGCCCCAGGCCCGCGGCATGGCCGGCGCGGTCACGGCCGGCTTCGGCGACCTCATGGAGCTGGCGCCCAGCCAGTTCTGAGCGAACCCGGGCCTCACCTCCGAACGCACGGAAGCCGACGGTATCGTACGATCTGGGACATGAGCGTTCCGCAACCGTCGGCCGTCTTCCGGTTCATCCTCCAGTCGTCGAAGCGCATCGCCGTGTCGGTGGTCGGTGGCGTCCTCGTGCTCGGTGGGCTGGCGATGCTGGTGCTGCCCGGACCGGGTCTGCTCGTCGTCGTCGCCGGCTTCGCGGTGCTCGGCACCGAGTACGCGTGGGCGGCCCGTGCGCTCGAGCGGACCAAGTCGGCGGCCGAGAGCGCCGGCAAGGTCGCAAAGGAGCAGGCCGGCAAGGCCGGGCGTGTCGCGGTCGACACCGGCGCCAAGGTCGGACGGGCCACCGTCGACACCAGCGCGCAGGTCGGACGCGTGACCGTCGGCACCGGCGCGAAGGTCGGGAGGGCCACGTGGTCGGCCGCCGGCGCCGGCGGGCGTCTCCTGCGTCGCCGCAAGGACGTCGACGGCTGATCCGAGCCCATCCGAAAGATCACGCTTGTCCGATTCGGCGATCGGGCGCATGCTCGGACGATGACCACACCGATCGCGGCCGAGCGCAACGTCTCCACCATCGAACGCATCGGGCACGACGAGGCCATGTCGCTCACGGCTCGGGAGAACGAGAAGTTCGCCGCGGTGATCCGTCGTCTCACTCCGGAGCAGTGGTCGGCACCCACCGAGTGCGAGCGTTGGGATGTCCGGGCTCTGGTCGCCCACCTGGTCGGGTCGGCTGCTGGGCAGATCTCGCCGCGGGAGTTCATCCGCCAGGCCCGGAAGGGCAAGCCCATCGTCGAGGAGATCGGCGCCGCCCAGTGGTACGACGGCATGAACGAGTTCCAGGTCCGCGAGCGCGCCGGTCGCTCGACCGACGAGCTGATCGCCGAGTGGGACGACTGCTCCGTGCGAGCGCTCCGGGCGCGCACGAAGCTCCCGAGGCTGATCGCCAAGCTCCCGCTGCTGAATCTGCCCGAGCCCGTCGGACGCCAGCCGGTCTCGTACCTCATGGACATGGGGTTCACCCGCGACGTGTGGATGCACCGCATCGATGTCGCGCACGCCATCGGCCAGGAGCCCGACCACGACCCGGTGCACGACGGCCGGATCCTCGAGGACATCGTCGCCGAGTGGGCCGCCACGCATGGCGAGCCCTTCCGCCTGACGCTGACCGGTCCCGCCGGCGCGACCTTCGTGTCCGGCGCCGACGGGCAACGCATCGAGATCGGCGTGGTCGAGTTCGCTCGGATCCTCACCGAGCGGGCCGACGGTCCCGGCGTGCTCCAGCACCGCCTGCCACTCTGACGATTCGGGGCTCCGCCATCTGGATCGTCGTGCCACCATCGGGACGTCCCCTCGCCGACCAGGAGTCCCCATGACCGCTGCCGCCATCGTCGACCAGTTCCTCGCCGCCGTCACCGCCAACGACCTCGACGCAGCCCTCGCGTGCTGCGCCGACGACGTCGTCTACGACAACGTTCCCATGGGCGCGGTTGAAGGCCATCAGGGCATCCGCGACGTGCTGACGGGCTTCCTCGGATCGGCGACCCAGATCGACTGGGTCGTGCACCGCCAGCTCGCCGACGACACCACCGTGCTCAACGAGCGGCTCGACCGCTTCGAGATCGGCGGGACGTGGTTGGAGCTGCCGGTGATGGGCGTGTTCGAGGTCGCCGACGGCAAGATCACGCTGTGGCGCGACTACTTCGATGCCAAGACGCTCACCGACCAGATGAACCCGGGCTGACCGCTCACGCTTCAGCTAGCACCGCGGCCGCGAGCGGAGGCCATGCGTCGATGGCCCACGGGCCGAAGTCGCGGTCGGTGAGCACGACGAGGCCGAGCGCAGCCTCGGGGTCCCACCACACGAAGGTCCCGGACCGACCGAAGTGGCCCCAGGTCCGCGGACTGTTGGTCGGCGCGGTCCAGTGCGGCGACTTCTCGCCGCGGACCTCGACGCCGAGGCCCCACGGGTTGGGGTCCTGCGCGCCGTAGCCGGGGAGGACGCCGGCGAGGTCGGGAAAGGCCGGGGTGGTCATGGCCTCGACCGAGCTGGGCGCGAGGAGCGAGCCATCGACGACCGCCTGCAGCACGGTGACGAGGTCGGCGACCGTCGAGCGGTAGCCATGCGCGGGTGAGCCGTCGACGCGGGTGCCGGTGAGCCCGAGCGTGTCGACCAGCGCGAGGTGGACGTACTCGTGCAGCGGCATGCCGGCCTGGTGCGACAGGTGGCGGCCGAGGACCTCGAAGCCGACGTTGGAGTAGATGCGCTTGCGCTCGGGTGGGCCGAGCGGCACGGCATCGCCATCGGGCGGGAGGCCGCTGGCGTGGGCGAGCAGGTGTCGGACGGTGCAACCTTCTGGCCCGGCAGGGTCGTCGAGGCCGATCGACCCCTCCTCGACGGCGATGTGGGCGGTGATCGCCGCCAGCACCTTCGACACCGAGGCCAGCGGGTAGGTGCGATCGGTGGGGCCGTGGGTGGCGACGAGGCCGTCGACGGTGAAGACGCCGGCGACCGCCGACGGCACGTCCCAAGCGTCGATCTGGTCGAGGGCGCTCAGGCCAGGTCCCACAGCATCGAGTGCTCGGCGTCGTCGGCGAGCAGCGTGACGGGGTCGGTCTTGTCGATGTGGCCGATGAGGCCGCGATAGGTGCCGTAGCCGCAGAGGCGCTGGAGCCGCCGGTCGAACTTCGCGGCGATCTCCATCGGGATGCCGAGCTGTTGGTTCTCCTGCTGGCGGATGTAGCCGGCGCAGTAGTTCGAGGCGATGCCGACGCGCCGCTGGTCGCTCTGGTTGGCGCCGCCGCCGTGCCACAGGCTGCCGTGCCAGATGAGGACGCTGCCGGCGGCCATCTCGGCCGGGACGGAGTCGTAGTCCTGGCCGTAGACCGGGTGGTCGTCGGCGAGGTGCGAGCCGGGGACGACACGGGTCGCCCCGTTCTCCTCGGTGAAGTCGGTGAGCGCCCACATCGTGTTGCACACGGTGGCGGGGTGCGGCTTGGGGATCGGCATGACCTGGTCGTCGGCGTGGATCGGCTGGGCCGACTCGCCCGGACGGATGTCGATGGACGACAGCGTCGACATCAGGCACTCGTGGTCCAGGATGCGCTCGACGACCGGCAGCGCGCACGGGGCGATGGCGATCGCCTCGAACAGCGGGCCGTGCGTGAGCAGGTTGTAGACGCGGTAGGTGCTCGACCCCTCGAACGAGTTCGTCGCCGGCTCGATGTGCAGGACCTCGACCAGCTCGTCGAGCCGCTCGAGGACGGTGGCCGCCGTTTCGGCGTCGAAGGCGTCCTCGACGATGGTGTAGCCCTGCTCGCCGATCTCGTGGGCGTGCTGGTCGGCGGCGGCGTCGGTGAGCGTGCGCATGGTCGCCGATGGTAGGCACGGCGACGTGCCTGGCGGCGCAGTCTCGATGCTGACCAGGCACTAGAACGGGGTGCGTGGGCTCTGAAGATCTGCTGAGCGCTTTGCGGGGGCACCTGGTTCCGAGCCGGTACCCGGTCGACGCGTCGGACCGAGTGGGGCCGGGGCAGTTGCTCCTTCGGAAGCGAATGCACCTGTTCCTCGCGATGGCCTTCTCGGATGTGCCGCCTGGTGACCATCGGAGCGCGTGTGCGAAGCAGATGGTTCGTAGCAACTTCCGGTGTGTGCCAGCCGTGTGGGAGAAGGGGTTGTCCGTCCTCTACTACGGACCGATCTCCATGTGGGGAGATCGTTGCGGCCAGTTCGTCGCGGACAAGACTTCGATGCGCGCCGTGATCCTGCAGTCCGTCCACTTCGTCGATCCTGAGTCTGGCGCCAACGTCCACATCCAGAGTCGCTGGGGTTCACTGGAGTTCGGATTCTGCAACGGACTCGTCGCGGACATCGAGAAGTTGTGCTTGACGCGCCTGCCCTGATCGATCTCGTCGTCCGCAAGCGCGCCCCTCTTGCATGGCGAACCCATGCGCCTGAGTGCGTGCTGCCGTGTTGAGCGACTTCGAGGTCGCCGTCCACGCCGTCGTCCGCTCGTTACCCGCCGGCGAGGTGGCAACCTACGGCGAGATCGCCGCCGAGGCCGGGCGCCCGGGCGCGGCTCGTGCGGTGGGCCGGATCATGGCGACGTCGGACGGCGCACTGCCCTGGTGGCGGGTCGTGACCGCCGACGGTCGGTTGGTGCCCGGTCACGAGGCCGAGCACCGCCGGCGCCTGGTGGCCGAGGGTGTCGAGGTGGGGGAGCAGCGGGTGCGCATGCGCCGGCGCTGAGCGAGTTCTGGTGGTGGTGGTGGGTGCTACCGGTGCTGGCGACCGTTCGTGCCCGGTCCGGGCAACTGTGGTGACCGCAACACACCCGGACCGGGAAGTTGTGGTGGTGGATCCGGCGCTGACCCAGGGCCGGCGGCGCAGGTTGGGCGCATTGCGGTCGTCCTGCAGCCATTTTCGGCCCAACCTTGCGTGCAGATCCCGGACCGGGCAGTTGTGGCGCCCTTGCACACCCGGACCGGGCCGTTGCGGTGGCGGCCTGGGGACCAGGAGGAGTGACGCCGGCGAAAAGTCGCGATTACGCGGCGCTGGCGGACCGGTCGCCACCGGCCCGAGCGGCG
>JBFJNI010000095.1:0-14422 GCA_041618235.1 Acidimicrobiales bacterium
GCCCCGCGGCCGCACCCACCGCATCCTGACCAGCCGGGTCGAGACCGCCGGCGCCAGCCGCGCCCCCGACGAGGTCGCGGTCGAGGAGCCGCTCGAGATCCGTCTCGACGGGAACCTCGTGGGCACCACCATGCGTACCCCGGGGCATGACTTCGAACTGGCCGCCGGCTTCTGCGCCACCGAGGGTCTGCTCGGCGGCGCCACCGTCCAGACGGTCAAGTACTGCCGAGGCGACGGGCCGGGCAGCGTGGTCGAGTCCGAGTTCAACGTGGTCACCGTCAGCACCGGTGGCCGGGCGCCGGTGCCCGAGCCACGCCTCGGTGTCACCACCAGCGCGTGCGGCATGTGTGGCACCACCGCCGTCGACGAGCTGCGCACCCGCCTGCACCCGTTGCCCGTCACCGCGCCGATCCCGCTCGACGTCGTCATCGACGCGCCCGAGCGGATGCTGGCCGAGACGCCGATCTTCGCCGCCACCGGCGCCGTCCACGCTGCGGCCCTGTTCCGCCCCGACGGTTCGGTCGTGGTCGTCCGCGAGGACGTCGGCCGGCACAACGCGGTCGACAAGGTGGTCGGCGAGCGACTCCTCGCCGGCGCCCTGCCTGCCGCCGGCCAAGGGTTGGCGGTCAGCGGCCGCGTCGGGTTCGAGATCGTGCAGAAGGCCTGGGCCGCCGGCATCTCCACCATCGTCGCCAAGGGCGCACCCACGTCACTCGCCGTCGATGCCGCTCGCATCGGCCGTCTCGACCTCTACGGCTGGGCCAGCAGCGGCACCGTCCGGCGCTACACCGATGCCCACACGGGAGAAGCGGGGTGAGCATCGACGAGCAGCTGCGTGGCTGGGATCCCGACCGCTGGGTGTCGACCACCCACATCAACGGCATCGGGATGCAGAAGCCTCGCCACGAGAAGGAGATGCTCCACACCCTCCTCGCCACCAGCAACCACCCCAAGTACGCGTGGGACGTGCTGTCCAAGGGGGTGTGCGACGGTTGTGCACTGGGTGTCGCCGGGTTCCACGACTGGACCATGGACGGCATCCACCTGTGCTCCACGCGGCTCCGACTGCTCGAGCTCAACACCGCCGACCCGCTCGACCCGGTGTTGCTGTCCGACGTCGAACCCCTCCGTCACCGCTCGGGCGAGGAGCTACGGGCGATGGGTCGGCTCGGCGTGCCGATGCGTCGGCGCGACGGCGAGCCCGGCTTCCGGGCCATCGGCTGGGAGGAGGCGTTGGGCGCCCTGGCGTCCGGCATCCGCGAGGCCGGCCCCGACCGTACGGCGATCTACCTCACCAGCCGTGGGCTCACCAACGAGACCTACTACGTGGCCGGGAAGGCGGCCCGGGCCATGGGCATCAACAACATCGACTCCGCCGCCCGGGTGTGCCACGCCCCGTCGACCCTCGGCCTGAAGTCGACCATCGGCGTCGCCGCCACCACGTGCTCGCTCCAGGACGTGCTCGAGTCCGACCTGCTCGTGCTGTGGGGGACCAACCCGGCCAACAACCAGCCGGTCTTCATGAAGCACCTGTACCTCGCTCGCAAGAACGGCTTGCGGGTCGTGGTGGTGAACCCCTTCCTCGAGCCGGGGCTCGATCGCTACTGGGTGCCGTCTTCGGTCGAGTCGTTCCTGTTCGGCACCAAGATGTGCGACCTCCACGTGCCGGTCCGGCCCGGTGGCGACGTCGCCCTCGTGGCCGCCACCCTCCAGAAGCTGGTCGAGTGGGATGCCATCGACCATGCCTTCGTCGACGCGCACACCGAGGGCTTCGACGACCTGCTGGCATCGCTCGACGACGTGCGCCACGACGAGCTCTGCTCGGCCGCCGGCGTCGACCCCGCCGTGGTCGAGGCGTTCGCCCGCGAGTACGCCGACGCATCGTCGGCCATCATCACGTGGTCGATGGGCATCACCCAGCACACCGACGCGGTCGACGGTGTCCGGTCCCTGGTCGACCTCGCCCTCGCCCGCGGCAACGTCGGCCGAAACGGCGCCGGCCTCATGCCCATCCGAGGCCACTCCGGTGTGCAGGGCGGAGCCGAGATGGGTGCCTATGCCACCGCCTTCCCCGGCGGCGCGCCGGTCGACGAAGAGCACGCTGCGGCCCTCGGCGAGCAGTGGGGCTTCGACGTGCCGTCCACGCCCGGGCTCACCGCGGCCGAGATGCTCGAGGCCGCCGAGGCCGGCGCCATCGACGTGCTGTGGAGCTCCGGGGGCAACTTCCGCGAGGTCCTGCCCGACCCGCCCCGGGTCGACGCCGCCATGGCCCGTGTCGGCCTGCGCGTGCACTCCGACATCGTGGTCTCGTCACAGATGCTCGAACCCGGCGACGACGTCGTCCTCCTGCCGGTCAACACGCGCTACGAACAGGAGGGTGGCGGCACGTCGACCACCACCGAGCGGCGCATCGCCTTCTCGCCGGAGATCCCCCGGAAGGTCGGCGAGGCCCGCAGCGAGTGGCGGCTCTTCGCCGACGTCGCCAACCGCGTCCGCCCCGAGTTGCGCGCCCACTTCTCCTGGCCGACCAACCGCGACCTCCGGGCGGAGATCGCACGGGTCGTGCCCGCATACGACGGCATCCAGCACCTCACCGACACCGGCGACCAGGTCCAGTGGGGTGGCCGCCACCTCTGCGCCGGCGGCGACTTCCCCACGCCCAGCGGCCGCGGGCGGTTCACGCCGCTCGCGCCCGACCTGAGCAAGCTCCCGGCCGGCACGTTCACCGTCGCCACCCGCCGCGGCAAGCAGTTCAACTCGATGGTGCACGCCGACGTCGACCCGCTCACCGGTGCCGGTCGCGATGCCGTGTTCATCGACGAGGCCGATGCCGCCGATCTCGGCCTCCCCGACGGCGCCGCCGTCCGGCTCACCAGCGAGACCGGCACCTTCGACGGACGCCTGCGTTGCACCCGCCTGCCCCAGGGCAGCCTCCAGGTCCACTGGCCCGAGGGCAACGTGCTGCTGCCATCGGGGCCGTCGCACCGCGAACCCGGCACCCAGGTCCCGGACTACAACGCCACCGTCACCATCACCCCGCGCTGACCCTCCGAAAATCTCGTGGGTTCCGCAGCCCATGTCGCTGCAGCCCACGAGATATCCGTCGAGGGTACGGTCCGGGGCATGACGCGCCTCGGCTACCAGATCCCGTCCTTCGACTACCCCGACGGTGACGGCAAGGTGAGCCCGGCCGGCATCTTCGACCTGGTCGTCCAGCAGGCGAAGGAAGCCGACACCTCGGGCTTCGACACCGTCATGGTGATGGACCACTTCTACCAACTGCCCATGCTCGGCGAGCCCGACGACTACATGCTCGAGTGCTACACGCTGCTGGCCGCCCTGGCCCAGCACACCACCAACGCCAAGCTCTCCGCCCTGGTCACCGGCAACACCTATCGGAACCCCGCGGTGCTGGCGAAGATCATCACGTCTCTCGACATCGTCAGCGGCGGCCGAGCGCAGCTGGGCATCGGTGCCGGATGGTTCGAGCTCGAGCACGACAGCTTCGGCATCGAGTTCGGCACCTTCACCGACCGGTTCGAGAAGCTCGAGGAGGCGCTGCAGATCATCCTGCCGATGCTCCGTGACGAGCGGCCCAGTCTCGACGGAGAGCGCTACACGGCCAAGGACGTCATCAACCAGCCGGCACCCATCTCGAAGATCCCGGTGATGATCGGCGGCTCGGGCGAGAAGAAGACGCTGCGCATGGTCGCCCAGTACGCCGACGACTCGAACATGACGGCAGGCCCCGAGGAGATCCCCCGGAAGCTCGACGCCCTGGCCGGCCACTGCGAGCGCCTCGGTCGCGATCGCTCCGAGATCACGGTCACCATGCAGCGCAACGCCTGCATCGCGCCCACCCACGACGAGGCCGTGGCCGACATGAACGCCTTCTTCAAGCGCCGCGGCATGGATCTCGACGCCATGCCGGCCGAGCAGGCCGACAGCTTCCGATCGCTCATCACCCACGGCAGCCCCGACGAGATCGGCGAGCAGTTCAGCGAGTGGATGACCCTCGGTATCGACGGGTTCACGGTGAACTCGATCGTCAACGGCCACGTTCCCGGTCGGGTCGCCCTCCTCGGCGAGACGCTCTCGAAGGTCGTCGGCTGAGCCTCCACACGGATATTTCGTGGCGAAGTCAGCCATGGGCTGCGTTCACCACGAAAAATCTCCAGTGGGGTGAGCGGTCCCTAGGCTGGCGGCCGTGACCGACACCCCTGCCTCCAGCCCGCAGACGGGCGAAGCCGTCCTCCACCTGTTCTTCACCCTCGGCCCCCTCGCCGACGCCGACGCCATCAGCCAGGCCGTGAAGTCGGCCGAGGCCGACGGCTACCAGGTGGTGGCCGTCGCGGTCCTGGGCCACAAGGCCGACCTCGGCTTCATGGCCCTCGGCCCCGACCAATGGCGCCTCCGCCGGCTGCAGACCGAGCTCACCGCCGCCGGCCTCGACCTGGTCGACAGCTACGTCTCGCTCACCGAGATCTCCGAATACGCCCAGGGCGTGCCCGACGCGATGAAGCAGGCCCGCCTGCACCCCCAGCTGCCCCCCGAGGGCAAGCCGGCGTTCTGCTTCTACCCGATGTCGAAGCGCCGCAATGTCGACCAGAACTGGTTCACGTTGCCCTACGACGAGCGCATGAGCCTGAT
The DNA here is from genome assembly GCA_041618235.1 of Acidimicrobiales bacterium. Classification (GTDB taxonomy): domain Bacteria; phylum Actinomycetota; class Acidimicrobiia; order Acidimicrobiales; family Salinilacustritrichaceae; genus Salinilacustrithrix. The sequence continues at coordinate 4,651 of JBFJNI010000095.1, forward strand.
GATGGAGCACGGCAAGTCCGGCCGGACCTTCGCCGGCCGAGTGCTGCAGGTCATCACCGGGTCGACCGGCATCGACGACTTCGAGTGGGGCGTCACCCTGTTCGCGCAGCATCCCGACGACCTCAAGGAGGTCGTCTACACGATGCGCTACGACGAAGCGTCGGCCATCTACGCCGAGTTCGGCGCCTTCACCACCGGGATGGTGGGTTCGCTCGGTGAGGTCCTGACGGCGGTCGGGCTGTCGTCGGAGTGACGTCGTAACCAAGCGGTAACCGTCCGACACCTCGCGGACCGGGGCTCGTTCTCTAGAGTGCGCACTCCGTGTCGAACGTCACTCTCCGCAAGATCGTCACCGCCGTCCTCGGCATCGTGCTCGCGCTGCTGTTCGTGGTGAGCTTCGCGCCTCCTGCGTCCGCGCAGGAGGACGACAGCGGCCCCTCCGAACGGGTCAGCGGCACGCTGCGCGCCCTGGACGACGAGGGCGAGGACGTCTTCGTCGAAGGGGTCATCATCGCGGTGACCACGGCCGACGGGACGGCGGTCGACCAGGCCGAGACGGATGAGGACGGCAGCTGGACCATCGGCCTCCCCGCTCCGGGCGACTACGTGGTCACGATCGACCCGGGATCGCTGCCCGACGGCGTCGAGCTGCGCAACGCAGAACGCACCTCACTCGAGGTCACCGTCCGGCTCGGGCAGACCCGGCCGGTGATCTTCGCCCTCGGAGGCGATCCCCGCAACGTGGGCTCGACGTTCGACGAGTTCCTCCAGCTGGTGGTCGAGGGCATCAAGTTCGGCCTCATCATCGCCATGACCGCCATCGGCCTGTCGCTGATCTTCGGCACCACCGGTCTGGTCAACTTCGCCCACGGCGAGCTGGTGACCTTCGGCGGACTCATCGCCTATTTCTTCAACCAGACCCTCGGGATCCATCTCATCCCCGCTGCGCTCATCGCCATGGTCGTGGCCGGCGGCGTGGGTGGCCTGGTCGACATCTCGGTCTGGCGACCGCTGCGCCACCGCAAGACCGGCCTCATCGCCATGATGGTCGTGTCCATCGGCTTCTCGCTGTTGTTCCGCTACATCTTCCTGTACCAGTTCGGCGGTCGTACCCGTCCTTACGGCAACTACAACCTGCAGCGAGCGATCGACATCGGTCCCATCTCGATCACCCCGAAGGACCTCTGGATCATCGTCTTGTCGGTGCTGGTCCTCGCCGGCGTCGGCTTGGCGCTCCAGTACACCCGCATCGGCAAGGCCATGCGTGCGGTGTCCGACAACCCCGACCTCGCCGAGTCGTCGGGCATCGACGTCGACCGGGTGATCCTCACCGTCTGGGTCGCCGGCAGCGCGCTGGCCTGTCTCGGCGGTGTGTTCTTCGGCCTCGGCGAGCAGGTCAGCTTCCAGTACGGCTTCCAGTTGCTGCTCCTCATGTTCGCCGGCGTCACGCTCGGCGGGCTGGGCACCGCCTACGGCGCCCTGCTCGGCTCGTTCGTCATCGGCATGTTCGTGCAGGTGTCCACGCTCTGGGTGTCGACCGAGCTCAAGAACGTCGGTGCGTTCGCCATCCTGATCCTCGTCCTGCTGTTCCGCCCACAGGGCATCCTCGGTCGCGCAGAGCGGGTCGGCTGATGGGCCGACGAGCGACACTGCGTCCGACGACCAGAAGGGAGCGCCGATGGACTGGGGCCTGATCTTCGAGACCACGATCCGCGCCGCGTTCACCAAGGACGCCTACGTCTTCGCCCTCGCCGGCATCGGACTCAACATCCACTTCGGCTACACGGGCCTGCTCAACTTCGGCCAGGCCGCCTTCGTGGCCCTCGGCGCCTACGGCGCCGGCGTCACCGTCGAGTACTTCAACCAGTCGCTGTGGCTCGGCCTGGTCGCCGGCATGGTCGCTGCGGCGGTGTTCGCGCTCATCCTCGGCGTCCCCACGCTGCGGTTGCGCGCCGACTACCTCGCCATCGTCACCATCGCGGCGGCCGAATCGATCCGGCTGATCTTCCGCTCGGTGACCTTCACCCCGATCTTCGGCGGTTCCTCGGGCATCAACAACTTCGCCCAGCCGTTCTACGACCTCAACCCGTTCGACCCGGGCATGTACGGCTTCGGTCCGCTGCGGTTCCGCCACACGCAGATCTGGCCGATGACGGTCGGTTGGACCCTCGTCATCATCGTCGCAGCGTTCGTCTTCCTGTTGATGCGAAGCCCGTGGGGCCGCGTGCTGAAGTCGATCCGCGAGGACGAGGACGCCGCTCGCAGCCTGGGCAAGAACGTCTTCTCGTACAAGATGCAGGCGCTGGTCCTGGGTGGTGTCATCGGCTCGCTCGGCGGGTTCATGAACGCCGTCTCCACCCAGTCGGTCCAGCCCGACAACTTCGGCACACCGCTCACGTTCTTCATCCTCACCTCGCTGCTGCTCGGCGGCGCGGCGAGGGTCATCGGGCCCATCGTCGGCGCGATGGTGTTCTGGATGGTGTTGGTCTTCACCGACTCGTTCCTGCGGCAGGCGTCGGCCAACGACCTCGTGCCCGAGTCGATCATGACGGGCACCCAGGTGGGCGCCGTCCGCTTCATGCTGGTCGGCCTCCTGTTGGCCGCGCTCATCGTGTTCCGCCCGCAGGGCATCTTCGGCGACCGACGGGAGATCGAGCTCGATGCCCGCTGAACCCGTGACCTCGCCGGCGACCAGTGGTCGCACGTCCGCCCCCGATGCGCTGGCTGACATCGACCGCGTGCCGGGCGTGCCCAAGCCCGATCCCATCCTCATCGCCGACGGCGTGCGCCGGCAGTTCGGTGGTCTGGTCGCGGTCGACGTCGACCACGTCGAGTTCCAGCGCGGCATGATCACCGCGCTCATCGGCCCCAACGGTGCCGGCAAGACGACCTTCTTCAACCTGCTCACCGGCTTCGACTCGGTCAACGGCGGCGCCTGGAAGTTCAACGGCGAGTCGATGGACGGCGTGCCGTCGTACAAGGTCGCTCGCAAGGGCATGATCCGCACCTTCCAGCTCACCAAGTCGCTGGCCAAGATGACCGTCATCGAGAACATGAAGCTCGGCGCCACCGGTCAACGGGGCGAGCGCTTCCTCTCGTCGCTGGTGCCGGCGCTGTGGCGCACGCAGGAGTCCGAGATCGAGGCACAGGCCGACGAGCTGCTGGCGCGCTTCAAGCTCAGCCACATGCGTGAGGAGTTCGCCGGCTCGCTGTCCGGCGGCCAGCGCAAGCTGCTCGAGATGGCCCGGGCTCTCATGGCCTCCCCCGAGCTCGTGATGCTCGACGAGCCGATGGCCGGCGTGAACCCAGCGCTCACCCAGTCGCTGCTCACCCACGTGAAGGACCTGCGCGAGCAGGGGATGACCGTGATCTTCGTCGAGCACGACATGGACGTGGTGTTCGACATCTCCGACTGGGTGGTGGTGATGTCCGAGGGCCGGATCATCGCCGAAGGGCCACCCGACTCCATCGGTACCAACCAGCAGGTCATCGACGCCTACCTCGGTGCCCACCACGACAGCGATCTGTCCGACTGGGAAGACGACGCACCGGTCGCCGACGCAGCCGAGGCCACTGATCCGGGAGACGACGCATGAGCCTGCTCCGAGCCGAGAGCATCGTCGCCGGGTACGTACCCGGCGTCGACATCCTCACCGGCTGCGAGCTGACGCTCGAAGAGGGTGAGCTGATCGGCATCATCGGCCCCAACGGCGCCGGTAAGTCGACCCTGCTCAAGGCCCTCTTCGGTCTGATCCCCGTCCGCGACGGCTCGGTGCAGCTCCGGGGCGAGGACATCACGAGCTTCAAGGCCTCGAAGCTGGTTGCCAAGGGCGTGGGCTTCGTTCCCCAGACCAACAACGTCTTCCCGTCGCTCACCATCGAGGAGAACCTCGAGATGGGCATGTACCTCGATCCCAAGCGCATCGACGAGCGCTTCGAGGTCGTCTTCGAGCTCTTCCCCCGACTGTTCGAGCGACGCAAGCAGCGTGCTGGCTCCCTGTCGGGCGGCGAACGCCAGATGGTGGCGTCGGGCCGTGCCCTCATGGCCGATCCCTCGGTGTTGCTCCTCGACGAGCCGTCCGCTGGTCTGTCGCCGCTGTTCCAGGACGAGGTCTTCGTGCGCTGCAAGCGGATCCAGGCCGCCGGTGTGTCGATCATCATGGTCGAGCAGAACGCTCGCCGTTGCCTGCAGATCTGCGACCGTGCCTACGTGCTCGACCAGGGCAAGAACGCCTACACGGGCACCGGCAAGGACCTCCTCGCCGACCCCAAGGTCATCGAGCTCTACCTCGGCACCCTGGCCAAGGCGCTGTAGACCGACCGTACGGTCGGCCCGCCTCCGGCGCGCCCACGCGGCGGCCGGAACGCATCCGAGACGCGAAGAGGCCCCGGCGTCGCCGCCGGGGCCTCTTGCAGTGCAGTGCTCGTCAGTCAGTGCCGACGGTGCACGGGATCACTTGCCGGCGTCGAAGTTCTCGCCGGTGGCGTTGGCCATGTTGCCGTCCACGCCGTAGACGGCCTTGTTGCGCGGACCGATGCCCTTCTCGACCATGATGGTCAGGATGCGGCTCGACTCGTCGAACCCGATGACCACGATGGCCTCGGGATCGGCGGTCTCGATCTGGCCGACCTCGGCGTCGAACGTCTGGGCGGCCGGGTCGTAGACGACCTTCTCGACCACCTCGATGCCGGCGGCCTCGAGGGCAGCCTGGAGGTCGTCGGCGAGGCCGGTGCCGTAGTCGTCGTCGAGGGCGAGGATGCCCACCGTGGTGTGACCGTCGGCGGCGATCACGTCGGCGAGCACGGAGCCCTGCAGGATGTCCGACGGGGCGTTGCGGAAGTACAGGCCCTTGTCGTCGTAGTCGCTGAACTTCTTCGACGTGTTCGCCGGTGAGAACATCACGACGCCGGCGCTGGTGATCTTGTCGATGACCGTGAGGCTCACGGACGACGACGCGGCACCGACGATGAGGTCGACGTTCTCGGTCAGCAGACGGTCGGTGGTGGTGTTGGCGAGGTCGGTCGTGGTGTCGCCGGAATCACCCTGCGACAGCTCGACGGTCTCACCGAGAACGCCACCGGCGTCGTTGAGGTCCTTGACGGCGAGCTCGGCGCCGGCGAACTCGGGCGGGCCGAGGAACGCGAGGGAGCCGGTCTCGGGGAGCAGGGTGCCGACCTTGAACTTGCCGTCGCCCTCGCGGGTCGCGGTGACGGGCACCTGGTCGACGTCGGCCGACTCGGGAGCGTTGGCGTCGACGAACTCGGTGGCGGCGTCGTCGATGCGGTTGTCCTCACCGAAGACTTGGACGCCGTAGCTGGCGACCGTGGGCTCGCCGTTTCCGGAGAACTCGAGCGGGCCGGACACGCCGTCGTAGTCGATGTCGGTTCCGGCATCGATGAGCGCCTTGCACGCCGCGAAGTCGGTGCACTTCTCACCGTCTCGCGTCACGCCGTTGATCTCGGACGCGTACTCGGCACCATCGGTGCCTGCGATCTCGACCGCGAGGGCCGAGATGATGATGGCGTCGTAGGTCTCGGCGCCGTAGTTGAAGTCGCTGAGGTCAGGGTCGATCTCGAGGAGACGGTCCTTGAACGCGTCGTCGAGTGGGGCGAGCGGGAGCGTGCCCTTGAAGCCGGCGAGCTCGCCGCCGGAATCTGACTGCCCGGAATCGTCGTCGCCCGTGGACGTGTCGTCGTCGTCGCCGCATGCGGCGGCAACGAGCGCGAACGCCATGAACAACGCGACGAGCAAGCGGAACTTGCCTGGCTTACGCATGTGCGGTGTATCCCCTTCAGTTACCAACAGGAAGACGGGAGTTTACGTCGTGACGGATGTCATGCGGCGGACCGGTTTGCATCGAGCCGTTGCGCGCTTCGTCCACCACTCGGACAGACTCTCTGTCGATGGCGACACCGACCGACCTGCTGTACCTCCAAGACGCGTACTCCCAGACGTTCGAGGCGACCGTGGTCGAGGTCGACGTGGCCGGTGCACGGGTGGCCCTCGACCGCACCGCGTTCCACCCGACCGGCGGAGGCCAGCCCCACGACACGGGAACGCTCCGGGTCGCGGGCGCCGCGACGGAGGTCGTCGACGTTCGCAAGGAGGGTCCGCTGGTCTGGCACGCGTTGGACGGCGCGCTGCCCGAGGTCGGCGCCACCGTGTCCGGCGAGATCGACTGGCACCGTCGCCACGCGCTCATGCGCACCCACACCGCGCTGCACGTGCTGTGCGGCGTGATCTGGAACGAGTGGGGCACCGCGGTCACGGGCGGCAACATGGAGCCGCTCTCGGCCCGCATGGATTTCGAGTTCGACCCGCTCCCCGAGGGGTTCGGCGCCACCGTCGAGCGCCTGGTCAACGACGAGCTCGCCGCCGATCACCCCATCGAGGTGTCGTTCCTCGACCGCTCGGTGGCGGTCGAGGACGAGGACCTCATCCGGACCAAGGTCAACATGATCCCCGAGTCGGTCACCGAGATCCGGGTCGTCGACATCGTCGGTCTCGACAAGCAGGCCGACGGCGGCACCCACGTCGCGTCCACGGCCGAGGTCGGCCGAGTCCGGGTCGTGAAGACCGAGTCCAAGGGCAAGGGCAACAAGCGGATCCGCATCGAGGTCGTCGATGGCTGATCTCGCCGCCCTCCGCCAGTGCCTGCTCGACCTCGACCGCGTCGTGGTCGCCTTCTCGGGCGGCGCCGACTCGGCCTTCCTGGCGTGGGTCGCTCACGACACCCTCGGCCCCGAGCGGGCCATCGCGGTGACGGCCGTGTCGCCGTCGCTGGCCCACCTCGAGCACGATGACTGTCGGGCGCTCGCCGCCGAGTGGGGGCTGAACTGGCGCGAGGTCGAGACCGACGAGATGGAGAACGCGGCGTACCGCGTCAACGACACCGACCGGTGCTTCTGGTGCAAGGACGCGCTGATGGAGGCGGTCGAGCCGCTCGTGCGGGCGGCCGACGGTGCCACGGTGACGCTCGGCGTCAACGTCGACGACCTCGCCGACCACCGCCCCGGTCAGGCCGCGGCCGCACAGCGGGGCGCCGTGTTCCCGTTGGTCGAGGCCGGCTTCACCAAGGACGACGTGCGGACCGTGTCACGTGAGCTGGGGCTGCGCACCTGGGACAAGCCGGCGGCGCCCTGCCTCGCGTCTCGCCTGCCCTACGGCACCGCTGTCACCCTCGGCCGGCTGAAGTCGGTCGAGGCCGCCGAGGCCGCGCTCCGCGCCCTCGGCTTCGCCGAGCTCCGCGTCCGCCACCACGGTGAGCTCGGTCGCATCGAGATCCCGGTCGATCGGTTCGAGGCCGTGCTCGCCCAGCGATCCGCCGTCATCGACGCGGTTCGCGACGCCGGCTACCGGTGGGTCGCCCTCGACCTCGATGGCCTCCGCTCCGGCAACCTCAACGGCTGACAGGCGCTACGTTCCTCGCCGCACCACTTCGCACAGGGGGAACGATGGCCGACATCACCAAGAAGTTCGCAGACGCCAAGGGCGATGAGATCGCCCTCATCGACGAGTTCCGAAGCGAGACGTGGGCCCAGCTCGACGACGCCACCAACCGGTTGGTGAACGCGCTGCGCGACTCGGGGCTCCAGTCCGGCGACACCATCGCCATCCTGTGCGGCAACCGCTGCGAGAACTTCGAGATCCAGGCCGCGGGCGGCCACGCCGGCCTGTTCATGGTGCCGGTCAACTGGCACTGGACGGGCGAGGAGCTGGCCTACGTCCTCGAGGACTCCGGCTCCAAGGGCCTCTTCGTCGACGACCGCTACCTCGACATCGCCGTCGACGCCATGGGTCGCATCGGCGAGAAGCTCCTGCTCCAGGTGGTCATCGGCGGTGCCACGGCCGACGGCTTCACGGACTACGGCGAGCTCCTGGCGTCGTCGTCCGCCGATGAGCCGGCCGACCAGACGCTGGGCGGCCCGATGTTCTACACGTCGGGCACCACGGGCTTCCCGAAGGGGGTGCGCACGTCCACGATCCAGCCGGGCATGCCCGCCAACCTCATGGAGCTGGTGGCCGCCGGGCTCCTCGCCAATCTGTCGATGCCCGACGACGGCACCTCGCTGCTGTGCGGTCCGCTCTACCACTCCGCCCAGTGGGCCTGGTCGCTGCTCCCGCTCCTCGCCGGCTCGCGGTGCGTCATGCAGCACAAGTTCGACCCGGCCGAGCTGCTCGAGCTCATCGACACCCACGACGTGACCAACATCCACCTCGTGCCCACGCAGTTCATCCGCCTCCTCAAGCTCGACGAGGCCACCCGCAAGAGCTTCGACGGGTCGTCGCTGGCGTGCGTCTGGCACGGTGCCGCTCCCTGCTCGCCGCAGGTCAAGCGCGACATGATCGAGTGGTTCGGCCCCAAGATCCACGAGTACTACGGCGGCACCGAGGGCGGCATCATCAGCGTCATCTCGTCCGACGAGTGGCTCGAACGTCCGGGCAGCGTCGGCAAGATCCTGCCGAGCTACGAGGTGCAGATCCTCGACGACGACGGCAACCAGATGCCCACGGGCGAGTCGGGGCAGATCTGGTTCAAGAACCTCATGGGCACCGACTTCGAGTACCACAACGCCCCCGAGAAGACGGCGAGCGCGCACCGCGCCGGCGGCTTCGGCACGCTCGGCGACATCGGGTACCTCGACGACGAGAACTACCTGTTCCTCTCCGACCGCAAGATCGACATGATCATCAGCGGCGGCGTCAACATCTACCCGGCCGAGATCGAGGGCGTCCTCGTGACGCATCCGGCGGTTCGTGACGCCGCCGTCTTCGGGATCCCCCACGACGAGATGGGCGAAGAGGTCAAGGCCGCCGTCGAGCTCACCGACGGAACGGCCGGGACCGACGAGCTCGCCCGTGATCTCATCCGCCACGTCCGCGACCACCTCGCCGGCTACAAGGCGCCGAAGTCGGTCGACTTCGAGGACGAGCTGCCTCGTCACCCCACCGGCAAGCTCTACAAGCGACTCCTCCGCGATCGCTACTGGGAAGGCACCGGCCGCTCGCTCTGACGAAGCCGGCGCTAACGACGCGTGATGTCGCCGGCGGTCCACATCGGGAACGCCAGGTGCTTCACGCCGAGGTGCTCGACGATGCGGTCGTCGGCGGCGAAGGCGCGGAAGCAGCGCCTCGCGATCTCCTCGCCGACCATGTAGACGAAGTCGGCCCAGGGGAGCAGCACGGGGCCTTCGTCGACGTCGCCGTCACGGATGACGGCGTCGACCTCCAGCGTGGGGCGCATCGGGTTCGACGCGTCGAGGCAGGCCGAGTGGTACACGACCCCTTCGAACACCGACATCGCCCGGATCTTCACGTCCGAGCCCTCATGTCCCGAATCCACATGACCGGTCCGTCACCACCCCATGGTCCCCGGGCCGCCCTTGAACGGGCCGACCACCTTCGACGTGACCCAGCCACCGTAGAAGGTGCCCTCGTTCGAATCGACCACCTCGCCGTCGACGGTGCACGCATCCATGGTCTGCGGGTAGAAGGCGACGTGATCCTGGATGGCCGAGAAGCGGTCGGTGGGCGAGGGGTAGGACCACGCCGCGTTGACGGCGACGGCGTCGCCGACCTGCACCGACCAGTACTGCGCCGCTCCCTTCCACTCGCAGACCGAGCGGCCCGTGCCCGGCACCAGGAGGTCGGTACGGACGTCGGCGGCCGGCAGGTAGTACGCCGGCGGCTGGCTGGTCTCGAGCACCCGCACCGGGCGGCGGCTCTCGGCGACCAGCACGCCGTTGAACGTGACCGTGACGTGGTGGTCGC
>JBFJNI010000096.1:0-14410 GCA_041618235.1 Acidimicrobiales bacterium
CCGGGCGGGCCCCCGGCCCACGACTGCGGTTCCCGCCGGAACCAGACCGCTCAGCCGGTGAGCGGGACGGACTGCACCCTGTCGGCGCGCGCCATCAGGACACCGGCGGTCCGGCATCGAGACGTTTCATGAGTACCTCCGGGAGAGTGACGTGTGGAACGACTCCACGCATCGTCCCCGAGAGACCTAACGATCGGTTAACAGCCGGACGCCGGGGTCAGTCCTGGGCGCCGCCGGCGCTGTCCTTGACCGACTGCTTGCCCGCAGAGATGAACGACATCATGGCGCGGAGCTCCTTGCCGACCTTCTCGATCGGGTGCTCTTCGCCGGCCTTGCGGAGCCGGTCGTAGTTGGCGCGGTCGCCGTTGGCCTCGGCGACCCACTCCTCGGCGAAGCGGCCGTCCTGGATCTCGTCGAGCACCTTGCGCATCTCGGCCTTGACGGCCGGTGTGATGATGCGGGGGCCGCGGGTGAGGTCGCCGTACTCGGCGGTGTCGGAGATCGAGTAGCGCATGCCGGCGATGCCCTCTTCGTACATCAGATCGACGATGAGCTTGAGCTCGTGGAGGCACTCGAAGTACGCCGACTCGGGCGCGTAGCCCGCCTCGGTGAGGGTCTCGAAGCCGGCGCGGACCAGCTCGGTGAGTCCGCCGCACAGGACGACCTGCTCGCCGAAGAGATCGGTCTCGGTCTCCTCGGTGAAGGTGGTCTCGAGGATGCCGGCGCGGCCGCCGCCGATGGCGTCGGCGTAGCTGAGGGCGAGCTCCTTGGCCTTGCCCGAGGCGTCCTGCTCGACGGCGATGAGACAGGGCACGCCGCCGCCCTCGACGTAGGTGCGGCGCACGAGGTGGCCGGGGCCCTTCGGGGCGATCATGATCACGTCGACGCCCTCGGGGGCCTGGATCAGGCCGTACCGGACGTTGAAGCCGTGGGTGAAGCAGAGGGCGTCGCCCGAGCTGAGGTTGGGGGCGATCTCCTCGTCGTAGATGGCCTTCTGCTTGGTGTCCGGCAGGGTCATCACGATGAGGTCGGCCTCGGCGCAGGCGTCGGCGACCGACAGCACGCGCAGGCCGGCGGCCTCGGCCTTGGCCTTCGACGACGAGCCCTCGCGGATGCCGACGCGCACATCGACGCCCGACTCGGCGAGGTTCTGTGCGTGGGCGTGACCCTGTGAGCCGTAGCCCAGCACCGCGACCTTGCGGGAGCGGATCAGGGACGGGTCGGCGTCTGCTTCGTAGTACACGGTTGCGGCCATGGGTGCTTGCTTTCCTTACGTCGGGGAATCTGTCGTGGGTTTCTCAGCCATGCGCTGAGTTTCGAACGAAATTTTCAGTTTGTCAGGAGGCGCGCTTCGGCACCGACTTGAGTCGGGGCGGAGTCCGCTCGAGCTTGGGCAGCGCGACCCTCCCGGTGCGCTGGAGCTCGACGATGCCGTAGGGGCGCAGGAGCTCCTCGACGTCGTCGAGCTTCTCGGGTTCGCCGTGGACGGCCATCGACAGCTCGTCGAAACCGACGTCGATGACCGAGCCGTCGAACACGTCGACCAGCTCGATGACCTGGCTGCGCACCGACGGGTCGGCCTTCACGGTGGCGATCATCAGCTCGCGCTCGACCGAGTCGGCGGGGTCGAGCTCGGAGATCTTGACCACGTTGACCAGCTTGAACAGCTGCTTGGTGATCTGCTCGAGCGGCGACGACTCCACGTCGACGACGATGGTGATGCGGCTGAAGCGCTCGTCGTCGTCGGTGGGCGCCACGGCGAGGGAGTAGATGTTGAACCCGCGCCGGGCGAAGAGGCCGGCCACGCGGGTGAGCACGCCGGCCTTGTTCTCGACGAGGACCACCAACGTGTGGTGGCGGAGCGGCTTCGTGGTGGGGGCGGCCATGTCAGGCGTCCTCTCCCTCGGTCTTCGGGTCGTTGATCGTGGGGCGCTCGGCCACACCGAGGGTCGGGTGCACCATGACCGTCGAGTTCGACAGGCCCGACGCGACCATCGGGAAGACCTTCTCGGCGGCATCGGTGCGGAAGTCGATGACCACCGGCCGATCGTTGATCTCGTTGGCCTTCTGGATGGTGGGCAGCACCTCCTCGGGCGAGTCGACCCGGAAGCCGGCACAGCCCATGGACTCGGCCCACATCTTGTAGTCGGGCACGTCCTTCGACAGGAACACCTCGGAGTAGCGCTCGTCGTAGAACATCTCCTGCCACTGGCGCACCATGCCGAGGTAGCTGTTGTTGAGGATGGCGATCTTCACCGGGATCTTCTCGACGGTGGCGGTCACCAGCTCCTGGGCCGTCATCTGGAAGCAGCCGTCGCCGTCGATCGCCCAGACCATGCGGTCGGGGAAGGCGGTCTTCGCGCCGATGGCGGCCGGCACCGAGAAGCCCATGGTGCCGAGGCCACCGGAGTTGACCCACGTGTAGGGATGGTTGAAGTGCCAGTACTGGCTGGTCCACATCTGGTGCTGGCCGACACCCGACACGACGATGGTGTCGTCGGGGGTGTTGTCGCGCAGGGTCTCGAGCACGAACTGCGGCTTGAGCGGCTCGCCGGCGACCGGCGGGTCGTAGTGCAGCGGGTACTTCTCCTGCCACCCGCTGATGGTCGAGCGCCACTCGGTGCGATCCTGCATCGTGCGGCCGTCGGCCATCATCGACTTCAGCGTGGCGACGAGCTCTTCGATGATGAGGCGGGCGTCGCCGACGATGGGCACGTCGGGCTGGCGGTTCTTGCCGAGTTCGGCGGGGTCGATGTCGGCGTGGATCACCTTGGCGTGCGGTGCGAACGCGTCGAGCTTGCCGGTGACGCGATCGTCGAAGCGGGCGCCGAGCGTGATGAGGAGATCGGTCTCCTGGAACGCGGTGACCGCCGTGTAGTTGCCGTGCATCCCCGGCATGCCGAGGCACAGCTCGTGGTCGTCGGGGAACGCACCGCGGGCCATGAGGGTGGTGACGACGTGCAGGTCGCAGAGCTCGGCGAGCTCGCGCAGGGCGTCGGCGGCGCGAGCCTTGAGGATGCCGCCACCGGCATAGATCACCGGCTGCTTGGCCTGCAGGATGAGCTCGGCTGCTTCCTTGATCTTGCGCGGGTGCCCCTTGGTGGTGGGCCGGTAGCCGGGCAGGCCGGCCGCGATCTCCTCGTCGGTGGGCCAGTACCACTCCATGGCCGAGTTGGGGTTCCCGGGGTCGACGATGTCCTTGGGGACGTCGATGAGCACCGGACCGGGCCGACCCGTGGTGGCGATGTGGAACGCCTCGCGCACGATGCGCGGGATGTCCTCGGCCTTGGTCACCAGGTAGTTGTGCTTGGTGATCGACATCGTGATGCCGGTGGTGTCGCACTCCTGGAACGCGTCGGTGCCGATCGAGGCGTAGCCCACCTGACCCGTGATGCACACCATGGGGACCGAGTCGAGGTACGCGTCGGCCAGCGGCGTGACGACGTTGGTGGCGGCCGGGCCCGACGTGACCATGCACACGCCCGGCTTGCCGGTGACGTGGGCGTAGCCCTCGGCCATGTGGCCGGCGCCCTGCTCGTGGCGCACGAGGATGTGGCGGATCGACGAGTCGATGATCGGGTCGTACACCGGGAGGATCGCGCCCCCCGGGAGACCGAAGATGACGTCGACGCCCTCCAGCTCGAGTGCCTTGATCAGGGCCTGGCCCCCGTTGAGTTGCACTGGTTCTGCTCCTGGAGATGTTTGCGGAGGATTCTGCTCGGAAAACGACATCGACCTCCCGGGATGGGAGGTCGGAGGGCGCACGCGTGTGGTGGGACAGCGTGCGCTACGGAAGTACTACCGAGAGGTGGAGGTCGGTGTGCATCGGGGCCAGTATCGCAGCCACCGGGGCTGGAGACAACTGGACCCCGATGACCGACCTAGACGCCGGCGACCTCTTTGAGCTCTTCGAGGGCGTCCTCGAGCATGTGGCACAGATCCCACAGGTCGGGAACGGCGTCCCGACAGGCGACCAGACCGAAGTCGCACTTGCCGTTGTACGACTGGATCGTGATGTTCAACCCCTGCATGTCGGCCACGGCGGACACCGGGTAGTAGTGCAGCATCTCGGCCCCCGCGGCGTAGAGCGGGAACTGGGGGCCGGGCACGTTGGAGATGATCACGTTGAACGGCGAGTCGATGCGGTTGGCCAACTGCGTCCGGGCCATGACGCGAGACGCCCGAGCGGTGATGGCCGGCGGCATGAAGTCGGCAGCGTCGGTGAGGAGGTTGCCCGGGAGCGCACCGAGCGTCTCCTTGGCCCGCTTCGTGTCCTCGTTGATGACCTGGAGGCGGGTGATCGGGTCGGCGACGTCGGTGGCCAGCGCGGCGAGCATGCTCGACACCTGGTTGCCGTAGGTGTTGGCGCCCTCGTCGGCGCGCACCGACACGGGGATCATCGCCCGGAGCGACTCCTCGGGGAGCTCGCCCTTCTTCTCCAGGTAGGTACGCAGCGCCCCGGAGCACATGCCGAGCACGACGTCGTTGACCGTGACGCCCAATGCCGTCTTCACGGCCTTGACGTCCTCGAGCGGCACCGACGTGTAGGCGAAGCGACGGTGCGGGCCGATCTTGTTGTTGAACCGCGTCGGTGGGGCGAGGAAGCCTCCGGTCTTCGACGGGCTGACGACCTCGTCCTCGACGCGGCGCTCGCCCTGGCCGAACAACCGCGCCACGGGCGTCGGCAGTGACTTGGCCAAGCCGGCGAAGTCGAAGGCCTGGCCGATGGCGGGGAGGTCGCGCAGCGTGCGCACCACGAGGCGGCCCTGCTTGTACGGCGTGGTGGCCAGCGCGGTGAGGCCACGCAGGAACATCTGCTCCTCGGACGGGACGGGCTCGGCCTCGGGCAGCGGCTCGGGCTCGCGCGGCGGGGCGTCGGGTTCGAGGTCGAGGATGTTGCCCAGCAGCTGGGCGCCGCCGACGCCGTCGATGGTGGCGTGGTGGATCTTGGTCAGCTGGGCGATGAGGCCGCCCGGCAGGCCGTGGATGACGTAGAGCTCCCACAGCGGACGGCTGCGGTCGAGCGGCCGGGCGATGAGCCGGGCGACCAGCTCGGACAGCTGCTCCTCGTTGCCCGGAGGGGCCACGGCGGTCTCGCGGATGTGGAAGTCGAGGTCGAGATCGGGATCCTCGATCCAGTAGGGGTGATCGAGGTTGAAGGGGACCTCGACCAGCTTGCGACGCATCGGGTCGAGCAGGTGCAGGCGCTCGCGGAAGATCTCCTTCGTGCGCTCGAGCGTCCCCCCGTCCGTGCCCTTGGGGTCGTAGATGATCAGGCTCGAGACGTGACCGAACGTGCTCGGCGTCTCCATGTAGAGGAACGAGGCATCGACCCCGGTCAGCTGCTGCATCTTCTGTAGCCCCCTGGCTTCGCGCGTTGTGACGCCGGGCACTGTAACCCTCGGTACCCGCGCCCGAGGCGGTCGCCGCGGACGCGACGAGCGCCACCCCCGTCCGGAAGGTGGCGCTCGGCGATCTGGGAGGAGCCGGTGGGTCAGACCGGAGTGAAATTCCTCGACGCGAGGTGCTCGGGCCGCGACTGCGGCGCGCTGAACGGGTCGACCAGCGTGTTCTCGACGCTGTTGAACACGATGAACAGGTTGCGCCTCGGCAACGGCGAGATGTTGGTCGACGACCCGTGCATGACGTTGCAGTCGAAGAACGTGACCGCGCCGGCCGGCCCGGTGCACTGCTCGATGCCGCACCGGTCGTAGAGCTCTCGGAGGCGGTCGTCGTCGGGGACGCCCACTTCCTGCTTGCGTAGCGAAGACTCGTGGTTCGCCGGCGGTGTGGGCTCGGGGCAGGTGACGAACCACCGGTGCGAGCCGGGCATCACCATGAGCGGACCGTTCCACGCATGGTTGTCGGTGAGCGACACGCTGGCGCTGAGGCACCGCGGGCGGGGCATCCCGTCCTCGGTGTGCCAGGTCTCGAAGTCCGAGTGCCACTGGAAGTCCTTGCCACGGAATCCGGGCTTGCGGTTCACGCGGCTCTGGTGGACGTAGACGTCCGACGCCAGCAGCTGGCGGGCGACGCCGGCCACGCGGTCGTCGGACACGACCTCGGCCAAGGGGCCGTCGTCGGTGTGAAAGGTGAAGATCGAGCGAATGTCCTTCGACCCGGGCTCGACGATCAGCCGGTGGTCGTCGGCGTCGGTGAGCGACTCGACGAGCGCGTCGAGGGCGTCGTCGAACGCGGCGACCTCGTCCGGCGTGAACACCGCTTCGACGTTCAGGAAGCCCTGCTCGTCGAACCGCCGGACCTGCCCTTCGTCGAGGGGCCCGGTGCCCCCGTCGTGGACGACGGGGTCGCGACGTGGCAACAGCGAGGCCGGCTCACCCATCCGCGACGGGTAGGCGTCGGTGGCGGCTGGGGTGGGTGGCGTCTCGATCGTCGTCATGACGACGCCCCCGCCGGTTCCTCCTGACCGTCGACGGTCAACAAGGGGTAGGCGCCGTCCTCGTCGTGGACCTCGGCACCGGTGACCGGCGGGTTGAACGAGCAGATGACCCGGAGGTCCTCCTCGACCCGCAGCACGTGCCGGTCGTGCTCGTTCAGGAGATAGATCGTGCCGGGCGTGATCGTGTGGACCTCGCCGGTGGCCTCGTCCTCGAGCGTCGCCTTGCCCTCGATGCAGTACACGCCCTCGAGGTGGTTCTTGTACCACATGTGCGTTTCGGTGCCGGCCCGCAGGACGGTGTCGTGCATCGAGAAGCCCATGCCGTCGTCGGCGAGGCAGAGACGCCGAGACGACCAGTTGCCGCCGTCGACGTCGCGCTCGGTGCCGACGATGTCGTCGAGTGTGCGGACGATCATCGGTTGATCTCCTCGCGCTCGCTGCGCAGGTCCTCGACCATGGCGTCGTCGAAGTCGTCGGCGACGTCGGCGAGGATCGACAGGGCACGGTCGATGGCCTCGTCGGTGACGACGAGCGGCGGCAGCAGCTTGACGACCTCACCTTCCGAACCGGCCGTCTCGATGATGAGCCCACGCTCGTACGCGCCGGCCGCCATGGTCTCGGCGATCTCGGGGACCGAGGCCTCCATGCCGAGGATCAGGCCACGGCCGCGGACGTCGGTGAAGAGGCCGGGGTGGTCGTGCATGATCGACTCGAGGCCCGCACGGGCCTTGTCCGACTTGGCTTCGACGCCATCGGTGAGCGAGTCGTCGGTCCAGAACGCGTCGAGCGCCGCGGTGGCGGTGACGAAGGCGGCGTTGTTGCCGCGGAAGGTGCCGTTGTGCTCGCCCGGCTCCCAGACGTCGTGCTCGGGCTTCATGAGGACGAGCGCCATCGGCAGACCCGAGCCGGAGATCGACTTCGACAGCGTGACGATGTCGGGGTCGATGCCCATGTCCTCCCACGAGAAGAAGGGACCGGTGCGCCCGCAGCCGACCTGGATGTCGTCGACGATGAGCATGATGCCGTGCGCCTTGCAGATCCGATCGAGACCCTGCATCCACTCGATGCTGGCGGGGTTGATGCCGCCCTCGCCCTGGGTGGTCTCGACGATGACGCCGGCGGGTGCGTCGAGGCCGCTGGACTCGCCGACCAGCATGGTCTCGAGCACGTGCAGGCTGTCGACGTCGTCACCGAGGAAGTTGGCGAACGGCATCGAGGTGGCGTGGTGCAGGGGCACGCCGGCGCCGCTGCGCTTCATGGCGTTGCCGGTGACGGCCAGCGAGCCGAGCGTCATGCCGTGGAAGCCGTTGGTGAAGCCCACGACGCGCTCGCGGCCGGTCACCTTGCGGGCCAGCTTCAGCGCGGCCTCGACGGCGTTGGTTCCCGTGGGGCCGGGGAACTGGATCTTGTACTCGAGGTCCCGGGGCTCGAGGATGACCTGCTCGAAGCGCTCCATGAACGTGCGCTTGGTGGTGGTCGAGATGTCGAGGGCGTGGATGAAGCCCTGCTTGCCGAGGTGGTCCTGCAGCGCTTCGATGAGCACCGGGTGGTTGTGCCCATAGTTCAGGGCGCCGGCGCCGGCGAAGAAGTCGAGGTACTCGGTTCCGTCCTCGGCCACCATCGTGTGGCCCTTGGCGGATTCGAAGACGGCAGGCCACGAGCGGCAGTAGCCGCGGACCTCGGACTCGAGGCGTTCGAAGATGCTCATTGCTGGGGGGTCCCCTTCGGGGTCGTGTGCATTCGGACGGTCATCGGAACGCGCCGAAGCAGGCGCATTCCGGTTCTTCGCTCCTACGCCATGACGATCGGGCCGATGCGGAAGCGGATCTCCGCCTCGTGGCCCGGGGGGAAGTGCTCTTCTTCGAAGAGCGCTTCGGTCGTCACCGGTGCGTCGTGTCTCGCGCCGAAGCGGCGGAAGAGCGTTTCGGACGCCGTGTTGGTGGGCGTCACCGTGGCTTCGACATGGTCGGCTCCGGTGCGTTCGACCAGCTGGTCGAGCAGTGAGCCGGCGATGCCGCGCCGACGATGGGACTCGTCGACCCCGATCTGCCAGACGAACACCGTGTTCGGCTGGTCGGGACGGGCGAAGGCGGTGACGAAGCCGACCGGGACGTCGTCGTCGTCGGTTGCGACGACGGTGGTGTCCCGGAAGTACTCGCTCCACAGCAGGTACGCATAGGGCGAGTTCTCGTCGAGGCCGTTCGACCGGGCCAGCTCCCAGAGGGTCGTCCCGTCCGCCACCCGGGGCTGCCGGTACTGGAGGGGGGAGCGGTCAAGGCTGGTGGTCGAAGGTGCCACGGGTCATCCATACCTACTCTGTGCGGCACCTAGACCACAACAAACGCGCCACATGTCACGTCTTCGCACGCAGAGTGCTGGCGATCACCCGGCCGATCTGACAGATCGCCCAGCCCAGAGGGTGCTCAGGCCTCGGTGACGGCACCCTTCTCGGCGCCGGTGGCCAGGCGGGCGTACTTGGCCAGCACGCCCTTGGTGTATCGGGGCGCAGGGTGCTCGAGCGCCGTGCGCCGTTCTTCGAGCACCGCGTCCTCGACGAGGAGGTCGATGGTGTGGTCCTTCACGTCGATGCGGATCCGGTCGCCCTCTTCGACGAGGCCGATGGGGCCGCCGTCGACGGCCTCGGGGGCCACGTGTCCGATGCAGAAGCCGTGGGTGCCGCCGGAGAAGCGGCCGTCGGTGATGAGCGCGGAGTCGCCGCCGCGCCCCGCACCCTTCATGGCGCCGGTGATGGCCAACATCTCCCGCATGCCGGGGCCGCCCTTCGGACCCTCGTAGCGGATGACCACCACGTCGCCGCCGTTGATCTCACCGGCGAGCACCGCGTCCATGGCGTCCTGTTCGCCGTTGAACACGCGGGCCGGGCCCTCGAAGTGGTCGAAGTCGATGCCTGCCACCTTCACGACCGAGCCCTTGGGGGCCAACGAGCCGGTGAGGATGGCCAGGCCGCCGATCTCGTGGATCGGGTCGGACAGCGGGTGGATGACCTCGCCGTCGGGGGCGGGCGGATCGATGTCGGCCAGGTTCTCGGCCACGGTCTTGCCGGTGACGGTCATGCAGTCCCCGTGCAGGAGGCCGGCGTCGAGCAGGTGCTTCATGACGACGGGCACGCCACCGACCCGATCGATGTCGACCATGTGGTACTTGCCGTGCGGCTTGGTGTCGGCGATGTGCGGGACCCTCGCGGCGACCTCGTTGAACACCGACAGGTCGAGCTCGACCTCGGCCTCGTACGCGATGGCCAGGATGTGCAGCACGGCGTTGGTGGAGCCGCCGAGCGCCATGGTGACGGCGATGGCGTTCTCGAAGGCCTCCCTGGTCATGATGTCGCGCGGCCGGATGCCCTTCTCGATGAGGCGCATGACGGCCTTGCCCGATTCGTAGGCGAGATCGTCGCGCCGGCGGTCGACGGCCGGCGCCGAGGCGCTGCCGGGCAGCGACATCCCGAGCGCCTCGGAGATGCTGGCCATGGTGTTGGCGGTGAACATGCCGGCGCAGGCGCCCTCGCCCGGGCAGGCGTTGCGCTCGATGGCGTCGAGCTCGGACTGCTCCATCGTGCCGGCCGACACCGCACCCACGGCCTCGAACACCGAGACGATGTCGAGGGCCTGGCCGTTGTGCTGGCCAGGGAGGATGGAACCGCCGTAGAGGAAGACGGTGGGGACGTTGATGCGAGCGGCGGCCATGAGCATGCCGGGCAGCGACTTGTCGCAGCCGGCGAAGGTGAGCAGACCGTCGAGACGCTCGGCGTGCATGACGGTCTCGACCGAATCGACGATGACCTCACGGCTGACGAGGCTGGCGCGCATGCCCTCGTGCCCCATCGAGATGCCGTCGGAGACGGCGACGGTGACGAACTCGATCGGGTAGCCACCGGCGTCGCGCACGCCGACCTTGGAGCGCTTGGCCAGGCGGTCGAGGGGCATGTTGCAGGGCGTCACCTCGTTCCACGACGACGCCACGCCGATCTGCGCCTTGCCCCAGTCGTCGTCGGTCATGCCGATGGCACGGAGCATGGCCCGGGCGGGCGCCCGCTCCATGCCGTCGGTCACGTCACGTGACCGGCTCTTGATGTCGACGGTGGTCTCGCTGGCTGGGTTCTCGGCGTCGCTCGTCACGGCGGGGAGGCTAGATGGCGATCGAACCGGAACTGCAGCCGGTTGGCCAGACTGCAGCGGTGACCGACGCTCCCCCGTCGACCGACAGACGCACGCTCGATCGCGAGATCGCCCGGCTCGCCGTCCCCGCACTGGGCGCGTTGATCGCCGAGCCGCTCTACGTCCTGGCCGACACCGCCGTGGTCGGCCGCATCGGAACCGACGAGCTGGCGGGGCTGGCGGTGGCGTCGGCCGCACTGCTGTCCGGTTACGCCATCTTCATCTTCCTCGCCTACGGCACCACCGCCGCCGTGTCCCGGCTGCTCGGCGCCGGACGCGATGGCGACGCCACCGCTCAGGCCATCCAGGGGCTGTGGCTGGCGACGGTGATCGGTGTCGTCGTGGGCGCGGTCGTCGCCGGCTTCGCCGGGCCGATCGTGGGGTTCCTGGGGGCGACCGACGCGGTGCGCACCAACGCCGAGATCTATCTCCGCATCTCGGCACTCGGCGTACCGGCCCAGCTGTTGGTGTTCGCCGGCACCGGCTACCTGCGCGGGCTCCAGGACACGCGCACGCCGCTCGTGGTCGCTGTCGCCGCTGCGGTCGGCAACCTCGTGCTCGAGCTGGTGCTGATCGTCGGCTTCGGATTCGGCATCGGTGCATCGGCGCTGGCGACGGTGGTGGCCCAGTTCGCCAGCGCCGCCGTCTACGTGGGCTTCGTCGTGCGCGACACCCGCGGCGGCGCGGTCCGCCGCCGGCCGCACTGGGCGAGCATCCGCCGGCTCGGCCGCACCGGCGGCGACCTCCTGGTCAGGACCATCGCCCTCCGTGGCGCGCTCACGCTGGCGACGGCGGTCGCCGCCCGCATCGGCACGGTCGACGTCGCCGCCCACGAGATCGCGTTCGCCATCCTCAGCCTGCTGGCGCTCACCCTCGACGCCATCGCGATCGCCGGCCAAGCGATGATCGGTCGGTATCTCGGCGCCGACGACGTCGATGCGGCCAGGGCGGCCGGACGCCGGATGCTGCAGCTCGGAGTCGGGGGTGGCGTCCTGGTCGGACTGGTGCTCGTGGTCCTCCGGCCGTTGCTCCCGCAGATCTTCAGCGACGACCCTGCCGTGGTCGCGCTCGCCGGGTTCCTCCTGCTGTGGGTCGCGGTGCTGCAACCGATCAACGGCGCGGCCTTCGTCCTCGACGGACTGCTCATCGGCGCCGGCGACATGCGCTTCCTCGCCAAGGCGATGGTCGGCGCGCTGGCCGCCACGATCCCGGTGGCCGTCTCCGTGCTGGTGCTCGACCTGGGCATCGGCTGGGTCTGGGCATCGGTCGGCGTGTTGATGGTGGCGAGGGTGATCCCGCTGTCGTTGCGCTGGCGGTCAGGCGCCTGGGCGGTCACCGGCGCCGAGCGCTGAACGCCTCGCGGCCAGGAGTCGTCCGGCGATCACGACGAGGGCGACGGCCCACACCAGCGCCCAGACCGTGAGCACCGAGGCCGTGTAGTCCCGTGGGAGGAACGAGGCCTCACCACGGGTGATGCCGTAGCCACGGACGAACGGCCACGACACGAGGCCCACGATCGCCGACACGATGAGCGCCGACTGCACGGGAGCCACTGCCGGACGGGGCAGCTTCCTCGAGACGAGCCAGCCGATCCCGACCACGACGGGACCGATGACGAGGTCGTGCACGATGGCACCGCCGGCGAAGAAGACGATGAAGCTGCGGAGCTGCACGCCCGGGAGCGCGTCCAGGAGCCCACGCACGCCGTAGGCCACGACCGGCGCTCCGAGGACGAGGCCGACCCAGAAGCCCGGCGGCGTTCGGTCCTGCGTCGTGTCGGGCTGGGCACTCACGACACCCGCACCTCCGTGACCCACTTGGTCTGGTTGACGCCGGGACGGTTGGGGCCGATCAACCGCACGGGAAAGCCGTGGTCGATGTGCAGCGTCTCGCGATTCAGCTCGAGCGCCAGGAGCGTGTCCCGGTCGGCCGCGTGCTCGTGATTGACGAACGACGAGCGGAACCCACCTCGTTGCTGCAACGACACCACCGTGCAGGCTGCGCCCTCGGGCGCACCGGCCATCGCCAGCAGTTCACGCAGTGGCACGCCCCGCCAGTCCGCCGACTTGCTCCACCCTTCGACGCATGCGATCGGCAACGTCGCCTCGTGGAGGTCCATGGCCCGCAGGTCGTCGAGGGTCAGCTCCAGCTCTCGTTCGACGCCACCCGTGACCCGCAGTCGGTAGTCGGGAGACATGGCTGCGTCGACCACGCGACGACGGGCGGCCGACGAGTTCACGGGGAAGCCCTGCGGGCCGAGCGTCAGGTCGCGCGGGGAGAACAACCCGAGCCGGCGGAACGGACGGACCGTCTGGGCGCTCACCGACGCCGCGAGGAACACGGCGGTGCCGGCGATGACCCCGAGGAAGCCGCGGCGACCGAGACCGGTTCCGTCCTTCGGCTCCGGGCCGTCGCTTCCCCGGCGGAGCGCGTCACGCGTGCATGCGATCTTGGCGCCGATGTGGGTGATGAGCGCACCGATGGTGATCCATGCCGCCCAGTAGTGGGCGGCGACGAAGCCGAACTCCCACGGGTACCAGCCCACGATGTTGTTCAGCCCGGTGAGGAGCAGGAAGAGCGATCCGGCGACCAGCGGAAACAACGACAGCCGTTCGAGCCCGTGGGCCACCGACCGGACCGGCGGGAGCTCGAAGAACCGCGGCAGCACCGTCCAGAGCTTGGCCAGCAGCAACGGGATGCTGAGCACGCCGGAGAAGACGTGCAGCCCTTGCGAGACGCGATAGAGGCCGGCGGGACGAGCGGGGAAGGCGACGATGGGGTCGGTGCTCTGCGCCCAGTGCGAGTACAGGCCGGTGAGCAAGCACACGGTGAAGGACACCCCGAGAGTGATGCCCAGGATCGCTGCCGTCCGCACGGTGCGCGACGGGCTCGTCCCCGCCCGCCCGCCGGAGGCCTGGTCCACCCAGTCGGGCCAGGCGATACCGCTCGGGTCGGTGCTGGTGCTCGCCATCGGTCAGCACCGTACGCCCAGGCTCGACGCGGTGCCGCCCGGCGGCGGGCTCCGTAACCGACTGTTCAGAACCGGCTCGGCCGCCATCCGTAGGGTGCACTCGTGGGCGTCGAACGGCTCTGGGTCCGTCACGACCGATCACGGTTCGATGTCTCGGTGCCGCTCGACGGGCGCACCGTCCGCACCCCGGTTCTCGCCGACGACGGACGTGATCTCGCCGCCGCGCTCCTGTCTCCGCGCCCGCCGGATCCCTCCCATTCTGGGTTGCCCAGAACGACGTCCAGCACGTTCTGAGCCACACGGTTCGGGGCGTGTGCCGAACCGTGTCGCCCACGACGTCGCCGAGAGCGTCCTGGGCAACCCAGGACACAGCCCCCTCGGGGGGGTGGGGTGGTGCGGGTGGTGCGGCGGCGGGTGGGTGGGCGTCGGCCCGTCAGGCGTCGCAGACCTGCTGGCGGTAGGCGAGGAGGCGGGCGCCGATCGTGGCGAACGCGGGGTCGTCGATCATCGACACGTCGGCGCCCGACTCGACGACGGCGGCGAAGTCGTAGCCGTTGGCGTCGAGGAGCAGGTCGAGCTGGTCGAGGCTGTCGACGACGGCGTCGAGGTCGTCCTCGAGCTCGGGGGGCGAGGCGTCGGCGAAGTCGCCGAAGCGGAGGCGCAGCAATCGCAGCCGCAGCTCGACTTCGCGGGCATCGAGTCCCGGCTCGAACGGGTCGAGCACGGGCGACGCGTCGGCGCTCTCGACGAGGGCACAGAACGGCGAGCCGGGATCGCCGGTGAATCGGGTGTCCGCGGCCGTGGTGGTCGAGCCCACGGACGTCGTGGTGGTGGTGGCCGCCGTGTCGTCGTCGCCGGCGGAGC
>JBFJNI010000097.1:0-13974 GCA_041618235.1 Acidimicrobiales bacterium
AGCGAGTCAAGGACCCTGCGTGAGATCAGGGGGCGGTGAGATCGGGCCCGGCCCCGGCGCGCCACGACCGGGCCTGGCACGCGAACACGTCGACGGCGGCGAAATCGGCGGCCGCGGTGTCGAGGTCGGGCCACGTGCCTTCGAAGGGTCGGTCGAGCCGGCAGTCGATGTCGTTGACGACGACGCCGGCGGTGAGGCCGACGCGGAGCCGGCCGGTGGTGGCGGCGTCGGCGACGTCGGGTTCGGCGATGGTGACCGACACGACGGCCAGCAGGAGCTGACTGGCGACGAGGACGCCCACGAACCGGTTGGAGGTGCGGGGGCCGACGGCGAGCAGGATGGCGATGCACACCGCCATCGGCAACAGGTGCACCGGTTTCCAGGGGAAGCGCAGGTAGACGACCTCGGTGAGCAGCGCGGCGAAGAGGGCGAAGCGCACCAGCACCAGCTCGCGGAAACGGCGTACGGCCGCCCACAGGACGGGGACCCGCACGGCGAGCACGACCGCGGTGAGCAGCCCGAAGAAGGCGACGTTCTTCACGCCCCATCGGGCGACCATCACCCCGAAGTCGCCGGCCCGGAGCTGGTTCTCGAGGAACTGCGTCGTGCGACCCACCGACAGCCACGGCGGGATGAACCAGGCCAGGCCGAGCACGGCGGCGGCGATGCCGGTGCGCAGGACGCCGTGCCAGCGCTCGCGCCACGTGTCCGCCCGGACGGCACGTGGGTCGTCTTCGACGGAGGCGCCGGTGAGCTCGGCGAGGAGGTAGGCGCCCACCAGCAGGGCGGTGGCCGATCGGAACCCGATGGCGGTTCCGAACGCCAGGGCCGCCCACCACCGCCGGTCGCGCTGGGCGGCGTCGATGCCGAGCAGCAGGAGCGCCAAGGCGTACAGGTAGTCGCCGAGCGAGGTGGCCGCGACCCAGAACCACGGTTGCGTGGCCACGAGGACGACGGCGATGCGCCCGGCCCGCTCGCCGTGGCGACGCTCGACGACCCGGGCGAGGGCCACCAGCGTGACCACGGCCATCGCCACCGATCCGAGGTTCACGAGTGCCGGCCCGCCGATGCGGTCGAGGAGCCCGGTGACCAGCTCGTGGGGGAAGGCCCCGGGGGGGCGGGAGTAGCGGTAGTCGCCGGCGAGGATCGACTCGCCGCTGCGCCGGATGTTGGTGATGTCGATGTCGGTGCCGTAGCCGAGGCCCACGAAGGGGAGGTAGAGCGCGCCGGCGAGCACGGCGAGCCGGGTGGGCGACGGGAGCCGCCGGGTGGGGCGATCGCCATCGGCCGGCTCGGGAGCAGCGCGGTCCTGGCGCAGGTCGATGGCGGCCATCAGGGACTCCACGGTACCGGCGCCCCGAACCCGAACCCGTGACGCAGAGCCCGGGAAGCCGCAGGGTTCTGACCGTCGCGGCACCCGGGTAAGAGTTGCCCCGGCCCTCCCCCGGCCCTCTTCCCCCTGTAGATCTCTCCCCGGAGCCCCCATGACCGTTCGTGCCCTCTCCGCCCTCGCCGGCATCGCCATCAGCTTCGTCGCCTTCGGCGCCCTGGTGCCCGGCCACGACTGGGCGATCTCCACCGGCGTCCTGCTGGCCGTCATCGCGTCGTTCCTGCTCGCCATCCGCACCGACGACCCCGACCGCACCATCCACGAGATCTTCGAGAACGAGGCACAGATGCGCCGCCTCCGCCGCACGACCTAATCTCTTGACCGCCCGGTCAAGTCGACTGGGTGCCGCCACGGGGCGGTGATCTCGGGGGAGTCAGTCAATGGAGCAGTTCGCAGGTCGGATCGCCGTCGTCACCGGTGGTGGCACCGGCATGGGACGCGAGCTCGTCCGCCAGCTCTCGGTCGAGGGCGCGCACGTCTCGATGTGCGACGTCTCCGAGGAGAACATGGCCGAGTCGAAGGCGCTGGCCGAGAAGGAAGCGCCCGCGGGCACCCGCATCACCACCTTCGTGGCCGACGTGTCCGACGAGGCCGCCATGCTCGCCTTCCGCGACCACGTCCTGGCCGAGCACGCCACCGACCACGTCAACCTGGTGTTCAACAACGCCGGCATCGGTGGCGGTGGCAGCTTCATCGTCGGCGATCGCGACGAGTGGGAGAAGACCTTCGACGTCTGCTGGCAGGGCGTCTACAACGGCTGCCGGGCCTTCGTCCCGCTGCTGGTCGCCGCCGACGAGGGCCATCTCGTCAACGTCGCCAGCGTCAACGGCCTGTGGGCGTCGCTCGGCCCCGACCGCCCGCACACCGCCTACTCGGCCGCCAAGTTCGCCGTCCGCGGCTTCACCGAGGCCCTGGTCAACGACTTCCGCAACAACGCCCCGCACGTCGGTGTCTCGGTCGTCATGCCCGGCCACATCGGCACGTCGATCGTGCTCAACTCGGCGGCCATCCTCGGCCACAAGCCCGAGGACATGACCGCCGAGGACCTGGCCCAGACCCGCGAGATGGCCGAGAAGCGCGGCATGGACACCTCGGGCATCACCGACGACCAGCTCCGCGGCTTCATCCAGATGATGGGCGAGGCCTTCCGCGACCAGGCCCCCACCACGGCCGAAGAGGCCGCCACCGTCATCCTCGACGGTGTGCGCGAGGCCCGCTGGCGGATCCTCGTGGGCGACGACGCCCACGTGCTCGACCGCCTGGTGCGCGAGACCCCCGAAGAGGTCTACGAGCAGTCGTTCATGGATCGCCAGATCCGCGACGGCGGCGTCGGCATCCAGATCTGAGCTAGCTCAGCAGCGGTGGCCCGGCGATCACGCCGACGTTGCGGGCCACCGTCAGCACCACGAACGCGGCGGCCAGGCCGAGCGGCACCATCCGGGGGAGCCGGGTGGCCACCGACGCGCCCGTGGTGAGCCACCGCACCCACAGGAAGACGAGCAGCGCGGCCACGGGCACCGCCAGCGGGTGGGCGCTCAGGCTGAGCGCGACGTCGCCGTGGAGCAGCGCGTGCACGGCCCGGGTCGACCCGCATCCAGGACACCACCACCCGGTGAGTCCGTGCACCGGGCACTGGATCACGCTGGGTCGGAACGGGTCGATGGCCGCGACGACGGCGAGGTAGCCGCCGGCGGCCAGCGCCGTCGTCGCCGGCGTGATCGCCGGTCGCACTAGAAGTTGTTGAACTCGGTGGTGGTCGTCGTGGTGCCGAGTACGACGGCGAACAGGAAGTAGAGGACCACGACCACCACGCCGACGATGGCCGACACCCGCCACCACTTCTTGGCGTCGGCCGCCGACTGGCGGGCGGCGTCGTACTGCCCGCTGTTCCACTGGCTGTTCACCTGCGCGGCCTTCACGATCGACACGATGCCGAACGGCAGGCAGCAGAACAGCGTCGTGAGGATCGCCGGCACGAGCTGGTTGTCGGGCGGCGACGACATACCGGGCTGGTAGGTCTGGGCCTGGTAGGTCTGCGCCTGATACATCGGCGGCGGCTGGCCCGGACCACCGGGAGGGGGCGCAACCTCTTGCCGGTGTGTGTGCTCGGTCCACTGGTTGCCATCCCAGTAGCGCAGCGTGCCGGGCTGGTTGGTGTCGGGATACCAGCCCGCAGGCGTGGAACCGGATGGCGGGGTGGACGACATGGACGCTCCTCGTTCGGCGTGGACGAGCGTCATCATCCCAGCGGCCGGCCCCCAGCTGGTGGAACGTCTGATCCGTCAGTCGTAGCGCTTGCCCCAGCCGCCCAGGTGGAAGGACACCTCGGGCTCGGAGATGACGCCGGCCTCCTGCATGGCCTCCTTGAGCTCGGCCAGGTTCAGGAACTCCTCGAGGTCCTCGAAGGTCTCGGCTTGGTGATAGACCA
Organism: Acidimicrobiales bacterium; assembly: GCA_041618235.1. Classification (GTDB taxonomy): domain Bacteria; phylum Actinomycetota; class Acidimicrobiia; order Acidimicrobiales; family Salinilacustritrichaceae; genus Salinilacustrithrix. The sequence continues at coordinate 3,819 of JBFJNI010000097.1, forward strand.
TCGCCACCGAGGGGTCATCCAGCAGCCGGTTGGCCGCGATGCCGATGATCCCGTGCTCTCGCTGGAGATCGGCGGCCGCGTCGAAGCCGGCGAGCCAGGCGTCGAAGTCGGCCACCCGATGGGTGAGGATGAACGCCGGCAGCTGACGGTCCCAGACCGGTGCTTGGCGCTTCGGTTCGACCCACGTGATCTCGGGTGGCGCGGTGACACCGATGGACTGCGTGTACTGGCGCAGGTCGTCGGATGCGGCGAACGCCTTCGCCCGATCGAGATCGGTCAGCGGCAGGAACAGGGTGACGTGGTTGGGATCGTCGGCGGCCACGTTGATGTGGTGGCCGACGATGCTGGCAGCGCGACGCTCGGGCTCATGGGCGTCGAAGCCGCGCTTCCAGCGGTCGAAGTCCTCGACCGGGTGCCGCACGAGGGCGGCGAACGGTGACAGTGGGCGAGCGGTCATGGGATTGTCCCTCCTCTGCCCGGGTCCCGAACGGAGTGGACCCACCGGGCCTCGCCTCCCACCATCCTCCCCGTAGCGGACGCCGTCAACCGAGCGGGCGGTCACGGTACGGTCGCGGGATGGGGGAGACCGAGACCGACACCGGCGCGCGATGGATCCACGAGGTGGTGGCGTTCAACACCGCCACCGAGTCGACCAACCGCATGCACGACGACGCGGTGGCCTCGACGTTCGGCTTCCGCGGCGGCCTGGTCCCCGGCGTCGACGTGTGGGCCTACCTCACCCGCCCCTGCGTCGACCGGTGGGGTATCGACTTCCTCGAGCGCGGCACCTTGGATGCCCGGTTCCTGCTGCCGGTCTACGACGGCGAGCGGGTCCAGGCCCGCCTCGACGCCGACGGCACGCTCACCTGCGTCGGCCCCGATGGCAGCGTGCGCGCGCAGGGCTCCGCTGCGCTGGGCACCGCCGACGACCCGCCGGCGAAGGTCCTGCCCGCCGCACCGGTCCCGGCGCCGGCACCGCCGGCGGAACCCGAGTTGCTCGTGCCCGGCACGGTGCTCGGCTCGCTGTCGGTGCCCTACCGCGCCGACCTCGCCCAGCAGTACCTGGTCGACGTGCTCGACGACAGCGCCGTCTACGAGGCCGGCGCCGTCTGCCACCCCGGCTTCCTCGCTCGTCAGGCCAACTACGTGTTGTCCTACACCGTGAAGCTCGGGCCCTGGATCCACGTCAGCACCCGTGCCCACCATCGCGGCATCGTGCGTGATGGCGACCGAATCGAGGTGCGGGGCGTCGTGGTCGACGAGCGCGAGCACAAGGGCCACCGCTTCGTCGACGTCGACGTCGAGATCACCGTGGGCGACCGGCCGGTGTGGTCCGCGTTCCACACCGCGATCTGGCGGCCACGGCGGAATCGCCTGGGATAGCCGTCAGTCGGGGAGGATGGCGTCGGCCGCCAGGTCGCACAGCTCTTCGAGCGTGCGGCCCGGCCCGCCCACGAGCGCGGGGATCCCCGCGCGCGCGATCGCCCTGGCGAGCGACTGCGTGGGCTCGACCAGCTCGGACATGGTGACGCTGAGCACCACGACGTCGGCCTCGACGTCGGTGGCGAACCGGACCAGGCCACGTGCCGGTACGCCGCTACCGAGGTGCTCGACGTTCCAGCGGTCTTCGCGCAACGCCACCGCGGCCATCGTGGTGGGCAGCGTGTGGTGCTCGTCCTGGCAGGTCGCGACGACCGCGACACCGCGCCGCCGGCCCGGCATCCGCGGGTGGAGCTCACCGAGCAGACGGGTGAGGATCTCCGACGAGCGATGCTCCACGGCCACGCTCACCTCGTCGTCGGCCCAGCCGTCGCCGACGGCCTTCGCGGCCACGGCGAACAGGTTGGTCACGATTTCGCGCAGGGGCACGCCGTTGGTGCGCAGTCGTGCGACCTGGCGATGAGCCTCGTTCTCGTTGCCGGCGAGGACCGCGGCGGTGAAACGTTCGCCGAGCAGCTCCCAGCGGACCTGCGGTGCCTTCGTCTTGGTCTTGTCCATCGGCTCACCCCAACCAACTCAACCGTACCGGGCTTCGGGGTCGGTCGCTTTAGGATCCGGCGTCATGGGCAGGCTGGGGGCAGACATCACCATCACGGGCTTCACGGTCCACGACGTGCGGTTCCCGACGTCCGAGCTGCTCGACGGCTCGGACGCGATGAACCCCGACCCCGACTACTCGGCCGCCTACGTCGTGCTCCACACCGACGACCCGACGCTCGTCGGCTGTGGCATGACCTTCACCATCGGGCGGGGCAACGACCTGTGCTGCCGGGCCATCGAGGCGCTGGCCGAGCTCGTCGTCGGCCTGAGCATCGACGACCTGCGGTCCGACCTCGGCGCCATCGCCACCCGCCTGACCTCCGACAGCCAGTACCGCTGGCTCGGTCCCGAGAAGGGCGTGGTCCACCTCGCCACCGCCGCCGTCGTCAACGCGCAGTGGGACCTGCTCTCCCGCCACGCCGGTCAGCCGCTGTGGGCGTTCCTGTCCGACCTGTCGCCGGCCGAGCTGGTCTCCGCCGTCGACTTCCGCCACATCTCCGACGCGGTCTCCCCGGCCGCGGCCCTCGCCCTGCTCGAAGCCGCCGCACCGGGACGGTCCGAGCGCCGGGCCCACCTCCTCGCCGACGGCTACCCCGCCTACATCACCTCGGCCGGCTGGCTCGGCTACGACGACGACAAGATCCGGGCCCAGTGCCGGGCCGGCATCGCCGACGGCTGGAACGCCTTCAAGATGAAGGTCGGTCTCGACCGCGCCGACGACCTGCGCCGAGCCTCGCTCGTGCGCTCCGAGATCGGCCCCGATCGTCGGCTGATGGTCGACGCCAACCAGGTGTGGGACGTCGACGTCGCCATCGAGCACGTGCGGTCGCTCGCCGAGGTCGACCCCTGGTGGATCGAGGAGCCGACCAGCCCCGACGACGTGCTCGGCCACGCCCGCATCCGCGAGGCCGTGCGACCCATCCGCGTCGTCACCGGCGAGCACGCCCACAACCGGGTGATGTTCAAACAGCTCCTCCAGGCCGGCGCCATCGACGCCGCGCAGATCGACGGCTGTCGCCTCGGTGGGGTCAACGAGGTCATCGCCGTGCTGCTGCTGGCCGCCACCTTCGACGTGCCGGTGTGCCCCCACGCCGGCGGCATCGGCCTGTGCGAGCACGTGCAGCACTTCTCGATGTTCGACTACGTCGCGGTCAGCGGATCGCTCGACGACCGGATGATCGAGTACGCCGACCACCTCCACGAGCACCACGTGCAGCGCCTTGACGTGCACGACGGCCGCTACTGGGCGCCGACCGGTCCGGGCTTCGGCGTCGAGCTCGAGCCCGAGTCGATCGCCACCTACGCCTTCCCCGACGGCACCTACTGGGCGGAACGGCTCGAGGGGTCGGCGTGAGCCTGCGCGTCGCCCTCGTCGGCGGGCCGATGTACGACGACCTCTACGAGCGGCTGCACGAGGTCGCCGGCGACGTCGAGGTCGTGGTCCACGCCGACCACCCCACGTTGAACCGTGCCGTCGCCGACCTGCTCGGCGCCGGCGAGCGCCTCGACCTGATCTCCACCCACGGCAAGTACGCCCCGTCGCAGTCGCGCTGGCTCCGCCCGCTCGACGACCTCGTACCCGCCGAGGTGCTGGCATCGCTGGCACCCCGCGCCGTCGACCTCTGTCGCTTCCGGGGCGACCTGCTGTGCCTGCCCCGGAACATCGATGTCCGCGTGCTGTGGTGGCGCACCGACCTGCTCGACGTCGCGCCGGTCACGTGGGACGACGTCGTCGACGCGCCCGCGGCGTTCGGCTTCACCGGCCGCGAGTCGGGTCTGTTCGGGTTGTTCTACGAGCTGATGGCCGCCGCCGGCGCCGCCCCCTTCGCCGCCGACGGTCGACCAACCCTCACCGGGCCGGTCGCCGTCGCTGCGGTCGAACGACTGCGGGGGTTGGCCGCCAAGGCGCCCGACGACCTGCCCGGCTGGCACTACGACGACGTCGACGACGCCCTCCTCGACGGACGGGTGGCGATGGCGGCCGCGTGGCCCGGCGGCTACGAGCGGATCCGCACCTCGGATCGGTATCCGCAGCTGCGGCCGGCGCTGTACCCGGGCGGTCGCTCGTACAGCGGCTGCCACGGCTGGGCCATCCCCCGCACCTGCAGCGACCTCGACGGTGCCGTCGCGCTGCTCACCGACCTCGCCGGCTTCGACGCCCAGCGCCTCGATGCCGCCGCCGGCACCATCCCCGCCCACCGCGAGGCACTCGTCGCCTACGAACCGATCGACGACGTCGACGCCGAACGGCTCGCCGTGACCCGACAGACCATCGAGGACGCCATGCTCACCTACCCGCCGCTCGAACGCTTCCCCGAGATCGAGGACGCCGCCTGGGGCGCGATCCACGACGCGCTCGTCGGCGCCTGCGACGCCGCCACCGCGGTCGAGCGCATGCAGTCGGCGGCCGACGCCGCGCTGGCAGCGTCATGACGGGCCGCCTCGAAGACAAGGTCTGCGTCGTCACCGGCGGCGCCTCGGGCATCGGCGAGGCCGTGGTCGAACGCTTCCGCGCCGAGGGAGCCACCGTGGTCGTCGTCGACCTCGCCGACACCGCCGACCACCCCTGCGACGTCACCGACCCCGCCGCCGTCGACGCGACCTTCGCGGCCATCGCCGGCGCCCACGGCCGCATCGACGTGTTGGTCACCAGCGCCGGCATCGCCCACGTCGGCACGCTCGAGTCGACCACGCCCGACGACTTCGACCGGGTCTACGGCGTCAACGTCAAGGGCGTGTTCCTGACGATGCAGGCGGCCGTCGCCCACATGCCGCCCGGCTCGGCGATCTGCAACCTGGCCTCGATCGCGTCGGTCATCGGCATCCCCGATCGCTTCGCCTACAGCATGAGCAAGGGCGCCGTCCTCACCATGACCCTGTCGGCTGCCACCGACCTCGTCGACCGCGGCATCCGCGTCAACGCCATCTCGCCGGCCCGGGTCCACACGCCCTTCGTCGACCGCTTCATCGCCGACAACTACCCCGGCCGTGAGGCCGAGATGTTCGACACCCTCGCCGCATCCCAGCCGATCGGTCGCATGGGTGCGCCGGCCGAGATCGCGGGCCTGGCCGTCTGGCTGTGCTCGGACGAGGCCTCGTTCGTCACCGGCAGCAACCACGTGATCGACGGCGGCTTCACCGGCATCCGGCGCTGAACCACCGCGTCGACCAAGCTGTCCGGCGTGCAACCGGGGTCTTCGTCACCGTCTTCGCCCACGTCCAGGATCGGCCGCCGGGCCTTCCTCGCCGGCTCGGTCGGCACCGGCCTGGCCACCGTCGCCGGCGTGCGGCCCGCCGCCGGGCTGCTCGACCCGCCGTTCCGCCACGGCATCGCCTCGGGCGACCCGACCGACACCGCGGTCATCATCTGGACCCGCCTCACACCCACGCCCGAGTCGCTGCCCGGCTCGGGCGTCGGGCCCGTCGTCGACGTGTCGTGGGAGGTGGCCCTCGATCCCGGCTTCGTCGCCGTCGTCGCCAGCGGCACCACCGAGGCCGCCCCGGCCGGTGATCACACCGTCAAGGTCGACGTCACCGGCCTGGCCCCCGACACCGACCACTGGTACCGGTTCCGTGCCCTGGCCGCCACCTCGCCGATCGGCCGGACTCGCACCGCACCGGCGCCCGACGCCGCCATCGACGCGCTGCGGGTCGGCGTGGTCACCTGCGCCGAGTGGGAGTTCGGCGAGTTCGGCGCCTACGGCCGCCTGGCCGAGCGCGACGACGTCGACGTGGTCCTCCATCTCGGCGACTACATCTACGAGTTCGGCCTCGGCTACGGCCCGGTCGCGGCTCCCGGCGAGCGCACCCACGAGCCCGAGCACGAGATCGTGACGCTCGAGGACTACCGCATCCGGTACGCGCAGTACCACGGCGACGTCGGGTCGCTGGCGCTGCATGCCGCCCACCCGATGATCTGCATGTACGACGATCACGAGATCGCCAACGACACCTGGAGCGAGGGGGCCCAGAACCACAACCCGCCCGACGACGGCGACTTCGACACCCGCGCCGCCGCGGCCCGGCAGGCATGGCGCGAGTGGTTGCCGGTGCGCGTCGACCTGATCGAGCCCGAGCGCGTGCACCGTCGGTTCCGCTTCGGCGACCTGGTCGATCTGTGGATGCTCGATGAGCGCCGCTACCGCGACGCGCCGCCCGAGTCGGGTCCGTTCAGCATCGGCTCCGCCGACCCGGCGATCTCGGACCCGTCGCGCACGATGCTCGGCCTCGAGCAGCGGGCGTGGCTGCTCGACGGCATGGCGACGTCGGACGCGTGCTGGAAGGTCGCCGGCAACCCGGTGCCGTTCATCCCGCAGAACGTCGGGCCCGAGGTGCCCGACGAGGTCAAGGCCGGCCTCGGTCCGCTCACCGAGAACCTGCCGATCAACCGGCCCGCCTATTACATCGACGACTGGAACGGCTACGTCGGCGAGCGCACGATCATCTTCGACGCCTGGCACGACATCGACGACGTCGTCGTCCTCACCGGCGACTATCACGAGTCGTTCGCGTCCGACCTCCCCAAGGATCTCGGCAGCTACGTCGCCGACCCGGTGTCGGTCGCGGTCGAGTTCGTGACGCCGTCGGTGACCTCGCCCGGCTACAGCGAGACGATCGCGCTGTCGGGAGCGCCGCCGGAGCTCGCCAACTTCGCCGACTCGCTCTTCGTCGCCAACTTCACCACCAGCAACCCGTGGATCAAGTACCACGAGGGCTTCTCGAACGGCTACGGCGTGGTCGAGTTCTCGCGCACGCAGACGCAGTTCGACTTCCACTTCCTCGACGACCGGTCCGAGGCCGACTCGCCCGCCCCCGTCGCCGCCAGCTGGAAGGCCGACAAGGGCGACCCGCACGTCCTCGAAGCGTCGGCCGCACTCGGCCCCCGCAGCCGCGACCGCGACGCCACGCCGTCACCGGCCACCACCGTCGCGCCCGTCGCCACCGGCGGAGGCGGCACCCTCCCGGCCACGGGTGGCACGACGCCGCTGCTGCCGGCGGTGGCCGCCGGCCTCGCCGGCGTGGTCGTGGCCGCGGTCCGCTGGCGCCACCGTCGGACCTCCGGCGGCTCTTGACCTGAACCCGCCCGCGACGATTGGCCAGCCGTCGCCGGCTGGATCGTCGCCATCGGGATGGGACCGGCGGGTCAGGCGGCGGGCGTGATGGGTCCCCGCTCGTCCGGGCGATGGATGGTCCACTCGCCATCCGGGCCCTGCACCGGCTTGAACCCGTGTTCCTTCAGCCGGTTGTGGAATCCGCAGAAGATTTCGCTGTTGGCGATGTCGGTGGGCCCGCCGGCGGCGGCGGGATGCCGGTGGTCGGCCTGGAGGCAGCCACCGTGGCCGGGACAACCAGGCCAGCGACACCGCAACCCGCCGTGGCCCCGGAGCATCGCCTGGAGCATGGCGGCCTCCCGGCTCGAGCCCGTGAACAGCCGGCGCCGGCGACCGAGGTCGATGACCGTGCCGTCGGCATCGACCACGACCCGACGGACGTGGCCGACGAGGGCGGCGGCCACGACGTCAGACGGATGCAACGGCGTGCCGTCGACGGTCTGGCAGCGCCGACCGTCGACGTCGGCGTTGGGATCGGGCTCGACCGGGGCACCGGTCTGGCGACGGACCTCGTCTTCGAAGGTCTGCTGGTCGATCACCAGGTTGACCAGCGGCGCCGGCGTCTTGCCGCCGGCCGGCACGGAGCCGGCCCAGCGGACCATCGCCACCATGGCGTCGGCCCGCCGCTGCCCTGGCGTGCGGGCGAGGTGCTCGACCGTGGCCTGGTCGCCGAACTCGGCCCGGGCCTGTGCCCAGTCGGCGGCGAGCTCGGCGTATTCGAACTGCTGGAGCCGCTGGGCCACCGCCGCGCCCTGCAACGCGCCGAACCAGCCATCGAGGTGCCACGAACCGTCGAAGATGTTCTCGGTCAGCGACAGCCGCCGACGATCGTGGGTCTGCTCGGCATCGTGGGCGGCACCGTCGGGATCGGCGGCGGCCTCCCACTGACGGAGCCACACGACGAAGTCGTCGTACGGGTCGACCGCGGCCCGATCGGCGAAGATCGGATCGGCGGCGGACAGGAACTCGGCCACCCGAGGGTTGGCCGCCACCCGGGCGATGGCCCGGACGTGAGCGGTGGGCAACTGGCCCCGCCGGTAGGCGGCGAGGACGACGGGCATGACCCGCAGTGCCCGGACGGTCTGCTGGCGAGCCAGCGCCTCGGAACCGGGGAGGCGGCCGAGGTGCTTCGCTGCATCGCGAGCGCTGCGGTGGCCGTCGACCTGGAACGCACTGCTGCGCTCGACCTGGGCGACGACCCGGTCGGTGCCGTGGTCGAGCCGACGCCGAGCCACCTCGAGCCGACGCATCAGCGCGAGCTGGGCCTCGGGATCGAGGTCGTCGAACGACATCGACTGCAGCGACGTGATGGTCGCTTCGAGCCCGCCGACGACGGCGTCGAGATCGGCCGAGGGCGGAGCCGGCGGCCGCATCGACGGGGGACTGATCGGTGGGGCACTCATGGCGACACCCCGCAGGTGACGCCAGGCCAGGGAACGGTGCGCAGCACGGCGCAACCCCTTCCTGTCGGATGTTCATGGTCGACGCGGAGCCGACGAGTGGCTGACCCGATCAGTGATCGGACCGCCATGGACCACGGTACGCCGGGGGTCTGACAGGAACTCGCGGTGGTCAGGGGCGACCGCCGGCAGCTCGACGGCCGGCGCTGGGTCGGTCGTGGCGGGGGTGGACGATGCGCGCCGGTGAGATCTTGGACTCGAGCAACACCAGCGACGGCAGGCACACGGGGCACGAGGCCTCGTCGGTACCGATGACCTGCAGCGCTCGCAGCCCGGCGGTGCCGTGCCCGGCCGAGCGGGCGACCGGCGCCCACTGCAGGAACCACTCGCCCGCCAGGTTGCGGGGGTGGACGGCGCCGAAGATGACCTGGCCGCCGGCACATCGATGGGTGGACCCGACCCCGAAGCGGGAGCCGGCGCCGATTCGCTCGACCAGGCCGTCGAAGATCGCCGCGGTGGCTCGGTGGTCGCGCCCGATGCGGACGAGCTCGGGGTGCCCGAACGTCCACGACAGCCCGATGGTGTAGGTCCACGCCTGTTCGTCGCCGACGTGGACCATCGCCCAACCCCGCCGGCGGGTGTGTTCGACCTGCCGCTCGATGACCTGTTGGTACGTCGCGCCGTTGCACAGCTCGCACATCGCGCTGCCCCTCTCGCTCTGGGGGTTCACGGCCGACGCGTGGTCGACGAGCACCGCCGGACCGAAGCCCGGGGTGGACGTCCCATCATCCACGGGTGGTCCGACAGTCATCCGGAGATCCAAGGGATTCGCGGGTCGACCGGCGAATCAACCAAGGGTGAGGCCTCCCCGCCGGTGGACGACCGGGGACGGCATCTCCTATCGTTTCGTGATGTTTCCATCTGAGGATGTCTCGTGATCGCTGTCCGCTTCGGAGCCTGCCTGGTGTCTGCCGCCCTGATCGTCGGGGCGTGCGGTGGCGACGACGACGACACGTCGAACGTGACCGTGCCGGCGGAGTCGCCGACCACCACCTCGACCACGGTGGCGACGACGACCACCACCGAGGACCCCAAGGTGGCCGTCGAGCAAGCGTTCTTCGCGAAATGGGACGCCTACGTCGAGGTAGGAGCGAACCCCGATCCAGCGAATCCGCTTGTGGAAGACGTGTTCACAGGTCCCGCGAAGCAGGCTTTCCTTGATGCGATTTCCAGACTGAACCGCGAGGGGAATGGCGTCCGTAGGCCCAGCGACAGCTCTCGATTCGTGCTGCGAGTGAACGAGATCCGGATCGTGAGCGAGTCCGAGGCTGTCGTATTTGAGTGCAGCCTGGATGGCCTTGAGATCTTCGATCTAGCGACCGGGGAGGTGAAGTCGAACTCCGTGGATGAGGTGGCTTCACGCAACATCCTGCGGCTAGTCGATGGCGTGTGGAAGGTCGAAGACATCCGCGATCTCGAACCTGGTGATCCGACGTGCGACGATTTCTAGCCGGGGTCGTCGTCTGGCTCGCTGTGTGCGTTTCGGCGGTTCCTGCTTCGGCCGGTTTCGAGGACGAGTACATCGACACTGAACAACAGAGCTCA
>JBFJNI010000098.1:0-13929 GCA_041618235.1 Acidimicrobiales bacterium
GCGACCTCGACGGCGATTCCTCCAGTGGCTCCGGGTCGGGCAGCGGATCCGGCACCGCCAGCGGCTCCGGGACGGCCAGCGGCTCCGGAACGGCCAGCGGCTCGGGGACGGCCGCCGAGTGCACGCCGGTGAACGAGGACCTCGAGGCATCCGCCGACCAGACCGTCGAGATCAGCCTGGTCGACCATGAGTTCGCCCCCGCCACCATCGATGTCGATGCCGGCACGGTGACCTTCGCCGCCAGCAACGATGGCGACGAGGTCCACGAGCTCGCCTTCCTGCCCGGCGGCGGCGACGTGCCCTTCACCGACGGCGCACCCGACGAGGCCGCCCTCGAGGACCTCGGCGCCTTCGAGCTCGAGGGGTTCGCCCCCGGCACCGACTGCAACGCCACCTACGAGCTCGACGCCGGTGACTACACGATCTTCTGCATCATCGAGGCCGACGACGGCGAGACCCACTACGAGAAGGGCATGCGCGGCACCCTCACCGTGACCGGCTGACCCACCGCCCCGCCGCCCCGGCCGAAAATTTCGTGATTTCCGCAGCTCGAGGCTGCGGAAGCCACGACAGAAACTCGCTGTCCGGGGGTCTGGCTACCCTCGGAAGCACTTCCTCCGTGCATCTCCATGCAGGAGGAATCCGATGTCCGACTTCCTTCGGACGGCAGCCCCCGTGCTCGCTCGCCAGCAGAGCCTCATCACCTCGGCGCAGTGCATCGAGCTCGGCGCCGACTCACAGCTCCTCACGTCGCTCGTGCGTCGATCGGTCTGGGCGAGGGTCGCGCGTGGCTTGTACGGCCCGGCAGGTGTCGCGCTGACCTGGCGCCGCCGCGTGATGGCTGCCTGGCTGCTCGCTCCGGGTGGTTCCCTGATATCGCATCGTGCCGCCGCCCACCTGCTCGGCGTCGGCGGATTCGCGGAACCGCCCTCCCCGGAGATCTCGATTCCGCGGAGGACCAACCTGCGGCGGCGCGGGGTGATCGTCCATGAGTCGAAGGACCTCGCTCTGGCCCGTCCCCTGGTCATCGACGGGATCCCGTGTACCCGACCGGAACGCCTGGCAGTCGATCTCGGGAGGGTCGTGAGTCCGTCTCGATACGTCCACATCATCCGTGAACTCCGCCATGGGCATGGCGTGTCCTCAGACGAGCTCCTGCGTTCGTACCTGCGGCACAAGCGTCAGGGACGCAATGGCTGCGGGGCGCTGCGCGACTGGCTCGACCGGTACTTCGACATCAGCGGCGTGCCCGAGTCCGGACTCGAGCAACTCGTCGTCGACGCCCTGATCGACGCCGGCTTCGACGACTTCTGCCTCCAGCTCGAGATCGCGACGAGTGCGGGGCGCTACCGGGTGGACATCGCCTTCCGCAATTTGCGGATCATCGTCGAGGTCGACGGCGCGCAGCATCGCGACCTCGACATCGCCGCCGCCGATCGACCGAGGACCGTGGCGCTGGAGGCAGCCGGTTGGCGGGTCCTCCGAATCCGCAGCGGCCATCTGGCGTCCGATCTCGCCGCCGCGCTCCGGGTCATCCGATCTGTCGTGCTTTCCAGAGCCGACGGCTGCGAAGGTCACGAAATAATCGACTAGCGGCGGCGGAGTCCTTCGAGGCGGGCGGCGACGTCGCCCTGCTCGGCACTGGCGGCGAGGTCGACGGTGACGGCCAGGTACCACTCGTCGTGGCCCTCGGGGTCGGCGAGGACCTGCTCGACGGTCCACGTGTCGCCCTCGTCGGCGAGCACGAATCGCGACGGGCCGCGGGCATCGCCGCCGATGTCGATGTCGTCGTGCTCGTCGAAGTAGGGGGCGAACTGCTCGAGGAGCTTGCGCTCGTTCCAGCCCCGGTCGCCGGTCTCGGTGAGGTCCTCGGACCACGCCTCCCACTGACCCGTCGCGGCGTACTGCACCCAGCGGAAGATGCGCGTGCGGACGAGCGCCCGGAACGCACGGCGGTCGGTCGTGACGTCGGGGACCACGTCGTCGAGCACCTCGCGGTGGAGGGCGTCGGGGTCGTCGTCGGGGGCGGCGCGGTCGAACATCTGGGTCCACTCGTCCAGCAGTGACGAGTCGGTGGCGCGGATGACCGCGCCGAGCCAGTCGGTGAGCTCGTGGACCTCGGGGGTCTTGGCCTCGTCGGGGACGCTGCGCACGATGGTCTTGTAGACGTCGGACAGGTAGCGCAGCAGCAGGCCCTCGGAGCGCTTGATGCCGTAGTGGCGGACGAACGACGGGAAGTCCATCGCCCGATCCCACAGGTCGCGGACCACGCCCTTGGGTGCGATGTTGCGATCGCCGATCCAGGGGTTGTCGACCCGCCAACGGTCGAACACGTCGTAGATCTGCTCGCGCATCGGCTGCGGGAAGTTGATCTTCTCGAGCTCGGCGATGCGCTCGTCGTACTCGACGCCGGCGGCCTTCATCGCCGCCATGGCCTCGTCCTTGGCCTTGTCCTTCTGGGCCATGAGGATCGGGAACGGGTTGTCGACCACGGCCTCGACGAGCGCCAGCATCGCCAGGGCGTAGTTCTCGTCGTCGACGTCGAGCTGGGGGACCGCGTGGAGCAGGAACGGCGCCAGCAGCTGGTCGAGGGCGAACTCGTCCTGGAGCTCGTGGTCGACCTCGACGAAGCGGCCGTAGCGGTCGGGTTCGTCGAGCAGACGGACCACGCCGGCGGTGCGCAGCGCCTTGTACAGCCCGATGGTCTGGCGGACGTGGCGGCGCTGGCGGGAACGGGGTTCGTGCGAACCGAGCAGCAGCGAGCGGCCGTGGGCCCACGCGTCGCCGGGCCGGTCGAGCAGCTGCATGAGCATGCCGGGCGTCATCTTGAACGACGACTCGAGCGGCTCGGGCGTGGCGGCCTGGAGCTTGTCGAAGGTCTCCTCGTCGTAGTGCACGAAGCCCCGGGGTGCAGTCGACTTCTTGAGCTTGCGCTTCTTCTTCGGATCCTCCGCTGCCTTGGCCTCCGCCGACTCGTTCTCGGCCACGTGGTCGGGCGCCATCGCGATGACGAGGCCTTCGGTGTCGTACCCGGCGCGGCCGGCGCGGCCCGCGATCTGGTGGAACTCGCGCGCCGAGAGCAGCCGGTTGTCGGTGCCGTCGTACTTGTAGAGGCGGGTGAGCACGACCGTGCGGATGGGCAGGTTGACGCCGACGCCGAGGGTGTCGGTGCCCGAGATGACCTTGAGCACCCCCTGCTGGGTGAGCTTCTCGACCAGACGCCGGTAGCGGGGGAGCATCCCGGCGTGGTGCACGCCCACGCCGTTGCGCAGCAGCCGGGCCAGGTCGCGCCCGAATCCGGCGGGGATCTTCGCCTTGCCGAGCTCCTCGGCGACGATCGCCTTGGCCTCGTCGTCGAGCTTGGTCACCGACGCCATCGCCGAGGCCATGGCCACCGCGTCCTTCTGCGAGAAGTTCACCAGGTACATCGGGGCGGCGTCGTGGGCCAGGAGGTCCTCGATGGTGTGGTGGAGCAGCGTGCGGCGGTACTCGTACCGCAGCGGTACCGGCCGGACGGCGTCGTCGATGAGCGCGGTCGGGCGTCCGGTGCGTTCGGTGAGGTCGTCGCGGAAGAAGCGGACGTCGCCCAACGTGGCCGACAGCAAGAGGAACGACGCCTGCGGCAGCTCGAGCAGCGGCACCTGCCACGCCCAGCCGCGGTCGGGGTCGCCGTAGTAGTGGAACTCGTCGAGCACGACGGTGTCGGCGTCGGCCTCCACGCCGTCCTTGAGTGCGACGTGGGCGAGGATCTCGGTGGTGCAGCAGATGACCGGCGCGTCGGCGTTGACCGACGAGTCGCCGGTGAGGAGGCCGACGTTCTCGGGGCCGAGCTGGGTGCACAGGTCGAAGAACTTCTCGGACACCAGCGCCTTGACCGGCGCGGTGTACCAGCTCCGTCCGCCACCGGCGACCGACCGGGCATGCGCGGCCAGGGCGACCAGCGACTTCCCCGAGCCCGTCGGTGTGGCGAGGATGACGTTCGAGCCCGACAAGAGCTCGAGGATCGCTTCCTCCTGGTGGGGGTACAGCGTCAGGCCCGACGCCTCGGCCCACTCGGTCATCGCCAGCAGCAGCTCTTCGCCGTCCGGTTTGGAGGGCAGGAAGTCGAGCAGACGAGCAGGCACGGGGCCAGTGTGCCGTGCCGCTACCGTCGATCGACGATGTTCCAACCGGGCGAGCTCTCCCCGCGGGTGCGAAACCTCGCCGCCGCGGTCATCCAGAAGTCGTGGGAGTGGATCTGCGCCGTGGGTGCCACCTCGCCCGACGACGAGCACGGCCGTCGGTTCCGCTCGATGGGGTTCCAGTCGATGATCGCCTTCCCGCCCGGGGCGCTGTTCAACCAGCACTGGGTCTCGATCGGTGACCAGACCCTCATCGGCCCGCACGTGTCGATGTCGGTCGGCATGTGGAACGAGACGCTCGACCCCGAGGCGCCGCCGGTCATCCGCATCGGCAATCGCTGCAACATCGGCCGGGGTGCGTCCCTCATCGGTCGGGTCGGCATCGACATCGGTGACGACGTCACCATCGCCCCGGACCTCTATGTCACCGACCACAACCATGCCTACGACGACGTCGAGGTCCCGATCGCGCACCAGTGGCCGCACGAGGCGCCGGTCTCCATCGGCCGCGGCTGCTGGATCGGCGCGGGTGTCGTGATCCTCCCGGGCACGACCATCGGCGAGAACGTCACGGTTGCCGCAGGGTCGGTCGTGCGTGGCGACATCCCCGACCGCAGCGTGGTGGCGGGCGTGCCCGGCCGGGTCGTGCGCCGATGGGTCGACGGCGAGTGGGACCCGCCGCTGCCCGAGCGGACCAACGAACCGCCGGACGACTGGCCCCACGCATGACCGCAACACGATGACTCCGCCACGATGACTCCACCACGATGACCGACTCGGGTGTAACGGCTGCCGGGTCCGACGGTCTGACACCCGTGGAGGCCTTTCGTCGCGTCGCGATCGTCAACCGGGGTGAGGCCGCCATGCGGTTCATCCACGCCGCCCGCGAGTTCGGCGACGGAGACCTCGTCTCCATCGCACTGCACACGGCAGCCGAACGCCGAGCGATGTTCGTGCGCGAGGCCGACGAGGCGATCTGCTTCGACGACCTCGGCGTCCCCATCGACGGAACCCCGTACCTCGACCTCGGCGTGCTCGAGGCCGCGTTGGTCGCCGCGAGGGCCGAGGCGGTCTGGGTCGGGTGGGGCTTCGTGGCCGAACGGGCCGAGTTCGCCGACCTGTGCGACCGGATGGGGCTGACCTTCATCGGTCCGTCCGGCGACGTGATGCGCCTGCTCGGCGACAAGATCGCCGCCAAGCACCTGGCCGAGAAGGCCGACGTCCCGCTCGCCCCGTGGAGCGGTGGGCCGGTCGAGACCGTCGACGAGGCCCTCGAGGCCGCCCGCCGCATCGGCTACCCGCTCATGATCAAGGCCGCCGCCGGCGGCGGCGGCCGTGGCATCCGCAAGGTCGAGCACGAGTCCGAGCTGGCCGCTGCCCTCGAGAGCGCTCGCAGCGAGGGGGCCAAGTCGTTCGGCGACCCCACCTGCTTCATGGAGCGCGTCGTCACCGATGCCCGCCACGTCGAGGTACAGATCATCGCCGACGCCCACGGCAACGTCTGGGCGCCCGGCGTGCGCGACTGCTCGGTGCAGCGCAAGAACCAGAAGGTCATCGAGGAGTCGGCCTCGACCGCGCTGTCGCCCGAGCAGGAGCAGCGCCTCAAGGACGCCGCCGTCCGCCTCGCCGAGATCGCCGGCTACCGCAATGCCGGCACCGTCGAGTTCCTCCACCAGCCCGCCGACGACCTGCTCGCGTTCCTCGAGGTCAACACCCGCCTCCAGGTCGAGCACCCCATCACCGAGCTCACCGCCGGCATCGACCTGGTGCAGCTCCAGATCCACGTCGCCATGGGCGGCGAGCTCGGCGAGTGTCCCGAGCCCAGGGGCCACGCCTTCGAGGCCCGGCTGAACGCCGAGGATCCGCAGGCCGGGTTCGCTCCGGCGTCCGGGCGGATCGACACGCTGGTGCTGCCCACCGGTCCCGGCATCCGCGTCGACACCGGCGTGGCCGAGGGTGACGAGATCGCCCCCGAGTACGACTCGATGATCGCCAAGATCATCGCCTGGGGCCCCTCTCGGGACGACGCGCGGTCCCGGCTGCGACGAGCCCTCGGCCAGACCACCGTGCTGGTCCGTGGCGGCACCACCAACAAGTCGTTCCTGCTCGATCTGGTCGACCGCCCCGAGGTCGTGGCCGGCGACTACGACACCGGGTGGCTCGACCGCCTCACCGCCGCCGGCGACCACCACAGCGACCGCCACGCCGAGGTCGCGCTGGCGGTGGCGGCCATCGACGTGCACGAATCCGAGGCCGCGCTCGACCGGACGCGCTTCCTCAGCGCGGCTGCCCGTGGCCGTCCCGACACCGACGCCGACATCGGCCACGAGGTCGAGCTGCGCTGGCGGGGCGACGAGTACCGCGTGCACGTGGCGTGCGGTGACCTCGCCGGCTGGTTCCGTCTCACCCTCGATGGCGTGGTCAGCGACGTCGTGGTCGAGCGCCTCGACGAGGCCCATGCCCGCGTCACGGTCGGCGAGCGCACGCACCGCGTCGTGTCGCAGGCCTTCCGCACCGAGCACCTCGTCGAGGTCGACGGCGTCGCCCACCGCTTCTCCCGTGACGACGGCGGTCTGATCCGGGCGCCGGCCGTGTCCCTGGTCGTCCACGTCGACGTGGCCGCCGGCGATGCGGTGGTGGCCGGGCAGCGGCTCGCGGTGGTCGAGGCGATGAAGATGGAGACCGCCATCGTGGCGCCGTCCGACGGTGTGGTCGACGAGGTGTTCGTCACCCCGAACACCCAGGTCGACGCCGGCGCGGCCCTGCTGCGGATCGGTGCGGTCGCGTCGGAGGCCGACGACGACGCTGACGCCGACGGCGCCGGGTCGAGTTCCCGCCTGCGGCTGCTCCCCACCGGCCCCGGCCTCGATGCCGCCGACCCGGCCGGCACCACGGCACGGCTCGATGTGCTGCGGTCGATGATCCTCGGCTTCGATGTCACCGACGACGGCACGCTCCTCGAGCGCCATCGCCGGCACGCATCGATGGACGATGCCACGGTCCGTCGACGCGAGCTCGAGCTGCTGGCGATCTTCGCCGACCTGTGCGGCCTCACTCGCGAGCGCCGGTCGTCCGACCGTGACCAGGGGCTCGAGACCCGCAGTCCGCGCGAGCACTTCAACGCCTACCTCCGATCCTTCGACGCCGATCACGAGGGTCTGCCCGAGCGGTTCCGGCAGCGCCTGCTCGACGCGTTGGCCCACTACGGCATCACCGCGCTCGACCGCACACCCGAGCTCGAGGCCGCCGTCTACCGGATCCACCGTGCGGCGCAGCGACGCGCCGAGCAGATCCCGGTGGTGACCGCGCTGCTCGAACGACGGCTCGACGAGTGTGGTCCCGACGACGAGCGCGACGAGGTGCGCGACACGCTCGACCACCTCATCGCGGCCAGTCAGGCGCGGTACCCGGCCGTCGGCAACCTCGCTCGCAGCGTCCGTCACCGCTGCATCGACCGTCCGCTGCTCGACGCGGCCACGGCCGCCGTGCAGGAGGAGATGCGCCAGGCGCTCGAAGCGCTGGCGGCGACCCCCGACGACGAGTCGTTGGTGGAACGACTCGTCGCGTCATCGGTGCCGATCATGCGGGTCATCGGCGAGATCGACGCCATGGCCGTCTCACCGCAGGTCTCGGTGGCGCTCGTCGAGGTGCTCACCCGCCGCTTCTACAAGATCCGCGAGCTGCAGGACCTCGTCCGACGTCCGGGCCGCTGGTCGATCGTGACGTCGTGGTACCACCACCGCGACCGCGACGTACGGGTGGTCGCCGCCGCTGCCGACCTCGAGGACCTGCACGACACGGTGGGCGACCTCGCCCAGGTGTTCGCCGAGGACCCGTCTCGCCCGACGGTCGTCGACCTGTACCTGCGCATCGACCCCGCGACCACCGTCCACGACCTCGTCGGTGTCGTCGACCTCGCGCTCGCCACGGTCGAGCTGCCGGCCAACGTCAGCCGGATCGCGGTCGTGGCCGCGGCCGCCGGCGAGCCGGCCACGGGCACCGCCTCGACCGCCGAGGACCGCGCCGACGTCCACACGCTGACCTGGCTTCGGGCCGAGGACGGCGGCTTCGAGGAGCAGGTCGTCTTCCGCTCGCTCCACCCGATGATCACCCGCCGCCTCAACCTGTGGCGGCTCGAGAACTTCGAGGTCGCCCGCCTCCCCAGCGCCGACGACACGCACGTCTTCGACTGCGTCGCCCGTGACCAACCCTCGGACGAGCGGCTCATCGCCGTGGCCGAGGTGCGCGACGTCACGCCGCTGCGCGATGCCGACGGCTCGCTCATCGCGCTGCCCGAGCTCGAGCGTGTGCTGGCCAGCTGCCTCGACGGCATCCGTCAGGCCCAGGCCGCGGACGCCCGGCGCCAGCGGCTCGAGTGGAACCGCGTGATGCTCTTCGTCTGGCCGCCGGTCGAGCTCTCACTCGACGAGGTCACCGCGGTGGCGAAGCGGCTCGTGCCGCTCACCAACGGCCTGGGCATCGAGCAGGTGATGGTGCAGGGACGCCTCGTCGACCCCGACACCAAGGACGTGGCCGACGTCGTCGTCCGCCTGGGCTACCAGGCCGGCAGCGGTCTCACGTTCACCATCACCGAGCCGCCCACGGCACCGATGCAGCCGCTCGACGACTACACGCAGAAGGTCCTGCAGTGTCGCCGCCGGGGCACCGTGTACCCCTACGAGCTCGTCCCGTTGCTCACCCGGGAGGCCGACGGTGGCGGTGGCGCCTTCACCGAGCTCGACCTCGACGCCGAGGGCCGGCTGGCGCCGGCCGCCCGCCCGCCCGGTGGCAACCAGGCCGGCCTCGTGGCCGGCCTCGTCACCACGCCCACCGACAAGTACCCCGAAGGCATGACTCGCGTCGTGCTGATGGGCGACCCGACCAAGTCGATGGGCTCCATCGCCGAGGCCGAGTGCCGGCTGCTGCTCGCCGCCATCGACCTGGCCGAAGAGCAAGGGATCCCCATCGAGTGGTTCGCGCTGTCGGCGGGTGCGCGCATCGCCATGGACAGCGGCAGCGAGAACCTCGACTGGGTGGCCTCGGTCCTGCGGCGCATCGTCGAGTTCACCCAGGGCCACGACGCGATCAACCGCGAGATCAACGTGGTCGTCGCCGGCGTCAACGTCGGTGCGCAGCCGTACTGGAACGCCGAAGCCACCATGCTCATGCACACCAAGGGCATCCTGGTGATGACGCCCGACTCGACGATGGTGCTGACGGGCAAGCAGGCCATCGACTTCAGCGGCGGCGTGTCGGCCGACGACAACATCGGCATCGGCGGCCACGAACGGATCATGGGTCCCAACGGCCAAGCGCAGTACTGGGCCGCCGACATGGCTCGGGCGGTGGGCGTCCTGTTCGCTCACTACGACCACGCCTACGTCCTCCCCGGCGAGACCGGCCCCCGCCGCGCGGCCACCACCGACCCGCTCGACCGTGACGTGCGGTCCGAGCCGCACGCGGGCGACGGCACCACGTTCACGACGGTGGGCGAGATCTTCGCGACCGACACCAACCCTGATCGCAAGAAGCCCTTCGACATCCGTTCGGTCATCCGGGCCGTCACCGACCACGACCGTGAGCCCATCGAACGTTGGGCCGAGATGGCCGAGGCCGAGGCCGCGGTCACCATGGACGCCCATCTCGGCGGCTACCCGGTGTCGGTCATCGGCGTCGAGTCGCGACCGCTGCCCCGACCCGGTCAGATCCCCGCCGACGGGCCGCCCAACTGGTCGGCCGGCACGCTGTTCCCGCTGTCGTCGAAGAAGGTCGCCCGCGCCATCAACGCCGCCAGCGGCAACCGCCCGGTCGTGGTGCTCGCCAACCTGTCGGGCTTCGACGGCTCGCCCGAGTCGCTGCGCCGTCTCCAGCTCGAGTACGGCGCCGAGATCGGTCGAGCCATCGTCAACTTCGACGGGCCCATCGTCCTGTGCGTGGTGTCCCGCTACCACGGCGGCGCGTTCGTGGTGTTCTCCGGGCGGCTCAATGACCGGATGCAGGTGCTCGCCGTCGAGGGCGCCCACGCCTCGGTCATCGGCGGTGCGCCGGCGGCGGCGGTCGTCTTCACCCGAGAGGTCAACGCCCGCACCCAGGCCGACGAGCGGGTGCAGCGCCTCGAGCAGACCATCGTCACCGCGCCGCCGGCTGATCGGGCTCGGCTGCGGTCCGAGCTCTCGATCACGCGGTCGGCCGTGCGCAACGAGATGCTCGGTGTCGTGGCGGCGGAGTTCGACGCCGTGCACTCGGTGCAGCGGGCCAAGGAGGTCGGTTCGGTCCACGAGATCGTGTCGGCCGAGCGGCTCCGGCCCGAGCTGATCGCCGCCGTGGAGCGAGGCCTGGCGTCGGGGTGAGGCATGCACTCGGCCGCTGTCGGCGACCGTAGGGTGACGGCGATGATGCGGTTCCTGTGTGCACTCGTGGCCGTCGCCACCCTGGTCGGCGCCTGTTCGGGCGACGACGACGCCGCCTCGTCGGACGGCAGCGACCAGGGCGGGTCCGATCGCGACCCGTCGGCCCCACGCTTGTGCGACGTCTACCTCGAGTACCTCGGCGACTCGTCCGTCACGAACCTCGCAGCGGTCGACGAGGCGGCCGACGATGTCGAGGTCTCCGAGCTCGCCGATGTCATCGGGTCGGAAGCCGAGATCGGACGCGTGCTGTCCGCCGTCGAGGACCTCGATGGCATCGCCCGCACCCGCTGCCAGGTCGAGTGGACTGCCGGGGCCCAGGGTGCGGGCAGCACGGCGGCGGCCGCGTCGGCGTTCTTCGACGCCGTCGTCGCCGGCGACCCGATCGGGGCCCGCAACGTCGCCTCGGCCAACGCCATCGCCGTCTTCGAGCCCTGGGCCCCCGTCGCCGCCGACCCCGATGTCGGCTCGCCGGCCATCGCCGAGGTCGGCGAGCGCAGCTTCTCGCTCGTGCTCGGGCCCGACTCGATCGCCGTGTGCCAGGTCGAGACCGGCGTGGTCGTGGCGTGCCAGTTCGCGTAGCGACCCGGGGTGTGGACCGATCCGTGCGGGTGACGCGATGACCGACGCCGGTGCGGGTGCGGGCGACTTCGACCTCGCCGACTACCTCGTCGGCCGCGGCGCCGACCCCGCCGACGTCGCGGCCGCCGCGGCGCAGGGTCCCGCCGCGCTCCGGCGGCTCGGGTACGCCACGTTCCTCCTCGGAGGGCCGCCGAAGCTCCGTGCCTCCGAGGTCTGGGCCCTCGTCGGGGCCGACGAGGATCTGGCCCGGGACCTGTGGCGGGCGATGGGCTTCGCCAACCTGCCCGACGACGCCGAAGCCCTGACCAACGCCGACGTCGAGGCGCTCGCCGCCATCAACGAGTTCCTCCTCGCCACCGGCGGGTCACCGGAGATCGCGTCGAGGTTCACCCGGCTGATGGGCCAGACCATGGGTCGGGTCGCCGAGGCGCTCGTCTCGATCGTCGACGAGGGCGTGGGTGACCTCGGCCTGCAGGGCGGCGACCCCGACGACCTCGCGGTGCTGGCCGCCGACGTCGTCAACCCGCTGATCGAGCGCGAGCTGATCTACCTGTTGAGACGCCACCTCTACGCCGTGGCCACCCGCCGGCTCGCCACGCCCGGCGAGGAGCGCGACGACTCGGTCGTGGGCTTCGCCGACGTGGTGCAGTTCACGCGGCTCTCGGGCCAGCTCCCCGAGGGCGAGCTCGGCGAGTTGCTCGAGGCGTTCGAGTCGGAGACAGCGGCCGCCATCGCCGACCACGGTGGCCGGGTGGTGAAGCTCATCGGCGACGCCGTGATGTTCGAGATGGATGACGACTACCAGGCCGCGTGCCTCGCCCTCGACCTGGTCGGGAGCTTCGGCGGCGACCGGCCCGAGCTCCGGGTCGGCCTCGCCCACGGCCCCACCATCGCCCGACAAGGTGACCTGTTCGGCCCGGTCGTGAACCTCGCGAGCCGCCTGGTCGGCCTCGCCCGCCCCGGCACCGTGCTGGTCGACGAACCGCTGGCGAGTCACCTGGTGGATCACCAGGACCTGCGGCTGCGATCGCTGCGGACGCGCGAGCTGAAGGGCCTGGGAGAGACGTCGGTCTACGTGTTGCGTCGGTCCGGCTGAACCGGCGGTCCCTCGGTCAGCTCGGACCGGACATCTTCTGCATGTCGGCGTCGAGGCCGGCGAGGACCTCGTCGGCCAGCGCACGCCGCAGTCGGCCCTTGGTCGATGCGTAGGCCGACGCCGGCAGGCCGCCGAGCAGTCGGGCTCGCTCGATGACGGTGGACTCGAGGTCGGCCAGCGGGACGAGCTCGTCGAGGTAGCCGGCGTCGAGGGCGCCCTCCATGTCGAAGATCTCGGCTTGGAGCACCGAGCGGGTGAGGTAGCGCTTGGACAGGCGCGCCTCGCCGAGGCGGATGCCGTACCAGGGCAGGCCCATGCCGATGGCGGTCTCGTTGAGCCCGAGCTTGGCGGGCACGTCGCCGGCGCCGATGCGGGTGTCGCACGCCAGGCAGAGCAGCGCACCGGCGGCGAGGGCATGGCCGGTGACGGCGGCGACCACCGGTTGGGGGTGGGTGTAGATGCGCATCAGCATCTCGCCGCCCGCCCCGACGAGCCCGCTCACGGCCTCGGCGCCCTGGCTCATCACCGAGAGGTCGAAGCCGGCCGAGAACTTGCCCTCGCGGCCGATGACGGCCACGGCGGTGGCGTCGGCCGACGCTTGGTCGAGGGCGGCGTTCACCTGCTCGATGAGGGCGTGGGAGACGACGTTGGCCTTGCCGTCGTCGATGCGCAGGACGGCGACGCCGTCGTCGATGGTCACGTCGAGTGGAGTGGTCACGGCGGTCATGGTGGCACGCCGGGTCTTCCGCGCGGGCTGACCGGACGCGGTACTCCCATGTCCGGATCCCGCCAGACGGATCGGCCTCGATGGTGCAGGATCATGTCGTGCGACTCGATCACCAGCAGTGCTACGACGCACTGCGCAGCCGGGACACCCGCTTCGACGGGCGCTTCTGGGTGGGCGTGCGCACCACGGGCATCTACTGCCGGCCGATCTGCCCCTCGCGTACACCGAAGTCGGCCAACGTCGACTTCTACCGCCATCCGGCGGCGGCCGAGGACGCCGGCTTCCGGCCCTGCCGGCGGTGTCGACCGGAGACTGCGCCGGGGTCCAGCGAGTGGAACGGGAACGCCGCCGTGGTCGAGCGCGCCATGCGGCTCATCGACGAGGGTGCGCTCGACGCCGCCAGCGTCGCCGACCTGGCGCAGCGACTCCACGTCGGCGACCGCCACCTGCGCCGCCTGTTCGTCGACCACGTGGGTACGACCCCCGACGCGGTGGCCCGCAGCCGGCGGGCGCACCTGGCCAAGCGGCTGCTGGTCGAGACCGATCTGCGCATCGCCGACATCGCGTTCGCGTCCGGCTTCGGCAGCGTGCGCCAGTGCAACGACGTCGTGAGGGTGACCTTCCACGCCACGCCCTCGGAGATCCGTCGTGACCGGCGAGTCGCCGAGGTCTCGGGCGCGTTGCGCCTGCGACTGGCGGTGCGGCCGCCGTTCGACGGTGGCGCGCTGCTCGACTGGTTCGCCGCTCGCGCCGTCGAGGGCATGGAGGAGGTCACCGCCACCTCGTACCGCCGGCGGGTCGCCGTCGGCGAACGTGCCGGGTGGATGACGCTGCGTCCCGAGGCCGATCACGTCCTGCTCGACGTCGACCTCCCGCCCGACACCAACCTCGGCGCCATCGTCGGCGGTGCGCGTCGGCTCTTCGATCTCGACGCCGACCCGGACGCGGTCGACGAGCACCTGTCGGCCGATCCGTGGCTGGCGTCGAAGGTCCACC
>JBFJNI010000099.1:0-13813 GCA_041618235.1 Acidimicrobiales bacterium
CGCGACATCGACGCCGGCGCTCGGCTCCGCTCGGGCGACGTGGCCTTCGAGAGGCGGCCGGAGGCCCACGTGCCTGCAGGCGCGCTGACGAGCGACCCCACCGGCTCGCGGGCCCGCACGGCGCTGGTGGCCGGCGAGGTCCTGGTCGAGTCCCGGCTGGTCGGCGGCGACGGCTCGTCGGCGGCGGCGCTGGTGCCCGACGGCTGGCGGGCGGTGGCGATCCCGATGTTCGACGTCGAGCTCCCTGCAGACGTCGGCGACCGGGTCGAGGTGGTGGCGTCCTTCGACCCGTCGCTCACGTCCCGGCCGAGTCGGTTGCTGGTCGGCGACGCCGTCGTGGTCGACGTCGCCGACGACGCGGTGACCGTGGCCGTGCCGGCCGAGGACGTCACCGACGTCGCGTTCGCCCTGGTCAACGGGGTCGTGCTGCTGGCGCTGGTGGGCTGACGCCGGCGCCGGCGCCTCCTCGTGCCCGGTCCGGGACGTGGGTGGCGCCACTCGTGCCCGGTCCGGACAGTTGTGGCGGGTTGGGCGCGTCGTGGTCGCAGGGCCACCGTTTCTCGCCCAACCTCCCGGACCGCCACTTGTGCCCGGTCCGGACAGTTGTGGCGGGTTGGGCGCGTCGTGGTCGTAGGACGACCGTTTCTCGCCCAACCTGACGTTCAGATCCCGGACCGGGCACTTGTGGCGGTGGCACGACCCGGCGGTGGCACGACCCGCCGGCGGCCCGGCGCCGTCAGGTCCGGAAGCCCGCCAGCACCAGGACGATGACGCCGGCACCCACCAGGAAGCGATAGCCGATGAACGGGGCGAAGGTCCGGGTCTGGACGAACCGGATGGTCCCCCACACCGCCGCGTAGCCCGTGACGGCGGCGGTGGCCATGCCGGCGAGGAACGGCGCAGTGAAGTCGGCCGGGATGCCGCCCTCACCGAGGACGTCGGCGAACTTGTAGACGCCGGCACCGGCGATGATCGGTAGCGACATGAGGAACGACAGGCGGGCGGCGGCAGCACGGTCGAACTTGAGCGCCCTGGCCACGGTGATGGTGACGCCCGAGCGGGAGACGCCCGGCTGCAGGGCGAGCGCCTGGCCGAGACCCATGAGCGCAGCGTCACGCAGTCGGAACTCGCCGGTCTGGCGCTGACCGCCGAGGCGGTCGGCCACGGCGAGCAGTGCGCCACCAGCGATGAGCATCACGCCGATGAGCCAATAGACGTCGTCGATGCGCTCGATGGTCGAGCTCAGGAGCACGCCGGTGATGCCGGCGGGGATGGCGGTGGCCACGAGCAGCCAGGCGATGGGGCCCTCGGGCGGGGCGCCGATGCGGTTGCGCGGCACGAGCCACCGCAGACCTTCGCGCACGAACACCACCAGATCGCGACGGAAGTAGGCGACGGCGCCGGCGAGGGTTCCGATGTGGAGGGCGACGTCGAAGGTCTTGGCCAGCGACTCGTTGTCGCCGAAGTCGTCCCAGCCGAACAGCCACGGGACGATCGCCAGGTGCCCGGAGGACGAGATGGGGAGGAACTCCGACAGCCCCTGGACGATGCCCAGGACGATGGCGTGGAGGATGGGCATCGGGGCAGGGACTCCGGCGGGCAGATCGGCGACGGCGGATCAGGAGGCGAGACGGTCGAAGGGGCAGCCAGATCGGCCGCCCCCGACCACGTGTCTAGCGTCCGGAGAGGGTCACACCGGGAATCAGGAGGGTGACGCCACCGGTGCCGCCGGGCTGCCACTCGACGTCGGCGCCCACGTGGGTGACGTCGAGCAGGAGCCGCTGCAGCGTCGATGCCAGCGTGGCCTCCTTGATGGGCTCGGCCCGCTCGCCGTTGCGGACCCGCAGGCCCTCGACCGACACCGAGAAGTCACCCGAGACCGGGTTGACGCCTGAGTGGATGCCGCCGAGCGACCACGCCAGCACCCCGTTGTCGACGCCGGCGAGGAGCGAGTCGAGGTCGCCCTCGCCCGGCTCGACGGTGAGGGCACGGGCCGAGATCGACGGACCCCCGGAGAAGCCGCGGGCCGCCGACGCCGTCGACACCGTGCCGGCGCGCCGGGCGGAGTACGAGTTGTGGAGGAAGCCCTCGAGCACGCCGTTGCGCAGCAGCGGCACCCGCCGGGTGGCGAGACCCTCGTCGTCGTAGGGCTCGGCGCCGAGCGACTCGGGGTTGGTGGGGTCGTCGACGATGGTGAGCAGCTCGCTGCCGATCTGCTGGCCGACGCGGTCGGCGAACGGGCTGCGTCCCTTGGCCACCGACTCGCCGTTGAGCATGCCGGAGATGATGCCGAGCACCGTGGCGGTGAGGCGGGGCTCGAGGATGAGCGTGACCTCGCCGGACTCGGGCTTGGTCGAGCCGATCTTGGCCAGCAGCCGCTCGATGGCGTCGTCGCGGGCCTCCTCGAGCGAGATCTCGCTGGGCTCGCGACCCACCGAGTAGCCGCCGGCGATGACCGAGGCGTCGCCGTCGTCGGCGAGCGCCGACACCGACACGTAGGCCGAGGTCTGGCGACCGCCGGCGCGGATGCCGGTGGAGGTGGCGATGGCGAAGGCGCCCTCGCCGTCGTGGTAGCTGGCGGAGCGGACGCCCTTGACCCGGGGGTCGGCGTCGCGCACCATCCGCTCGAGCTCGATGGCCATGGCGACCTTGTCCTCGACCGGGGTGGTGAGCACACGGTCGCGGTAGACGTCGAGCGCGCACGGTGCGACGCCGTCGGGCTCGGCCATGCCGGCGAACTCGTCGGGTTCGGCGAAGGGGCGGTTGTCGCGGGCTTCGGCCAGGGTCTCGGCGACGAGGTCGTCGTCGAGGCTGGTGGTCCAGGCGAAACCGGTGCGGCCGTCCTTGATGACCCGCACGCCCACGCCGGACGAGCCGGCCTGGGTCAGCGATTCGATCTCGCCCTCGTAGGCGTCGACCGCCGTGGAGGTGCCCATGGCGACGTAGGCCTCGACCTGCTCGCCGGGCCCGGCCTGGGCGGCGATGCGGTCGGCGATGGCCTGGAGCGCCTCGACGGAGGTGCCGGTGGGGATCTCGGTGGTGCTCATCAGGCTGCCGTCCCCCCGATGGTGAGCTGCTTGACCCGCAACGTGGGGCAACCGTCGCCCACGGGCACGCCCTGGCCGTCCTTGCCGCACGTGCCCGGGCCGCCGAAGGCGAAATCGTTGCCGATGACCTCGATGTCGGACAGGCACTGGGGGCCGTTGCCGATGAGGTTGCCCTCGCGCAGCGGCTCGGTGACCTCGCCGTTCTCGATGAGGTACGCCTCGGTCATGCCGAAGACGAAGTCGCCCGACGCGGTGTTGACCTGGCCGCCACCGAGCTTGGCCACGTAGACGCCGTGGTCGGTGCCGGCGATGACGTCGGCGGGGTCGGTGTCGCCGGCCTCGAGGAAGGTGTTGGTCATGCGGACCATGGGGAGGTGCTTGTAGCTCTGCCGCCGGCCGTTGCCCGAGTTGGGGCGACCTTCCTTGCGGTTGCGCAGGAAGTCCCACATGTAGTCGGTGAGGACGCCGTCCTGGATGAGGACGTTGCGCTGGCCGGGTGTGCCCTCGTCGTCGATGGCGAAGGCACCCCACTCCTCGGCGATGGTGCCGTCGTCGACCAGCGTCACCAGCGGGCTGGCCACCAGCTCGCCGACGCGGTTGGCGTAGACCGATGCGCCCTTGTCGACCAGGTCCTTCTCGAGACCGTGGCCGCACGCCTCGTGGAACAGCACGCCACCGGAACCGGCGCCGATCACCACGGGGAGCTGACCCGAGGGAGCTGGGCGCGCCTTGAGCTTGGTGATCGCCTGCTGGGCGGCCTCGCCGGCGAAGTCCTCGATGTCGATGCGGTCGAACAGCTCCCACCCGATGGTGAGGCCGATGGTCTTGCGGCCGGTCTGCATGCCCGTGTCGCCGGTGGCGATGGCGTTCACCGCGAAGAAGGTGCGGACCTGGTCGTCGTCGGTGAGCAACCCGTCGGAGTTGGCGACGAGGATGCGACGGCGGCTGGCACCGACCGATGCCGTGACCTGGCTGATCTCGCCGCCGGTGGCACGCGCCGCGGCGTCGGCTCGACGCAGGATCTCGACCCGGTCGGCCTTGGCGACGTCTTCGGGCAACACCTGGACGTCGTTCGGCGACGGGACGTCGACCCGGCTGAGGGCGACCTCGCGCACGCCTCCCCCACCCTGACGGGCGGCGGCCGACGCGGCCTCGGCGGCCTTGAGCAATCCGGCCTCGGAGAGGTCGGCGGTGTGGGCGAAGCCGGTGGTGTCGCCGACCACGACCCGGATGCCGGCGCCGCGGTCCCGTCCGGAGGTGAGCTGTTCGACCTTGCCGTCGTCGAGCATGCCGTTGCCGTTCTGGCGGTCTTCGGCGAAGACCTCGGCGAACTCGCCGCCGGTGCGCAGCGCCGAGTTCAGGACCCGCTCGAGGATGGGTTGTTCGATCATCTGGTTCCTCCGTTGGAGAGCGGCCGGGACCACGACGGGAGGTCGTTGTGTCCCTGGCGGCTCGGATTGCGTAGCGTACCGACGTGCCGATGCAGACCGGTCTGACCGCCAAGGTGGAGCTCGTCGTGGGCAACGACGACACTGCGCCGGCCCACCGCTCGGGCAGTGTGCCCGTGCTGGCCACCCCTCGACTCGTCGCCCTGTGCGAGGAAGCGGCCGTCAAGGCGATCGAGGGGCAGATGCCAACGGGCTCGACCTCGGTGGGCATGCGGGTGCAGTTCGATCACCTGGCTCCCACCATGGTGGGCTCGCCGGTCACGGCCGAGGCCACGCTCGAGAAGGTGTCGGGTCGGCGCCTGATCTTCACCGTGTCGGCCTCGGACCCTCGGGGTCTGATCGCCGCCGGCAAGGTCACGCGCGTCGTCGTCGACATCGAGCGCTTCCTCGACAAGGCGCGCTGAGGTCCCACCAGGCCTCATGGCTGCAGGACGTCCGTGACGACCAGCAGACCGGGGGTGTAATCGCCGGCCACGGTGACCTCGCCCCGGCTGTAGGCGGGAGCATCGCCGGGAATGGCCAGATCGAGACGGTTCGGGTCGAGGTTGCGCAGGTCGATCGACGCGCCCTCGCAGTACGGGGGGTCGTCGTCGTTGCGGGCTGAGCACAGGATCGTGCGGCGCTCACCCACGAACACGAATCCGGTCACGGCGACCTTCTGCCCCGGATCGACGAGCGACAGCACGTCCTCGACCGAGATCGCGCCGTCCGCGACGTCGGCGGTCTCGTCGCCGTCGCCCCGGAAGAAGACCACGAGGATCAGGGCGACCAGCGCGAAGCCGATCGCGGCACTGACCACCGACTGGACGATGATCTTGAGTCGGGAGGGCCGACGCCGGCTCATCCCGGCGCGAGCGCGACGACCGCCCGCTGCGCGACGTCGATGGTCGCGACGACGGCGGCAGGGAGGTCGGGGACCTCGACATCGTCACCGAGCGTGAGCACGGTGCCGGATCGGAAGGT
Source organism: Acidimicrobiales bacterium (assembly GCA_041618235.1). Taxonomy (GTDB): domain Bacteria; phylum Actinomycetota; class Acidimicrobiia; order Acidimicrobiales; family Salinilacustritrichaceae; genus Salinilacustrithrix. The sequence goes on from JBFJNI010000099.1 coordinate 5,459, forward strand.
CAACTTCCCGTCGTCGCCGTCGACGATGACGCCGGTGAGGAACGCCTGCAGCGGCTCGTCGGGCAGCTCGACCGTCGAGGCGATGCTGCCCAGCCACTGGACCGTGTCGCCGGCGCCGTTGAGCCCGACCTGCACGTAGTTGCCGACATAGCGGCCCACGGGCTGGACCGAGCCGTCGGCCGCGGCGAACGACTGGAGGCCCTCGTCGATGTCGTAGGTGCGGTCGCCGTCCAGTCGTAGGGTCGAGAAGTCACTGGCCACCTCGAGGAGCACGCCCTCAGCATCGGCGATGCGGGGCGAACCGTCGAGCGCGACGAACGAGCGGTCGCCGGCGGCGTCGTCGTCATCGGACCCGCAGGCTGCCAGGGAGACCACGGCGAGCGACAGTGCCAAGGTCGAAGCGAAGGCGCGGAAGCACCGGTTTCGCATGCCGGCGGCCATCAGGTCTCGCTCGCAGCCGCAGCGGGGGCGCCGCCCGACGGATCAGCGCTCTGCGGGTCGGCACCCTCGATCGCGGCCTGCGCGGCGTCGTCCACCGTCGGCTTCACGCCGAGGTTGACCAACACGGCGAGGTCGCCGGTGATGAGGTCGTCGGTGGGCAGGGACACCCGCAGCGTCGAGTCGCCGATGTCGAGGAGCTCGTAGGACGTCGTGCGGAACCGGATGGGAGGCTCACCCTGCAGGTCCCGGAAGGTGTTCAACCCGTCGAGCAGGAACTGCCCGAGCGCCGCACCTTCCGTCGTCGACACGGTCGCCTCGAATCCTTCGCGCACGCTCTTCGGCGCATTCGTGGCGACGAGCCGGAGCATGTAGTCCTCGAAGTCGTCGAGGCGGGACGGGGTGAGGCCGATGTCCTCCATGACCCGGATGACCCGGCCGTCCTTGACGTACACGACCATCTTCCGGAACACGCCCTCGCCGGGGAGGTCGGCCTGCTCCGCCTCGGTGGCCGTCGGGAAGTCGGGCTGACGGAGGTCGAAACGAGTCACGCCCGAGCCCGCCTCGGGGATCGGGAACGGATCCTCGTCGGCTCGGTACGTCAGCGAGATGGAGTCCTCGTTGTACTCGACGAACCCGATCTCGGTGGCGAGCGTGACCGACCGGGCACGGTCGATCTGGCGCAGGGCGTCGAAGATCGGATCGACGCCAGGATCGGAGGCCTTGTCGATCGACACCAGCTGCGGCGGTGCGCCACCGGGGTCCACGACCCAGCGGCGGGCCTGGAGCGCGTCGAACACGTTGACGCCGTCGATGTCGGTGCCCGTGTCGACCAGGCCAGACATGTCCTTGTCGACGAACTTCGCCAACGTGGCCGCGTCGATGAACCGGACAGCCACCGTGTCGTCGGACACGACGCGATCGAGGATCGGCTCGTCGCCGATCAGGAGGCGGGCCTGGTAGCGGTAGTCGTCCTCGACGATGCCCTGGACCGTGGTCACGGACCCATCTGGCGTGGTCTCGGTGTAGAGGAAGCGGTGCGCCTCGAGGAGCGTCTCGTCGAGGAGGGCACGGACCTCTTCGCTGTCGGAGTCCTTCCTCGCGCAGGCCGCGCCGACGAGCGACACGATCGCCAGCGCGGCGAAGAGACGGACGAAGCGACGGGTTCGGCGACTCATGGCTGGATCTCCAGGGCCTTGCGCAGCAGTGCTCGACCGCCATCGAAGCCGTCGCGGGTCGACAGCAGGAACATGTGACCGTCGTCGAACCACATCGTGAGCGTCTGGCGGTCGGCGCCACCGACGAACATCAGCTGCTCGCCCATGCGGACCTGCTTCGCGCCGGCGCTGACGCGGTTGACCAGGCGGTCGACGAACTCCTCGTCGGTCTCGTCGACGTCGTCGGCGAAGCGACCGATCTGCAGCGTCGCCTGGAGCAGATCGTCGTCGCGGAACGAGTACAGCCCCGCAGCATCGAGGTAGGGCCGCTGTGCCGCATCGAGGGTCTCGGAGATGTCCTCTTCGACGACCTCGAGACCGTTGACGGTGAGCGGGATGGAGGCGTCGAGCTCGCCGATGGAGCGGTCGTCGGCGCGACCGACGGAGCCGTCGCCGGAGCTGCACGCGCCGAGGATCGATGCCGCGACCACTGCGGCGGCTGCCGCGCGTCGGAGGTTCGAGGAACGGGCCATCACTCGACCACGATCACCTTGCCGCCCGCGTAGGGCCGCGTGTCGTCGACGTAGTTGAAGTCACCGATGAACTCGGGCTTGAAGATCTCGACGGAACCGGGGGCGATGGGGCCGACCCGGACGCCGAGCGACTCGAACACGACGGTTCGGGCCTGCGTACCGATGTTCTTGAAGCGAATGGTGCCGCCGGCGCGGATCTGCACGACGTTGGGGGTGAACTGGCCCTGGCCGTCCTGGCCGTCGTCGCGCACCAGGACCTCTTCGGAGACCTCCCGCTCGGCGGCCGCCACCGTGGTGGTGGTCTGCTGCGCGACCGTGGTGGTGGTCTGCTGTGCGACGGTGGTGGTGGTCTGCTCGACGCCCTCGACCGGGGCCGTGGTGGGGACGGTGGTGGAACCACCGAGCGCCTCGGCCTGCTCGGGGTCGAAATCGAACAGCGCGTCGTCGCCGACCTCGTTGTCCTCGCCGCACGCGGCGAGCAGGGCGGAGATGGCGAAGAGGACCGCGACCGAGCGACGGGCGGGAATGGTGCGACGGGTCATGTGAGGCTCCCAGAACGGTTGATGGCTGCTTCGGATGTCCCCAGATACGCCTCGACGACGCGCTCGTCGTTGAGGACTTCGTCGGGTGTGCCGCGTGTGATGAACGTCCCCTGTTCGAGGGCGAGCAGCTCGTCGGACACCGCAGAGATGAGTGGCATGTCGTGCTCGATGATCAGGATCGAGCAGCCGGTCTCGTACTTGACCCGGCGTAGCAGTGGCGCCAGTCCCTCGGCTTCGGCCTGGGCGATACCCGAGCTGGGCTCGTCGAGGAGGAGGACCTTCGGCTCGGCGGCGAGCACACACGCCAGGTCGACGATGCGACGCAGACCCGTGGACAGCTCGCGGACGAATTTGTCACGGAACGCTTCGATCTCGAGCAGCTCGATGAGGCGGTCGACCCGGACCCGGGCCCGGCGTTCGGCCTTGCGGACCTGCGGTGCGGCCATGGCGCCGAGGAAGCTGCTGCGGACCTCGAGACGCTGCTCCAGCGCGATGAGCAGGGTCTCTTCGACCGTCAGCGACGGGAAGAGCCGGGCATCCTGGAACCGGCGGATGAGGCCCTTGCGGGCGCGGTCCTCGGGGCTGAGCGAGGTGATGTCGATGCCTTCGTAGCGGACCACGCCGGCGTCGAGCGGCTGCGCGCCCGAGATGAGGTCGAAGATGGTGGTCTTGCCGGCGCCGTTCGGGCCGATGAGGCCGAGGACCTCACCTTCCTTGAGATCGAAGCTCACGTCGTTGACGGCCGTGATGCCGCCGTACTTCTTCGTGAGGCCGGCGACCTCGAGTACGGGAACGCGCTCGCCGAGGTCGTCGGACGCCGACGACCGAGCGGCGGCGGGCGTGCCCGAGGTGAGCGCGCCCGTGCCCTTGACATAGACGGCGCGGAGGATGTCGGGGCGGTCGAGGAGGTCCTGGGTGGGGCCGTAGAACCGCACCTCGCCCTTCTCCATGAAGATCGCCTTGTCGGCGATGGTGAGGGCGACGTTGACCGACTGCTCGACCACGATGACGGTGACGCCGCGGCGGTTGATCTCCTTGACGATCTCGACCAGCTGGCCGACGATCGCCGGCGACAGCCCGAGCGACAGCTCGTCGATGAGGAGCATCTTGGGCTTGCACAGGAACGCCTGGGCCAGCGACAGCTGCTGCTGCTCGCCGCCGGAGAGCGTGCCGGCGGGTACGTCGAGGCGCTCGGTCAGGCGGGGGAAGATCTCGAAGACCTCGGCGAGGCGCTCCTTGGCATCAGCCGGATCGTCGGACATCCAGTTGCCGAGCAGCAGGTTGTCGCGGACCGACATCGACGGGAAGATGCCGCGGCCGCCGGGCATCTGGATGATGCCGCGCTGGGCGATCTCGTTCGAGGGCATCTGCGTGATGTCGCGGCCGTCGAAGATGACCGCACCGGAGCGGGCCGGCTGCACACCGCACATCGCTCGCAGCACCGTGGACTTGCCGGCGCCGTTGGTGCCGAGCAGGGCGAGGATCTCGCCCTCTTCGACGTCGAAGTCGACGTCGAAGAGCACCTGGACGTTGTCGTAGTAGACGTCGAGGTTGCGGGCGACCAGCAGCTTGGTCTGCCCACTGGCCTTGGCCTTCTGGAAGTCCTGCTCGGCCGTGGCCCGGGCGAACGCCGCGCGCATGTCGAGCTCGAAGAACGGTGCGGCCGACAGGTCGATGATCCCGCCGATGAGGAACAGGATCGAGGCGTAGACCCAGATCGCGTTGTAGCCGTAGTCGCCGAAGATCTGCCGGCCGACCGGCAACCAGATCACCGTGGCGGCCAGCGCGGCGAGCCCGGTGAGCTGGAGACCGAAGGTGCGGATGTTGGCCGGGATGACCTGGACGTTGATGACGGCGGAGGCCGGGCCGATCATCGACAGGCCGAGCCCGAGCAGGGCGGAGAAGGCAGCGAGCGACCAGACCGGCGGCTCGAAGATGTAGATGAGCGGGAAGGGCGCCGAGGCGACGGCGTACCCACCCGTGACGTAGAGGACACGGGAGGGGTTGGTCCGGGTCAGCCGATCGACGAGCGTGCCGCCGTAGAGACCACCGATGATGCCGGTGACGGCAGCCGGGATGGACAGCAGTCCGCGTTCGAATGCGTCGAGGCCATAGACCTCGGCGGTGAAGAAGAGGAAGAAGAGGCCGCTCACGGCGGATCCACCGCCGGCGAAGATGTCGGCGATCGTCCGGCGTCGGATGGTGCGGACGGCGAACGTCGTGCGGAACGACTCGGCGAACGACAGCGGCTCGTCGGTGATCGATGCCTGCTCATCCGTTGCTCCGAGCGCCTTGCGCTCGAAGAAGCCGCGGATCGGCTCGCGCAGGGTGAACACCGAGACGATGCCCATGATGACGAGCGGGACCGCGAGGATCTTGAAGGTCGTCTGCCAGCCCTGATTGACGAGGAGATAGCCGACGAAGAGCGGCGCAGCGATGGTGCCGATGTTGGCGAGCGCGCCGTTGAACGCGAACGCCTTGCCGCGGACGTTGTACGGGTAGTAGTCGGCGAACAGGCTGAGACGCGGAACGCCGGACCCGTTGTCCGCGACCTCGTTGGCGGCACGAGAGCCGGACAGGCCGGCGAAACTCGCGGAGCTTCCGGAGAAGAACGTCGCGACGCCCGAGAACACGGTGCCGATCCAGACGAACGGCACGCGCTTCACACGGTCGGCGTAGTAGCCCGCGATGATCGCCGCGAGGATCGACACCGTGCCGACGATGGACAGGATGCCGATGATGTCGCCGACGTCGATGTTGAGGTCACGAGCGATGTCGGGGCCTGCGAGATTGAACGCCGCCGAATCGAGGCGCTGGAAGAACGAGATGAAGCTCAGCGTCAGGAGCGGCGCGAGTCCGTAGGGCGAACGCCGCAGCGCCTTGAAGTCGAACGACTCACGGACGGCCCTCTTCATCTGCGACCCGGCCGACAACGCGGCGTCGCCGGCCTCGTTCTCCGCCTCGCCGGGCGCGAACAGGCCGCCGGATTCGGCGTCAGGATCATCGAGCAGGTGGAGGTGACCGGCGGTCTCGTCGGAGGCCGGCGAGGTGAGGAAGTCGTCGGCCTGACGGGGGCGCTCGTCGTGGGGCAGCGTCGTGGCGGTGGTGCTGGCCGCGCGCATCTCGGCGGCGTTGCCGGCCTCGTGCGTGTTGGCGGCCCGGCCATTGGTGGAGCCCTGGGGCGCGGCCTCGAGCGGCGCCCGCCGGGCGCGGACGCGGCGGTTGCCGTTGGGCTGGTCGGGGGTGGGTTCGTCGGTCACGTCAGACTCCTCGTGCGCCGGCCGCAGCCGTCCCCAACAGCGGATTCTTCTCTGGTTCGGGCGCCTCACGTTCGGTCACCGAACGGGCGGCCTGGCCGAACCGTTCGGCCGCGGAGAGCCCACGGCCGCGGTAGAGCTCGGACCTCATGGCCCAGCGCTGGTCGGCCGGCAGCGCGGCCAGGCCGGAGTCGCTGGACAGCTCGTCCAACGGGACCTCGCGACGCTCGAGGGCGTCGACGTCGTAATCGGCGAAGAGGCTGGGAACGACGATCTGGTTGCGCTGGGCGACGATGCGCAGCAGCGAGTCTCGGGCCATCTGCACCAGCGAGACGAACCCGCCCGGGAAGGCCAGGATGATGATGATGGTGCCGCCGTTGTTCAGGAAGACCTGGAAGAGGCCGGCGGTCAGGAAGTACGTGAGCGACTGGAAGTAGAGCGTCCCGAGCAGGGCGCCGGCAACGCTCCCGACGCCACCGATGATGGCAGTGTTGAAGATCTGGAAGCTCTGGAGCACGCCGTACGACGATGCCGTGATGCCCTGCTGTTGGTGGACGAACACCGCTCCGGAGAACCCGGCCAGCGCACCGGAGATGGCGAAGGCCAGCAGCTTGGTCCGCACGATGTCGACGCCGAACGACTGCACGTTGGTCTCGTTCTCACGCAGCGCGATGAGGATGCGGCCGGCACGGGTGCGACGCATGTTGCCGACGGCGACCATCGCTGCGACGAGTGAAGCCACCGAGAGGAAGTACATCGAGGTCTCGTCGGCGAAGTCGAGGAAGAAGAGCGTCGGACGTTCGATGGCCTTGGTGGGCAACAGCCACCCGAAGTAGCGCTCGTCGAAGAAGACGTTCTCGACGGAAAAGGCGAAGGCGAGGCTCACCGGCAGCAGGAACAGACCCTTGATGCGCAGCGCCGGGATGCCGACGACCGTGGCGACGACGGCGGCGACCGCCGTGGCGATGGGGACCGCGAGCCAGAACGTGAGACCCACGGTGGTGGTCAGCGCCGCGGCCACGACGGCACCGACGGCCGAGAAGCCCATCTGGCCGAGGGAGACCTGGCCACCCCAGCCGGTGAGGACCACCAGCGAGATCACGACGATGGTCGACAGGGCGATGGTGGAGGCGAGGTTGACGAAGCCGATGGAAGCGACGAAGGGGATGATGCCGATGACGAAGAGCCCGATGCCGTAGACGGCGAGGCGGGCACCACGGACGAGCGGGACGCCGTTGAGCACCGCCGGCACCCGACGGGGCTCGTCGGCGGCGGCCCAGGCGACCTGCGCCTGCTCGACACGGTCGCTTCGCTTGGACTGGGTCAACAGACCGACACCGAGGACCAAGAGGTAGAACACCGCGATCAGCGGGGTGTCCTCGGGATACGCGTAGCGGAACGAACGCACCAGGACAGAGAGCAGGATGGTGGCGATGACCGCCGACGGGATCCGCTCCATCCTGGCGAGCACCGCTGCGGCCAGCGAGACGATGAGCACTGCCGGCGACAGGTTGTTGGCGGCGCCGGGCGTCGTGAGCATGGCGGTCCCCACCGTGGTGAGCCCGCCGAGGACGCCGGAGACGACGAACACGCCGACCACCAGGGCGGGCACGGCGATGCCGAGCAGGCTGGCCCGTTCGGGGTTCTCGGCGAGGGCTCGGACTGCGACACCGACCTTGGTGAAGCGGAGGACGCCGCCGATGATCAGCAGCACGATGGCGACCATCTCGAGGACGAACACGTGGGCGAATCCGAAGGCGACCGGGTAGTCGCCGATGAGGAACTCGAAGCCCGAGAACGGCAGGTACTCGGTGAGCGGCATGCCGCCCGCCGCCTCCTGCTGCGGGAGGGCGGTGATGTCGCTGAAGAACGGCAGCTTTGCGATGTTGGGGGCGAACTGCACCAGGAACAGCGCCGTCACGATGGTGACCACGGTGAGGACGAGGCGTGACGCCTTGAGGAACCGGATCGACACGAGCCCGGCTGCCAGACCCACGGCACCCGACACCAGGATCGAGATCACGAGCGCCAGGAGGAACGGCACCTCGGTGAGGCGCACGAAGAGGAAGAACGTGGTCGACCCGAACACACCGAACGCGGTCTGAGCGAAGTTGATGACCCGGATCGACCGGTAGAGGAGGACGATGCCGACCGTGGTGAGGGATGCGACCGCGCCGGTGACGAGGCCGTCGAAGACGATGCCGGCCGGCACGCCACCGCCGAAGACGGCGAAGCACAGCACCAGCGTGAGCAGCGTGGCGCCTCCGAGGAGGATCGCCGAGCGGGCCCGTTCGTCGTCGGGGAGGAACCTTTGCATCACTTGAGCTCCTCGGGCAGCTCGTCGGGTACGACCTGGCCACGGCGGTAGTCGGCCTCGACCGTGCCCGAGGGCGTGTCACCCGTGAACCGCTCGCCGACGATGACCGCA
>JBFJNI010000100.1:0-13702 GCA_041618235.1 Acidimicrobiales bacterium
ACACCCGGTGGCCGAAGCCCTGGAGCTTGCCCTCGCCACGCTTGACCGACTCGACGAACGCGTCGACCTCGTCGATCGAGCCGATCTCGTTGAGCATCTTGATGACCGCCTCGTTGGCGCCGCCGTGGCGGGGGCCGTAGAGGGCGGCGGCGGCCGCTGCGGTGGCGGAGTAGGGGTCGGCGTGGGCCGAGCCGACGACGCGCATGGCCGTCGTGCCGCAGTTCTGCTCGTGGTCGGCGTGGAGGATGAACAGCACGTCGAGCGCCTTGGCCAGCGCGGGGTTGGCGTCGTAGCGGGGCTCGGCGACCTTCCACATCGTCGACAGGAAGTTGGCCGAGAAGCTGAGGCTGTTGTCCGGGTAGACGAACGGCATGCCGACCGAGAAGCGGTAGGCGGCGGCGGCCAGCGTCGGCATCTTGGCGATGAGGCGGGTGATCTGCTTGTAGCGGACGTCGGGGTCGGTGATGTCCTTGGCGTTCTCGTAGAACGTGGACAGCGCGGCCACCGACGAGACCAACATCCCCATGGGGTGGGCGTCGTAGTGGAAGCCCTCGAGGAAGCGCTTGCGCATGTTCTCGTGGATGTAGGTGTGGTACGTGATGTCGTGCGCCCACTGCTCGAGCTGGTCCGCCGAGGGCAGCTCACCGAAGATGAGCAGGTACGCGACCTCGAGGTAGGTCGACTGCTCGGCCAGTTGCTCGATGGGGTAGCCGCGGTAGCGGAGGATGCCGTTCTCGCCGTCGATGTCGGTGATGGCGCTGCGGGTCGCTGCCGTGGCGGTGAACGCCTCGTCCTCGAACCAGATGCCCGGCAGGAGCTTGCGCCACCCGTCGCTGCTGACGCCCCCGTGCTCGATCGGGATCTCGATCGATTCGCCGGTTCGGTTGTCGGTGATCGTGATGGACTCGGCCATCGTCGTGCCCCTTGGTCGCGTCGGTCTCGGGTGGTCGAGGGGAGACTACGCGTTCAGACCCGCGCCATTCGGGCCTGTCCGCTTCGCGTCCGTGCGGCTCCCCACCTCGACGCCCGCGTGCCGGGGCCCTTCGGCGGCGACCAGCTCGACGATGACGTCCCGGAGCGCCCGGGCCGGCGCGGCCAGCCGCCCCGCTCGTCGGCGGGCGATGCCGACCTCACGGTGGCGCAGGTCGGTGACCGGGATCGTGACCCAGTCGCCATGGGGCATCTCGAGCGTGGCCGTCGTCGGCAGGATCGCCGGCCCGAAGCCACGGAAGGCCAGCGACGCCACCAATGTCATCCCGTCGACCTCTGCACGCGAGCGCAGGTGGATCCCGGCCGCGGCCGCGGCCTGGTCGAGCTCGTCGCGGAATGCGGTGCCACGCGGCTCGAGGACGAGTTCGTACGGCTCCAGATCGGTGAGGGCCACCTCGTCGTACGACGCGAGCGGATGTCCGGACGGGGCGACGAGGATGCGCTCCTCCTCGAAGAGCACCTCGACGCCGATGGCCGGGTCGGCGACGGGCAGGTTGACCACGGCGAGGTCGAGCGACCCGTCGATCAGCTGGGGGAGGAGCGACGTCGTGGTGGCGTCGACCACCACGAGGTCCACCCGCGGATGACGCTGGCGCATCTCCTCGAGCAGGTCGGGGACCAGCCAGCGACCGATCGACCCGATGACCCCGATGCGGACGTGGCCGACCACCTCGTCGCGGAGGGCCGACACGTCGGCCGTCAGGGCGTCGAGCTCGGCCTGCACCCGGCGGGCCCGGGCGACGGCCGCCTCGCCCTCCTCGGTGAGGCCACCGGAGCTGCGGTCGACGAGGGTGGCACCCAGCTCCTTCTCGAGGCGGGCGACGTGGGTCGACACGTTCGACTGCACGGTGTGGATGGCGCGCGCGGCCGCCGAGAACGAGCCGTGTTCCGCGACGGCCAGGAGGGCGGTGAGCTGCTTGAGATCCATCTGCCTACCGGATGGTAGCCATCTGTGAGAACTGTTGGACAGATGCTCGAGTGCTTGGTTTACTGATCAGCACATCGCCGAGATGGTGTCTGTCCCCCCAGCCCATCTCGAGCGCACAGCGTGCCCGAGTCGGAATCCCCCTTCTGACCGGAAGCACCGTAAACGAGGTGAGGAGCCGACCCGTCCCCCCCTGGGTCGGCTCCCCTCGTTTTCCCCCACCGAGTACCGTTGCCGGCGTGTCCAAGCCTGCTGTGTTCTTCGATCTCGACCGCACCCTGCTCCGTGGAGCGAGCGGTCCCGTCCTCAGCGCCGCGCTGCGCACCGTCGGGGTGCTCTCCGACCGGGTGATCCCGGGCGAGGACTTCGTCTACCGGTTGTTCAACCTCATCGGCGAGACTCGTCCCTCGATGATGCTGGCCCGCCAGGGTGCCCGCTTCAGCGGTGGCCAGATCCGCAGCCAGGTGCAGGAGGCCGGCAAGCACGCGGCCGAGATGCTCCTGCCCATGGTCGAGGCCTACGCCCTGCCCATCATCGAGGACCACCAGTCGGCGGGGCGCCAGGTCGTGCTCGCCACCACCTCGCCCTACGACCTGGTCAAGCCCTTCGCCGACGCGCTGGGGCTCGACGACGTCGTCGCCACCCGCTATGGGGTCGACGCCGACGGCAAGTACGACGGCACCATCGACGGCCACTTCGTCTGGGGTCCCGGCAAGCTCGCGGCGGTCAAGGACTGGGCCAAGGCCAACGGTGTCGACGTCTCCGCCAGCTGGGCCTACAGCGACAGCTTCTACGACGCCCCGTTGCTCGGTGCGGTCGAGCATCCCGTCGTCGTCAACCCCGATCCCCGCATGCGCCTGCTCGCCACGCTCCGCCGTTGGCCCACCCGCTTCCTCGACAAGCCCGACGGCGTCCCCAAGTTCCTGGGCATCGAGCCCGCCGAGGCCATGCTGGCCTTCGCCCGCCCCGAGCTGATCCCGTATGCGCGCTTCGACATCGCCGGCACCGAGAACTTCCCCGCCGAGGGTGGCTGCATCGTCGTCGCCAACCACCGCTCGTACTTCGACACCGTCGCCATGAGCCTGACCACGGCCCAGAGCGGCCGACCGGTGCGCTTCCTCGGCAAGAAGGAGGTCTTCGACGCTCCGATCGTGGGCCAGATGGCCACCGCCATGGGCGGCATCCGCGTCGACCGGGGCACCGGCTCCGACGAGCCCCTGAAGGCCGCGGCCGCCGCCGTCGACGCCGGCGAGATGGTCGCGCTCATGCCCGAGGGCACCATCCCCCGTGGGCCGGCCTTCTTCGACCCCGAGCTCAAGGGCCGGTGGGGTGCGGCGAAGCTGGCGGCCATGACGAAGGCGCCGGTCATCCCGGTCGGCATGTGGGGCACCGAGCAGGTGTGGCCCCGTGCGGCGCGCGTGCCGAACATCCTCAACGTCACCAACCCGCCGTTGGTGACCATCCGCGTGGGCGAGCCCGTCGAGCTGAAGTACCGCTCGCCCGACGCCGACACCAAGCGGATCATGGCGGCCATCGCCGAGCTGTTGCCGCCCGATTCGAAGGTGCCCTACGACCCGACGCCCGAGGAGCTCGCCCTCACGTATCCGCCCGGATACAAGGGCGATCCCGGAGCCGAGGCGGATCGCCGCCCCGGCTCCGACACCTGAGTCAGCTCGTCACGCGTTGACGCCGCCGCCCCGCTTGCGGATGATGTTCAGGGCCGAACCGGCCTCGAACCACTCGATCTGCTCGGGCGACAGCGTGTGGGTGGCCGCGAAGTCGACGGTCGAGCCGTCGGGTCGCACCACCTGGCAGGTCACCGGCCGGTCAGGGGCCAGCTCGGCCAGGCCGGTGATGTTCAGCGTGTCGTCCTCGCCGATGAGGTCGTAGCTCGCCGGATCGCTGAAGGTGAGGGCGAGCACGCCCTGCTTCTTCAGGTTGGTCTCGGCGATGCGGGCGAAGCTGCGGGCGAACACCGCGGCGCAGTTCCGGAAGCGGGGCTCCATGGCGGCGTGCTCACGTGAGCTGCCCTCGCCGTAGTTCTCGTCGCCGATGGCCACCCAGGCCTGACCCGCCTCGTGGAGGTGCTTGCAGATCTCCGGATACTGCTCGGTGGTCCCGTGGACGGGGCACTTGCCGGTGCCGGCCTCGCCGGTGAACGCGTTGACCGCGCCGAGGAACAGGTTGCCCGAGATGTTCTCGAGGTGGCCGCGGTACTTGAGCCACGGGCCGGCCATCGAGATGTGGTCGGTGGTGCACTTGCCCTGCGCCTTGACCGCCACGGGGAGGCCGACGAAGTCCTCGCCGCTCCACGGCTCGAAGGGCTCGAGCAGCTGGATGCGGTCGGACTTCGGGTCGACCTTGATCTCGACACCGGTGCCGTCTTCGGGCGCCTGGACGAAGGTGTCCTCGCCGGGGTCGAAGCCGCCCGGGGGCAGGTCGATGCCGACGGGCTCGTCGAGGCGGACCTCCTCGCCGTCGTCGTTGGTGAGGGTGTCGGTGCGCGGATCGAAGTCGAGCCGGCCGGCGAGGGCCATGGCGATGACGGTGTCGGGCGAGGTCACGAAGCTGAGCGTGTTGGCCGAGCCGTCGTTGCGCTTGGGGAAGTTGCGGTTGTAGCTGTTGACGATGGTGTTGAGCTGGTCGAGGTCCTGATCCGGACGAGCCCACTGGCCGATGCACGGCCCGCAGGCGTTGGCGAGCACCTCGCCGCCGATGGCCTCGAGGTCGTCGAGCAGGCCGTCGCGCTCGATGGTGGCGCGGACCTGCTCGGAGCCGGGGGTCACCAGCAGGCGGGTCCTGGCCTTGAGGCCCTTGGCCGATGCCTGGCGGGCGATGGATGCGGCACGGGTGATGTCCTCGTAGGACGAGTTGGTGCACGAGCCGATGAGGGCGGCGCTGATCTCGAGTGGCCAGCCCTCGGCCTCGGCGTGGTCGCCGACCTCGGACACCTTGTGGGCGCGGTCGGGGGAGTGGGGGCCGTTGATCAGCGGCTCGAGCGTGGACAGGTCGATCTCGATGACCTGGTCGAAGTAATCGGCCGGGTTGTCGAGCACCTCGGGGTCGGCCCGCAGGTCGTCGGCGACGGCGTTGGCCGCGTCGGCGATGGCCTCGCGGCCGGTCGACTTCAGGTACGCCGCCATGTTGGCGTCGAACGGGAACAGCGAGGTGGTGGCACCGATCTCGGCACCCATGTTGCAGATGGTGCCCTTGCCGGTGGCGGTGATGCTGTCGGCGCCGGGGCCGAAGTACTCGACGATGGCGCCGGTGCCGCCCTTGACGGTGAGGATGCGGGCGACCTCGAGGATGACGTCCTTGGCCGAGGTCCAACCCGACAGCCGACCGGTGAGGCGGACGCCGATGAGCTTGGGCCAACGGACGTTGAACGGGAAGCCGGTCATCACGTCGACGGCGTCGGCGCCGCCCACGCCGATGGCGACCATGCCGAGGCCGCCGGCGTTGGGCGTGTGGCTGTCGGTGCCGATCATCATGCCGCCGGGGAAGGCGTAGTTCTCGAGCACGACCTGGTGGATGATGCCCGAGCCGGGCTTCCAGAACCCGATGCCGTAGCGCCGGCTGACCGTCTCGAGGAAGTCGTAGACCTCGGCGTTGGTGTCGACGGCGACGGCCATGTCCTTGAGGGCCCCGACCTTGGCCTGGATCAGGTGGTCGCAGTGCACCGTGGAGGGCACCGCGGCCTCGTCGAGCCCGGCGGTCATGAACTGCAACAGCGCCATCTGGGCGGTGGCGTCCTGCATCGCGACGCGGTCGGGATCGAAGTCGGCGTAGCTGCGGGCCCGCTCGAGCTCCTGGCCCTCGCGGTCGCGGAGGTGGTTGACGAGGATCTTCTCGGTCAGGGTCAGCGGGCGACCGAGGCGCGAGCGACCGATGGCGGCCGATTCGGGCAGGCGGTCGTACACCGCCTGGACGAGCTCGATGGGGGTGGAGGAGGTCACCGGCATGTCTGAACCCTTTTCCTGAGGTGGAGATGTTTCCTGGAGTGGCGATGGCAGAAGAACTTGTGCTCGACGTGACTCTATACAACTATGAGACAAGTGAGCCAACAGCGTGAGATCCGATACCGCACGATCGCGGACGACATCCGCCGCCAGATCACGGCCGGCGCACTGGTCGCCGGTGCCGTCCTGCCGTCGGAGGCCGAGCTCGCCGGATCCTACGGGGTCAGCCGCGTCACCGTCCGCAAGGCGCTCGAGGTGCTGCGGGACGAGGGGCAGGTCGATTCGCGCCAGGGCTTCGGGTGGTTCGTGGCCGGCGACCGCGTGCGCCAGTCGCTCGGGGCCCTGGCCACCATCGAGGACCAGCTGACCGCGCAGGGGCGGGCCGCCGAGCGGCGGGTCCTGTCGTTCGGATTCGTCGACGCCCCGGGCGATCTGCCGGCCCTCGCCGGCACCCCCGTGCTCGAGGTGCGGCGCGTCAACCTCGCCGACGGGCAGCCCTTCGCGCTCGTCACGGTGTGGTGCCCGGCCGGTCTCGGGTCGGCGCTGAGCCGTGACGACGTCGAGTCGTCGACGTTCTACGAGCTGCTCCCCGTCGACTTCGACCGGGCCACGCAGTCCATCGGTGCGGCGGTGGCCGACGACGACGACGCCCGGGTCCTGGGCATCCCGGTCGGCTCGCCGCTGCTGGTCGTCGATCGGGTCAGCCACGACACCGCGGGCGAGCCGGTGTTGGTGTCCGAGCACCGCTTCCCGGCCCATCTCACCGAGTTCGTGGTGGAGCTCCCCTTCCGTGCCGGCGCGATCTCGCCGGCGGGTCTGCGTCTCGTGCAGTGACCGCGCACGGGACCTTCCGGTGCCGGGTGTCCCCGAATGATCCTCCGATGCGCTAGACGGTCCGCGTGGAACTCCTGCTCGAGGTCCGGGTCGGCGGGGTCGGTCAGGCCGCACGCATCGACTGTCGGGTGACCGCTGATCCCGACCTGACCATCGGCGCGCTCAGCGACGCGCTCCGGTCGCACGCCGACGATCGAGACGTCGAGGCGGAGGAGGGCGCGGCGCTCTGGACCGACGAGGGAGTGCCGCTCGATCCCGAGCAGACCGTACGATCCGCCGGGATCCGATCCGGCTCACGCCTGTGGCTGTCGTCTGCACCGGTGGCGCCCGACGTCGGCGACCGGGTCGCCGGGTCCGCTCCCGCTCACGTCCGTGACGTCGTCGACGCCTCCGGTGGCGTGGCGTTCAACCGGACGCCGTACCGACCCGTCCCGGTGATGCCCCGCACGCTCGACCCGCTGCCCCCGCCCCCGACACCGAGCAGCTCGAACCGCATCGCCATCACCTCATTCGTCGTCCCGCTCGCCAGCGGCGTCGGATTCGCGGTCGTCCTCGGCCGCCCCCAGTTCCTGGTGATCGCGGCATTGGCGCCGGTGGCGCTCCTGGTCGCGACGATGATCGAGCGCCGCCGCGGTCGGTCCACCGCCCGCGCGGCGAAGGCGAGGTACCACGCGCTGGTCTCCGACGCCGTCGTCGCGGCCGCGCGTGCCGTCGAGGACGAGGCTGGCGACCGCAGGCGAGCGCTGCCGTCGCTCGGCGAGCTCCGCCTCGATGCCCGCACGCGACGACCGACGCTGTGGGCGAGGGGCCGGGACGCCCCCGACCTGCTGACGGTCCGTCTCGGCACTGGAAGTGACCACACGAGGGTGACGGCCACCATCGCTCCCGGTGGGGACGAGGTGGTGCGGGCCGAGGTGTGGGCCCGTCTCGAGGCCGTCACGGACGAGGTGCACGACGTCCCGGTGTCGCTCGACCTCGACTCGGCGGTGGTCGTCGGCATCCACGACGACCCGGGTGCCGGCGCCACCGCTGCGCCCACCAGTCCCGCCGCCGGCCTCGCTCGATCCGTCCTCGGACAGATCGTCGCTCAGCACGGCCCGGAGGACGTCGTCATCGCCGCACTGCTGGCGCCGTCGGTGCTGTGGGAACTCGAGTGGCTCCGGTGGCTGCCGCACGTGCGGTCGGCGGCCTCTCCGCTTCCGGGCGCGCACCTCGCGATCTGGCCGGAGACGGTGGCCGAGGTGCTCGGCACGCTGCTGGACGTCGCGGCCGACCGTGGCGCAGCCGGAGGGGCCGGCCAGGAAGCGGCGCGGTTCCCCCGCATCGTGGTGGTCGTCCATGAGGAGTCGCCCATCGACCGGGCCGCGCTCGGGCGGCTGCTCGACCTCGCGCCCGACGCAGGCATCCGGGTGCTCTGGATCGGGCGCCACCACGACCTGCTGCCCCGCCAGTGTCGCGTCATCGCGACGGTCACCGCCGAGGCCGACGGCTCGAGGCTCACCAGCACCGATCCTTCGGTGGCGACGCGGACCTTCACCGCCGAGCTGGCCGACTCGGCATCCGTCGACGAGCTCGCCCGTGATCTCGCGCCGCTCCGTGACGTCTCGTCGGTCGCCCGGGTCGGCGCCATCCCGCGGCGTGTGGGTCTGGCCGACGTGCTCGCACCCGAGCTCGGCGGAACCATCGATGCCTCGTCGGTCCGGGCCCGTTGGGAGGTGCACGACGGCTCGACGCTGGCAGCGCCGATCGGCGTCGGGCCCGACGGCCCCTTGTCGCTCGATCTCGTCGACCATGGCCCGCACGCCCTCATCGCCGGGACGTCCGGCGCCGGCAAGAGCGAGCTGCTCCAGTCGATGGTGGCGTCGATGGCGGCCTGCCATCCGCCCTCGCGCCTCACGTTCCTCTTCATCGACTACAAGGGTGGCGCGGCGGCGGCGGCCTTCGCCGGGCTGCCCCATCAGGTGGGGGTCGTGACGAACCTCGACCCGAGTACGAGCCGGCGAGCGCTGACCTCGCTCGGCGCCGAGCTCGATCGACGGATGGCCCTCCTCGCCGAGCTCGACGACCCCTCGGTGAAGGATCTCGGCGACCTGGCCCGAGTCGGACCCGATCGCTGCCCACCCCGACTCGTGATCGTGATCGACGAGTTCGCCACCCTGGTCAAGGAGATCCCCGACTTCGTGGCCGGCATCGTGGACATCGCGCAGCGGGGCCGCAGCCTCGGCATCCACCTCGTGCTCGCGACGCAACGGCCGGCGGGAGCGGTGAACGAGAACATCCTGGCCAACACGAACCTGCGCATCGCACTGCGGGTCGTCGACACGGCTGATTCGCAGAACGTCATCGGCTCTGGTCAAGCGGCCGAGATCCCGGTGCCGCTCCGCGGTCGGGGATATGCCCGCGTGGGCCCGAGCGACCTGGTGCCGTTCCAGTCGGCGTGGTCCGGTGCGCCGCGGCGGGCCGTCGCGGCCCGGTCGGTCGTGGTCCGTCCCTTCGGCTTCGAGACGAGCACGGACGAGGTCGTCGACGACGACGGTGGCGGCACCCAGCTCGACGCAGTGCTCGATGCCGTCGTCGGGGCGTTCGGTGCCTCGCCCGAGACGCACCCGCGCCGACCGTGGCTGCCGCCGCTCGCCGGTGCCGTCGATCTCGCCGACGTGGAGGTCACGATCGATCCGCTCGACCGGGGGCGGCTCGCCGTCGTCGGGGTCCGTGACGATCCGGCCCGGCAGCGGCGCGTGCCGGCGGTCGTCGACCTGGAGGTCGACGGTGGCCTGGCGGTGTTCGGGGCCGGGGGATCGGGCCGCACGACCGCACTGCGCACCGTGGCGGCGTCGTTGGTGCGCGGTGCCCGCTCCGACGAGGTCCAGCTCATCGGCCTCGACTTCGCCGGCCGGGGACTGCTGCCCCTGCTCCATCTGCCCCACACCCGCGTGGTCGCGACGGCCGAGGACCTCGAGGCCACGGCTCGGGTCATCGACCTCCTCGTCAGCGAGATCGCCCGCCGTCGCACGCTGCTCGGCGAGGCCATGGTCGACACGCTGGGCGTATTGCGTACCCAGCGCGGCGCGCCGGTCGTGCCCCGCATCGTGGTGCTCGTCGACGGCTTCGCGTCGTTGCGGACCGAGCTCGACCAACCGGCCTCCTACGACTGGTTCCATCGCCTCCAGCGCGTCGCCCTCGACGGTCGGGCCGTGGGCATCCACCTGGTGATCTCGGCCGATCGGCGAGCTGATCTCCCCAGCGCTGTCCTCGGGGCCATCGGCGCGCGCCTCGTGCTCCGGATGCCGGAGCCGGAGGCGATGACCAGCCTCGGCGTGCCGCTCGCCCTGGCGCGGGGTGCGGACCTCCCCGCCGGCCGGGGCTTCCTCGCGGGCGACCACGAGGTGCAGGTCGCCGTCGTCGGCGGTGCGCCGGCTGCGACTGCGCAGGCCACGGCCTTCGCGGGCCTGGTGCCCGACGAGGTGCCCCCTGCGCCCAAGGACACCCCGCTGCCCGACGAGATCGCTCGTCCCGCGTTGCCCGATGGCGGGCTCCGCGTCACCATCGGGGTCGCCGACGGGGGAGAACCGGCCGGGCTCGACCTCGGCGGTGGTCATCTGCTGGTCACGGGCCCGCCGGCGTCGGGTCGCTCGACGACGCTCGCTGCAGTGATCGATGCCCTGCGGCACCCCACCGTGCGACCGGTGCGCGTCTGCGTGGTCGCGCCGGGGCACAGCCCCCTGGCCGAGCCCGGCGCGCTCGAGGCCGGCGTCGCCGGTGCGTTCACGCCCGAGGAGCAGACCGCTCTCCTCGAGGAGCTCCTGGCCACCACGAGCCCCGACGCCCGGACGCCCGAAGCCGTCCTGGTGGTCGACGACGGTGAGGATCTCGACGAGGGGCAGCTCGGGACACTGCTCGAGCAGGTGGCCGGTCGGCCGGCGATCCGGGTGGCGGCCGCCGTCGGGTCCGGCGCGCTCGCCCGGGCGTTCAGCGGGTGGGTCGCCGCCGTCCGCCGAGGTCGCCGCATGGTCGTGCTCCGTCCGGACGACGCCGCGGAGGTCGACCAGTTGGCCGGCGCCCGGATGCGCTTCCGCCCGGGGATCCGGTTCCCGCCGGGCCGCGCCGTCCTGGTGGTCGACCGTCGGCCCACGGTGGTGCAGATCGGGCAACCGCCGGTGGGCTGAAGGAAGAAAAAGCATGAAATGACATGACAAGGGTTGACTCGGCTTTCGACGCCGGTCTACGTTGCCTCCATCCACAACGAGGAGGCATGAAATGTCATCGAACAACGTCTTGGTCACCTTCGAGGAGCTGTCGTCCATGGCGGCACGGCTCCAGGCCGAAGGGGGCGCAATCGCCGGTCAGCTCGACTCGCTGCTGTCGTCGGTGCAGACCCTCGTCGAGTTCGGGTGGCGAGGTCAGGCCGCCGGGTCGTTCCACACCCTGTACTCGGGCGCCACCCAGAGCTGGAAGGGCGTCGAGACCGCGCTCGTCGGGATGTCCGACCTGCTCCGCAACATCGGCAATCAGTACCAGGAGCAGGAGGCCACCATCGCGGCCTCGCTCGCCGGCTGATCGGGAGCCACGGTGTCCGACCAACTCTTCGTCGAGCCGGCCGAGCTGCGGTCCGCGGTCCGCGAGGTGGCCTCCGCCGACGCCGCGCTCGAGCGGGCGCGCGGCGCCCTGGCCGCCGCCGACGGCCTCGCGGCCCGGGGGCTCGACGGACGGGCGCACGACAAGGTGGCCACCTTCGTCCGCCAGTGGCGCTCGGAGCATCAGCTCATCGGGCAGATGCTCCGGGCCTATTGCAGCGTCCTCGAGGAGGCCGCGGCCTGCTACGAGGAGCTCGAGGCGGGCATCGTCGGGGCGCTGTGCGCCGAGGGATCCTGACATGGGTCGGTTCCACGGCACCGACATCGCCCTGTTGCCCGGCGATTCGTGGGCGCTGCGGCGCAGCGCCGACGAGATCCGCTCGACCGTGACCGAGCTGGCCACGGCCAGGATCGCGGCGGTCCACGTCGAGGAGATCACCCGCGGCGATCACTGGCGGGGCGAGGCCTTCGACGCCTTCCGTCAGGTGGTGTCCCGCGACCCACTGTCGCCGGCCATCGACCACGCCACCGCTCGGATGCACGAGGCCGCCGACCAACTCGCGTGGTTCGCCGACCGCTTCGACCACCTCCAGAGCGAACTCCGCTGGTGCCGCTCACGACATCGAGCGCTCGTCGCCGCGCTCGAGCAGGCCGAGGCCGCCGCCGCAGCGTCGCCCGACGTCGCGGCGTACCACGACACCCGTGCGGCCGAGCTCGCGGCACAGATCGCAGCCGTCCGACACCGGGCCGACGCCGCCTGGCGAGATCACGACTGGGCGGTCGAGGTCGTTCGCGACACCTTCGACCGACTCGACGACCAGCCCCGCTTCGCCGCGCCGCCGCCGTCAGCTCTCGAGCGGGTGGGCGGCGCTGCTCTGAGCTTCGTCGAGGGCGTCGCCGGCACGCTGTGGAGCGGCACCATCGGGCTGGCCGAGGGCACCCGCGACCTCGTGGTCGGTCTCGTCGAGGTCGCCGAGCTGCTCAACCCCCTCATGGCGCCGTTCCGGCTGCGCGACGCCTGGAACGACCGGGAGCAGATCGTCGCCGTTCTCGAGCACGCGTGGAACAACCCGGGCGAGTTCTTCGGCGAGCTCGGCACGGCGATGCTCGACCTCGACATGCTCTTCGAGGACCCTGCTCGCTGGGTGGGTCGGCGCATCCCCGACATCCTGCTGACCGTTGCCACCGGCGGGATGGGCCGCATCGGCACCACGGCGGCCAGCTCGGTACGGGCGCTCCGGGGTGCGCAGATCGCCGACCGGACCGTGAGCCGCGTCGGACTCGTGAGTCGCGTGGCCAACGTCGCGTCGTCCACCGCCGACGAGGCGATCCACGCCATGTCGAGCAGTCGCACCATCCTCCAGCGGGTGTCGTCCGTGGGAGCGGACACCTCCCGGATGGAGCGGGCGGGAGGACTGGCCTCCCTGACCAGGACCGACACCGCCATCGGCCGGCTGGCCACACGGTTCGATCAGCTCGGACCCGCTGCGCAGCTCGGCCGGCAGGTGCCCGGGTTGTTGAACGAGGAGATCCGCGGGTTCACGTCGATCCCGCGCCGCATGCTCGACGACCTGCTGCCCACCAACCGCTTCGGCGAAGCCGCCGGCAACGTCCTCGACCACCCCACGGTCGCCGGCGCCATCGACGCCCACCTGAGTGGCGGACTCACCTCGCAGCTGGGCCTCGTCGACGGCCTGTTGAACGGTGCGCCGGCGCTCTCGCCAGAGGTGCTCACCGGGATGGCCGGCCTCGCCGGGGTGGACGTGCTCGACCGGGTCGCCGGCGTTCAGGGGCTCCTCGGTGACATCGGCGCGGCGTCGCATCTCCAGGAGGCCTCGTGAGCGCCACCGGGCGCCCCGCTCCCGAGGTCGAAGCGCTGGCCGCCGATCTCGACGCGGTGCTCTTCGGGCACGCGCGAAACCCGGCCCCGACGGCTCGGGTCGACTCGGCGCTGGTCGATGCCCTCGACGGTGTCCGCTGGCTGCTGGAGACCAGCATCGCGACCGCCGACGATGTCACGCCCACCACGGCGGAGATCGCCCGCGTCGCGTTCGACCTCCTCGTCGACGCGCGCCACGGCAGGATCCCGCGGCCCTTCGTCCGGCTGGTGGCAGGGACGGCATTCGTCCACGTCGGCGCCCGATCGTGCCTGCATCCATCGGCCGAGCCGTTGCTCACCGTGCTGGCCGCGCTGGCCGCCCTCCCGGTCGATACCGACGAGGCGCCGTCGCTCGAGGCGCAACCCGACCCGGGCTGCCGCGTCGAGCACGCCATCGCCGCCACGCTGCGAGACCCGGCCGCTCGACCCGCGCTGCTCGACGCGCTCCGGGCCGAGTCGCTCCAGGTGCCGGTCCTCGGTGTCGACGTCGGCGGCGAGGCCGCACAGCAGCGGGCCGAGGTGCAGCTCCTCCCCGTCGTCG
>JBFJNI010000101.1:0-13605 GCA_041618235.1 Acidimicrobiales bacterium
CGCGGGCATCGCCGCCTGCGTGGGCAAGCTCGACGTCGATCGGCTCCCCGACCTGGTCCTGACGCTCGCGGCGTCGCCCAAGCCGGCACGACGTGCTCCCGGCCTACGACGTAGCGGTCCGCTGAATGCCTCCACGCGGGCATAGACCGGCCGCCCCGGGTGTCAGATGCGGATGGTGACCGTGGTCTCGACGGGGTCGTCGTCCGCTGGTGCCGCGTCGGCGTCGGTGCCGGGGGATTCGGCGCGTTCGGCCTGGCGCATCCGGCGCCAGATGGCGTTGCCGAGCAGGTCGAGGTCGGTCGAGGTGTAGCGCTCGCCACCGAAGCGTCGGACCCGTTCGGTCTGGGCCTCGAGCATCTCGACGTCCTGCTGGAGGACCGCCTTGCCGCGGGCTTGGATGATGGGCCGCACGATGCTCGCCGGCAACGGAGTGGCGAAGTCGAGCACGAACCAGGCGCGCGTGCGGAATGGCGAGAGCGGCAGGTGCAGGATCGTGTTCACGATGCGGAGCCATCCGTCGACCGCGTACTCGACCTGGGCGACGCCGGGCAGCCGGAAGCGGTCCCAGTGGTCGAACGTCTTGGACGTCTGCGAGGCCGAGAGCGTGAGCGGACCGAACCCGATGGGCTCGCCCAGGTACTGCACCTCGACGCCGTCGGGCAGCTCGCGGCGCACGGCCGTGATCTCCCGCGGTTCGGCCTTGCCCCGGAAGATGCCCCCGTGCAGGAAGGCCGTGTGGGGGACGTCGAGGGCGTTCTCGATCGCGGCGTGCATCGTCGAGTCGATGTCGCGGACGAACATCGTCCGGCCGATGCGGCGGGCGTGGCGGTCCCGCGTGAACCGGGGGAGTGCGAGCGGTTTCGACGACGGCTCGACGTCGGGCTCGCCCCAGACCCACACGAAGCCGTCGGACTCGGCGACGGCGTGGGTGCCCACGCGCCGGTTGGGCGAGGCGGGATCGGCTTCGAGCCCGGGAACGGCGGTGCACGTTCCGGTGCCGTCGAATCGCCAGCCGTGGTAGCCGCACTGCAGCTCGCCCTTGCGGACCGTGCCCTCGCTGAGCGGCACGTTGCGGTGCGGGCAGCGATCGATCAGCGCGTGGGCGGTGCCGGCGCGGTCGCGGAAGAGGACGAGGGGCGTCTCCATGAGCTCGATCGCGAGCGGCTCGCGTCGGAGGTCACCGGACGGCGCGGCCGGGTACCAGTGGCGTCGAGGGAACGCGACGGAGTAGCGGCCGTCGGTGGCGGAGCCGGTCTGCATGCAGAGAGGTTCGGTGTCGCTGCGGCGCGGTCCTGCTCCCGTGGGATGCTGGAGGCGACCGACCCCCAGCAGGAGCACCACCATGTCAGCACTCAAGGACGCCATCGCCAAGGGCGTCAACGTCATCCACCGCACCCTCTACAACACGTCGGGCGGCAAGATCGGCGGCGAGGTCGCCGGCATGAAGGTGCTCGAGCTCACGACCACCGGAGCGAAGTCGGGCAAGGAACGCACCGTCATGCTCACCTCGCCCATCAGTGCGGACACCGGTCCGGTCATCGTGGCCAGCTACGGCGGCGACGACCGCAGCCCGGCCTGGTTCCACAACCTCAAGGCCAACCCGGTGGTCACCGTGAAGATCGACGGCGAGACCAAGACCATGCGAGCCCGTATCACCGAGGGCGAGGAGCGCGATCGCCTCTTCGCCGAGATCGGCACCAAGGTCGACAACTACACGAACTACCAGACCAAGACCGACCGGGTGATCCCGGTCGTGGTCCTCGAGGGCTGACGGCCACCCGTCGCGGTCGAGCCGGGCGGATCTAGTCTCCGCCATCGTGAACGACATCCTCACCACCGCCGCTGGCATCGAGTTCGTCCGCACGCCCGACAACCGCTTCGCACTGCTGCCCGGGTACGCGTACGACCCCAACTACGTCGAGGTCGACGGGCTGCGCGTCCACCACGTCGACGAGGGCCCGGCCGACGGTCCCGTGATGCTGCTGATGCACGGCGAGCCGTCGTGGAGCTACCTCTATCGCCACATGATCCCCGTGCTGGCCGACGCCGGCTTCCGCTGCATCGCTCCCGACCTCATCGGCTTCGGCCGCTCCGACAAGCCGATCGAGCGCAGCGCCTACACCTACGACGGCCACGTCGCCTGGATGACCGAGTTCCTCGGTGCGCTCGACCTGCGCGACGTCACCCTGTTCGGTCAGGACTGGGGCGGGCTCATCGGCCTGCGTCTGGTCGCCGAGACCGACCGCTTCGCCCGCGTGGTGGCCGCGAACACCGCCCTCCCCGTGCTGCGGGGCATCGAGTTCCCCGCGTTCGAGCCGAACCCCGAAGCCACCGTCGACTTCAGCGGCTTCCTCGAGTGGGTCGCCTACAGCCAGTCGGCCGTCGACCTCGACATCGCCGGCGTCATCCAGGCCGGCACCGCCACCGACCTCGCGCCCGACGTGTTGGCTGCGTACGCGGCGCCGTTCCCCGACGAGCAGTCCAAGGCCGGCGCCCGCCAGTTCCCGCTGCTCGTCCCGACCTCACCGGACGCCAACGAGGCGGCATGGGCGGTGCTCGCGCAGTGGGACCGACCGTTCCTCACCATCTGGGCCGACGACGACCCGGTGGTCGAGCACCGTCTCGCCGAGGAGATGATCGAGCGCATCCCCGGGGCGAAGGACCAGCCACACAGCACGATCTCGCCGGCGCTCCACTTCCTCCAGGAAGACCAAGGCGCCGAGATCGCCCGCCGCATCGTCCAGTGGATCAACCCCTGAGAACTCGTCAGACGACGGGGGAGCGGCCGCCCGACGCGCGGGCCGCAGCCTCGAGCAGCCCGTCGCGGAAGTCGGGGTGGGCGATGGCGGCCAGCGCCTGGCCGCGCTGGTGGACCGTCTTGCCCTGGAGCTCGGCGATGCCGAACTCGGTGACGATGACGTCGACCTGGTGGCGGGGCGTGGTGACCACGGTGCCGGCCTCGAACCACGGGACGATGCGCGAGTGGATCTCCTCGCCGGCCCGATAGGTCGACGGCAGGCACAGGATCGAACGGTCCTCGAGCGACAGGCCCGAGCCGGCGACGAAGTCCTCGTGGCCGCCGATGCCCGAGAACTGCTCACCGCTGCGGGTGTCGGCCACGACCTGGCCGTGGATGTCGACGGCGAGGGCGGCGTTGATCGTGATCATCTTGTCGTTGCGCGAGATGATCTCGGGCGAGTTGACGATGTCGACCGGGAGGAACGCGACCTCGCGGTTGTCGTCGAGCCAGTCGTACAGCTCGCGGGTGCCCCCCGCGAAGGTCGTGATCGACTTGCCGGAGAACTGGCCCTTGCGCTGGTTCGACACCTTGCCGGCCTTGTGCAGGCGCATGAGTCCGTTGGTGAACATCTCGGAGTGGACGCCGTAGTCGCCGCCGTCTCCCTCGGCCAGCAGGGTGGCCACGACGTTCGGAACGGCACCGATGCCGGTCTGGAGCGTGGCGCCGTCGGGGATCAGCGACGAGATGTGCGTGGCGATGTCCTGCTCGACCCTGGTGGCGGGTGCATCCTCGAGCTCGTAGGGCATGGCCTCGGACTCGATGAGCACGTCGATCTCGTCGAGGTGGATCCGGTGGCCGTGCTCGCCCAGTCCGTGGGTGACGGGGTGGTTGGGGCTGACCTCGACCATGAGGAGACGATCGGGGTCAGCGCCGGCGCGGTGCAGCTCGGCGACGTTGGCCCCCGCGTGCAGCGACATCGAGCACCAGCCGTCGGCGTCGGGCGGCGCACACGTGGTGGACATCACGCGTGGGGCGATGTCGGCGAGCAGCGGTCCGAAGCGGCGGAAGTCGGCGGGGGCGAATCCGAGGTTGGCGCCGGCATCGCGCAGGAGGCGCTCGAGCGGTCCGAAGAAGCCGCTGAGGTAGTGCACGTTCTTGTGGGTGAACAGATCGGTGAGGACGGTGACGAGCGCACCGAAGACACGGAGCTCCTCCCAGTCCTTCCGGGTGCCCATCGCCTCGAGCAGGGCGGCGGGCTGCGCCGGCCCCAACGGGAGCCCGAGGCTGTCGGTGGGACGGAACAGGTCGACGGCTTCAGCGGCGGTGCAGCGTTGCATGCCTTCGTTCTAGCTCTGACGCGGGAGATCCCGCCGGTCGTGCTCGCAAGTTCTCGGGCGACCGGCGGGATCTCCGTTTCGGGCGGGAACCGGAAGAATCAGCCGGTTACGGCGGCTCGCCACTCGGCGGCGGTGTCCTCGGTCCACAGCTGGGTGAAGCCACAGCTCCACACGAAGCCGCCGTCGCCGCCGATGAGCACGCGGGTGCCGGGCTCGATGGCGATGTCGGGCGTGAGGAGTCCACCGGCCAGACCCTGGTGGTCGAGCGTCACGGTGGCCTCGGTGCCACCGCTGAACCACTCGTTGACCTCGAACGTCATGTTCGGGCCGTCGACCGAGGTGATGGTGCCGTCGAACGTGTACTCGCGGTTGGCGAGCGTCTCGGGCGAGTAGCTCTCGACGCAACTGGTGACCTCCGAGCCACCGGCTGGGCCGCCGGCTGCGGGGTCGATGGCCGGGTCGCCATCGCCGCCGTTGGGATCGATGGGGTCGGCGGCCGGCTCATCGCCGTCGGACCCGGCGACCTCGCCGGTGGCCGGATCGTCGTCGCCGCTGAATGCGAGGGCACCGACGACACCGACGACGAGCAACAGCGCGGCGGCGATGCCGAGGATGAGTGGGAGGCGCTTCGGCTCCGGCGACGGGTTCGGTGAGCCGGGATCGGTCTCGGTGGCGGGTGCGGCGGTGGTCATCAGGATCTCCTCGAGCGTTGCGTCATCAGGATGGGAGACCGCGTGGGGGACAGGGTTGGCGGCGCGGAGCCGGTCGAGGGGACCGGGGGTTGGTTCGGTCATGTCGTCCTCCGTGGGCGGTCGACCGGTTCATGTCCGGACGGCTCGTCGGCTGTCGCCAGCGCATCCTCGAACTTCGCCCGAGCCCGCGAGACCCGCGACGCCACGGCGTTCGACGAGATGTCGAGGACCGCGCCGATCTCGTCGTTGGTGAGCCCTTCCCACGCCACCAGCCGCAGCAGCTCGCGCTGGTCGTCGTCGAGCGTGGCGAACGCCGCAGCGAGGGCGGCGTCGTCGGTGATCACGTCGTCGACGGCTGCGAACCGCGGCCGGGGCTGGCTGTCCATCTTCGCCACCAGGCGGAGACGCCGGCGGGTGGAGCGATCGCGGTTGGCGAGCACGTTGGCGGCGGTGCGGTAGAGCCACGGCAGCACGTGGTCGGGAGGCAGCTCGTCGAAGCGGCGCCACGCCACGGTGAACGTCTCGGACGCGATGTCGTGCGCATCGGTGTCGTTGATCGAACGCCGGCGGGCGTAGGCGTGGACCGCGCTCCAGTGCTGGCGGAAGAGCGCGGCGAACCGGTCCTCGGCGGAGCCGCTGGACGGCGGTCTGCGAGCGCAGAGATCGGACAAGGGGACGGGGCCCACGTCGTCTCCATGTCCGGCTCCCGGCCCGGATGTCGCATCCACGCCGGCATTCTTGTCGGGTTTCCTGTCGGGGGGCGCGAGGATGATCGCCGGATGCCACCGCACGACCGAACCGAATCCGAGCGCTCCCATCGCCACGCCGCTGCCGGCGCCGATCCGGGCGTGCTCCACAAGGTCCGCTCGCTGCTGGCGAAGGCCGAATCCACCACGTTCCCCGACGAGGCCGAGGCCCTCACCGCCAAGGCGCAGCAGCTCATGGACCGCCACGCCATCGACCGAGCGGTGTTGGCGGCATCCATGGTCGGGGCGACGTCGTCGCCCGAGGGTCGTTCGCTGGTGGTCGAGTCGCCCTACGCCCGCGCCCGCTTCCAGCTGCTCACCGAGGTCGCCCGCGCCAACCGCTGCCGCGCCGTGTGGCTCAAGCACGAGGGCATCGCCACCGTGGTCGGCTTCCCCGAAGACCAGGAGACGGTCGAGCTCTTCTACACCTCGTTGCTCGTGCAGGCGACCACCGCCATGCTCCACGCCGGCACCCGACCCGACACCCGCACCCGTTCGTTCCGTCAGTCGTTCCTGGTGGCCTACGCGGCGCGCATCGGAGAGCGCCTCCGTCGGGCCGACGAGGCCGCGGTGGCCGAGGCCGAGCGCGACCTGGGTGGCGGCGTGCTCCCCGTCCTCGCCAGCCGCGAGGTCGCGGTCGACGAGCACTTCAGCCGTGAGTTCCCCCATCTGCGCACCATGCGCGTCGTCGCCCGCGACCCCGCCGGCTGGACCGCCGGCCGCAGCGCCGCCGACCGGGTCCGGTTGGGCGAGGGCGAGGTCGGCGGCAGTAGGCGGCGCCGGTCGCTCGGCCGGTCACGGCGCTGATCGGCACGACAGGGTCAGACCACACACGTCCGGGGGTTCTGACTGCCGTACTCAGAGAGAGCCGTGTGGCACGACGACGTTGTCGGCCACGTCGGCGATGTCGGGGTAGATCACCCGCGCCACGGCCACCGCCGCCACCGCGCCGATGATCTGCGCCACCACGAACGGCGCGATGGACGCCGGCTCGATGCCGGCGAAGGTGTCCGAGAGCGACCGAGCAACCGACACCGCGGGGTTGGCGAAGCTGGTCGACGAGGTGAAGAAGTAGGCGCCGCCGATGTAGCCGCCGACCACGAACGGTGCCGCTCCCGACCGGCCCGAGCGCACGACGCCCAGGATCAGCAGCACCAGGCCGAAGGTGGCGATCACCTCCGAGAACCACAGCGCTCCCGACGAGCGCGACGTGGTCGACCACTCGACGGCGGGCAGCTCGAAGATGATGTTGGCGGCGATGGTGCCGAGGCAACCGCCGATCACCTGCACGACGACGTACCAGGCGGCGTCGCGGGTGGAGATGCCGCCGAGGATGCGGTCGGCCAGGGTCACCGCCGGGTTGAAGTGCGCGCCGGACGCCGGCCCGAGGGCGAGGATCAGGGCCACGAGGATGCCGGCGGTGGCGAAGGCGTTCTCGAACAGCTGGAGGCCGACGTCGGTGGAGAGCCGCTGGGCCATGATCCCCGAGCCGACCACGCCGAGCAGCAGGAAGAACGTGCCGACGCCCTCGGCGACGAGACGGCTGCGGAGATCTCTCACGGTGTGGCCTCGTCGAGCTCGGCGATCAGGTCACGGACTCGGCGTTCGATCTCGTCGCGGATGGGCCGTACCGCGTCGACGCCCTGGCCGGCGGGGTCGTCGAGTGGCCAGTCGAGGTAGCGGGTGCCGGGGACGAACGGGCACTCGTCGCCGCAGCCCATCGTCACCACGACGTCGGTGGAGTCGAGCATCTCGCCGTTCCACCGCTGTGGCGTCCGGCCGGCGATGTCGATGCCGGCTTCGGCCATCGCCTCGACCGCGGCGGGGTTCACCTCGGCCGCCGGCGTCGAGCCGGCCGACCGCACCTGGATCCGGTCGCCGGCGAGGTGCTCCATCCAGCCGGCCGCCATCTGTGAGCGGCCGGCGTTGTGGACGCAGAGGAACAGGACGGTGGGCATGGCCGCCATGCAACCACGAGCCGGTGACCGAACAGGCAACCGACGGTGACGGGTCGGTGACCGCCAGCTGTCCGGTCCGGGTGCTGGGCGGCGCCACAACCGCCCGGTCCGGGTCGCTCGTGGCGCCACAACCGCCCGGTCCGGGATCCGAAGCGCAGGTTGGGCGAGAAACGGTCGTAGGGCGACCACACCCCGCCCACCCCGCCACAACTGTCCGGACCGGGCACGAGCGGTTCGGCCGCCGGCCGCCGGCCGCCGGTCAGCGTGGCGGGCGCGCCAGGACCCAGGTCGGCGGACAGCCGTCGGGGAGGTCGGGGAGGTCGGCGATCACCCGGAAACCGAAGCGCTCGTAGAACGCGACGTTGGCCTCGCTGCTGGTCTCGAGCGCCGCTTCGACGCCGCGGTCGTCGAGGCGGGCGAGCTGGTCCCCGAGCAGTGCCGACCCCAGCCCCCGGCCCTGGTGGTCGGGGGCGGTGCCGATCGTGGCGAGGACCACGTTGGGACCCGCCGGCCGGTGGGCGCGCACCTCGGCCTCGACCGCCGCCACCATCGCCGCTCGGTCGCCGAGCACCTCGTCGGCGACGGCGTCGAGGCCTTCGGCCACGTCGGCGGAGAGGGGGGCGACGTCCGACGGCACCCACACCGCCACCGCCAGCCCGTCGTCGGCGACCCGGCCGTGTCCCGAGGGGAGCACCGAGAGCCGGAACCATGCATCGGTGAGCCGGCGCAGGCGGGCCTCGACGTCGTGCGGGTCGTCCCCATCGGGAACAGCGGTTGACCCCGTCATCGCCCACCGATCCCAGGGGTGGTCGCGGTGGGATGCGGCGAGCGTCGCGGCGCATCGCTCGAGATCTGCGGCGGCGGCGTCGCGGACGACGGGGGAGGAGGGCACCCGTCGCACGGTACGCGAACTGGCGCGATCTGCTCGGTGGGAGTGGCACAATGCGACGAGATGGACGAGTTCAGGGGCCTGCCGGTCGACGAGATCATCGAGGACTTCCGCCTCGCCTGTACATCTCGGGCCATCGACGACCGCGAGATGAGCCTCCAGAAGCAGTCGAAGGTCTTCTTCCAGATCTCCGGCGCCGGCCACGAGGCGCTGCTGCTCGCCATGGCGCGTTACCTGCGCCCCGGGTCCGACTGGTTCTTCCCGTACTACCGCGACCTCGCGCTGATGCTCGGCTTGGGCATCACGCCCACCGAGATCCTCTATCAAGCGGTCGGGTCGTCGGCCGATCCGTCGTCGGCGGGGCGTCAGATGCCGGCGCACTGGGGCCACCGCGAGAAGCACGTCGTCACGCAGTCGAGCCCCACCGGCTCGCAGTGCATCCCCGCGGTGGGCTGTGCAGAGGCCGGCCGCTACATCGGTCGCACGCCCGAGCTGTCGCATCTCGCTGCCACCGGCGACGAGGTCACCTACGTGAGCCTGGGCGAGGGCGCCACCTCCGAGGGCGAGTTCTGGGAGTCGCTCAACACGGCGTGCACCCTCCACCTACCGGTGGTCTACGTGGTGGCCGACAACGGCTTCGCCATCTCGGTTCCGGTCTCCGATCAGTCTCCGGCGCCGGTGTCGGAGATGGTCCGCGGCTTCCGTGGGCTGGAGATCATCCGCCTCGACGGCACCGACTACTTCGAGGTCCGCCGGCGGGCCAGCAACGGCATCGCCCACGTCCGCGCCGGCGTCGGCCCGCTGCTGATCCACGCCGACGTCACCCGGCCGTACTCCCACTCGGCGGCCGACACGCAGTCGAAGTACCGCTCCGAGCGCGAGCTCGCCGACGAGGCCGAGCGCGACCCCATCGGCCGCCTCGAGCACGAGCTGGTGCACGGCGGGGTGCTCTCGCCCAAGGAGGCCAGCGACATCCGCGAGGAGGCCCGCCAGACCGTCGCCGACGCCGCCAAGGAAGCCCTCGCCGGCCCGCGCCCCGACCCCGCGACCATCACCGATCACGTGGTCGCCATGCCCGACATCCCCGAGCCGGCCGACGACCCCGGCGACGGCGAGGTGATGGCGCTGGGTGGTGCCATCGGCGCGGTGCTCCACGAGCAGATGGCGGCCAACCCGCGGATCCGGGTGTTCGGCGAAGACGTCGCCGACGCGCGCGAGCAGGTCCTCGCCAAGGTGGAGGGCAAGGGCGGCGTGTTCGGCACCACCCACGGCCTCCAGCGCGAGTTCGGCATGGCCCGCTGCTACAACACGCCGCTCGCCGAGGCCAACATCATCGGCCGTGCGGTCGGACAGGCAGTGCGTGGGCTGCACCCGGCGCCGGAGATCCAGTTCTACGACTACATCTGGCCGGCCATGCAGCAGATCAAGAGCGAGGCGGCCACCATCCGCTGGCGCTCCAACGGCCAGTGGACGTGTCCCACCGTGATCCGCGTGCCCATCGGCGGCTACCTCACCGGTGGGTCCATCTGGCACAGCCAGTCGGGCGAGTCGATCTTCGCCCACGTGCCCGGGCTCCTCATCGCCTTCCCGTCGCGGGCACGCGACGCCGCCGGCCTGCTGCGCGCCGCGTTCCGGTGCGACGACCCGGTGCTGTTCCTCGAGCACAAGCACCTGCTGCGTCAGCCCTACACCAAGGACCCGTTGCCCGGCCCCGACTACGTGCTTCCGTTCGGGTCGGCCGACATCCGTCGTCCCGGCGATGCGCTCACGGTGGTGACCTGGGGCGCCACGGTGCAGAAGTCCCTGGTGGCCGCCGAGCAGATCGCCGAGCGCGACGGCACCCAGGTCGAGGTCATCGACCTGCGCACCATCATCCCGTGGGATCAGGACAAGGTCGCGGCCTCGGTGGCCCGGACCGGTCGCGTCCTGGTCGTGCATGAAGACGTCATGACCGTCGGCTTCGGCGCCGAGATCGCCGCCTGGATCGCCGACCAGTGCTTCTGGGACCTCGATGCGCCGGTGCGTCGGGTCGCGGCGCTCGACACCCACGTCGCCTACGAGCCCACGCTCGAGAAGGCCGTGCTCCCACAGGTCGAGGACATCCTCAGCGCAGCACTCGACCTGCTGGCGGTGTGAGCGACACCTGACTCGACGGTCCCCGTCAGACGGTGACCCGGCGCCGCCGGTGGACCCGGGTCATGGCGGTACCGACGATGAGGATCAGCACGAGGGCGAGGAGACCGGCGGCCACCGTTCCGGGATCTCCTGACGCGACATCGGGCGCGGCGGCCGCGAGGTCGTCGCCGGCGGCCCTTGCCCGATCACCGTCATCGATCACGTCACCGGAGGCGTCCGGGTCGCTCCACGACACGTCGGCGCTGACCCTGCGCTCCAACACGCCAGAGCGCAGGGTCAGCTGGGCGTTCCACGTGCCGTCGGGGAGATCGGCCGGGATCGCGAGCGAGAGGGTGCCCGATCCACCGGGGGCGATCGTCGGGCCGGTCGGTGAGCGGAACGGGCCTGCGGTCGTGCCGCCCGGGCCGTCGGCCAAGGTGACCTCGCCGGTGATGTCGATGGCCCGGCCGCCGACGTTGTCGACGTCGACGTCGAGCGTGCGGCTCCCGTCGGGGTGGGAGGAGGCGTGGACGGCACGGATGACGAAGTCGCTCGCCGGTTCGGCACCGTCGCCGACCGACACGTACATCCGGATGCCGACGCGGTGGACGACGTCGACCGACTCACCCGAGCGGACGGGCAGCTCGGCCCAGACCACGCCGTAGTGCTCGCCGGCAACCGCGTCACCGGGCACCTCGATGCGGATGATGCCCACCGCGATGCCACCCGCTGCCACGGTGGCGCCGGCCGGCGACACCGTGGTCCAGCCGGTGAGGTCGTTCGGCGTCCGGCCGGCGAGTGGCGTCCACCCACCATCGCCGATCGTGGCGGCGGCGGGGTACAGGTCGACGTCGATCGGCGAAACGGTGGTGTTGTTGACCTCGATGCGCCGTTCGATGACGTCGCCCGGCTGCAGATGGTCGATGACGTAGACGAGCGCCCGAGGGTCGTCGGCTCGGCTGCTCGGGGCCTCGAGCAGCCCGATGCCCACCGACCCCGGGTCGCCCGCCTCGCCGGCGCCGGCCGCCGGAGCGGCGCCGAGGCCGAGGAGGAGCATGGCCGCCACGAGCGCCGGACGGTGCGGGAGCGAGCGCACGTCGCGTCTACGAGACGCTGTGGGTGACGGTGCCCCGGTAGACCCCGGCCACCTGCGTGTTGCGCAGCACCATCGTGAGCGTCGGGTTCCACGTCACGGTGTTGCTGCCGGTGCCCACGTAGGCGACGGTCGCGCCGACGGCGAGGGTGCCCGCGGTGGGCGTGGCGGCGCCGGTGCCGACGCTGACCGACGGCGTCGCCGAGTAGGTGATCGCAGTGTTGGCCACCCGCTGGTTGGCGTCGGTCGTCGGGGTGGCACCCGCGGTCTGGAGGTCGAAATGGCTCCCGGTGGCGGTGGCCGTCCAGTTGGCGACGAGGGCGGCCCGACTGTCGGTCACCGTCACCGCGCCGAGCGACGGCGCGAACGACAGGTTCCCGGCGGCGGTGGTGCCCAGGTCCTTCGGTGACCCGGTGGTGCCGACCGGAACAGACACCGCGAGGGAGCCGGGCGAGGTCAGCGTGAAGGTGGCAACGGTGTCGTTGGCGTGGGCCGGCGTGGCGACCGTGACCAGAGCGAGGGATGCCGCGGCGACCGCCGCGGCGGGGAGCTTGCGCATGGGGGGCTCCTGTCGGAGGGATGGGCTGGGGCTGGTCGGCTGACTGACTGAAGGGCTGGGGCTGGCCTGGGGCTGGGGCTGGGGCTGGGGCTGGGGCTGGGCAGATCAGACGGCGAGCAGGCCTCGGAGCTCGCCTTGTTCGACGTCGACGGCTTCGCGGAGGGCGTCGGCCGCCGTGACGTCGACGCCGAGGAGCTCGAGCGCGAGCCCGCTGGTCCCGGCCGGGCCGGCCAGCTCGTCGGCGGCGGCGACGACGACGGTGAGGTTGTCCGACGTCGGGCCGGGGTCGTGATGGTCGCCGACGGCGTCGACGATCGGCTCGGGCAGGCGCCACACGAAGAGGTGCTCGGCGGCGAGGACCGCATGATCGGTCTGGTAGAGGTCGTGTTCGATGGCGAGCTGGTCGGCGTGGTCGGTCGCCTGGGTGAGCACCGCTGGGTAGCCATCGGGATCCTGCTGCCACAGCAGCAGCTCGCCGAGGTCGTGGAGCAGCCCCGCCGTGAAGGCATCGGAGCTGCGCACGGACACCCGGGGTGCGAGGAGCCGGGCGCCGGCGGCCACCCGCAGGGCGTGGTCGCGCAGGTGCGGCACACCGCCTTCGGCGTCGAGCAGGCCGCTGGCGCCGCTGATGGCGAGCGTGCGGACCATCTCCATGCCCACGAGGGCGACGGCCTGGCGGATGTCGGAGACGGTGCGGACGAGGCCGTAGAACGCGGAGTTGGCGAGGCCGAGCGTACGAGCGGTCAAACCGGGGTCGGACGAGACCACGTCGGCGATCGAGGCGGCCGAAGCCATGGGGTCCTCGATCGCGTTGATGATGTCGTTGACCGTCGCCACCGAAACCGGCGGCTGCCGCTGTGGATCGACCATCCCTGGTTCCTCTCCTCGGCCCACCACATCCGTGCGGTGGGTCTGGTCACCACTGGTGACCAGTGCTCTCATCGGCCGGGGAACAAGGTCAGTTGAGTCGTTCGGCTCAGTTCTTGCGCCCGATTCCGGCCGACTCGCGGGGATTCAGGCGGAACGCACCGCCGGCAACACCTGCTCGAGGTACGCGTCGAGCGCTTCCGGATCCCACGGTGCGCGCAGTGCGATGTTGACGCCGGTGGCGCCGGCGGCGCGGTACTCGAGGATCCGCTCGACGGCCTGCTCCGGTGTGCCGTTGAGGCCACCGCCGAGCACCCGGGGGAGGGCCGGTCCCCACTGTGCTTCCAGGCGGGCCTCCATCGCCGCGACCTGCGACGCGTCGCTGACCAGGTTGAACGTGAGGTTCACGACCCGGCGGATCTCGCCAGGGTCGCGGTCGATGCGGTCGCAGGACGCGTCGAGGACGTCGCCCAGCCGGCGGAACTCCTCTGGTGGCACGTACGCCGCGTTCCAACCGTCGGCGTGGGCAGCCGCCAGCGGCAGCGTGCGCTTCTCGCCCACGCCACCGATCCAGATCGGCAGCCGGCGCTGCACCGGCGCCGGCAGGCA
>JBFJNI010000102.1:0-13349 GCA_041618235.1 Acidimicrobiales bacterium
AGGACTCGTCGGCCCGAGCAGGGCCGGCGTGGCGGGTCAGAGACCCTTGACGATGTCGACCATGAGCTCGCCGGCTTCGGTGGGGTTGTCGCCCACCCGCACGCCCGCAGCTTCGAGGGCTTCGCGCTTGGCGGCGGCGGTGCCCTTGCCACCCGACACGATGGCGCCGGCGTGGCCCATCTTCTTGCCGGGAGGGGCGGTGACGCCGGCGACGTAGGACACGACGGGCTTGGAGACGTTGGCCTCGATGAACTCGGCCGCCTCTTCCTCGGCGCTGCCACCGATCTCGCCGATCATCATGATCGCCTGGGTCTCGGGGTCGGCCTCGAACCGCTCGAGGCAGTCGATGAACGTGGTGCCGGGGACGGGGTCGCCACCGATGCCCACGCAGGTCGACACGCCGATGTCCTTGAGCTTGAGCTCGTACAGCGCCTGGTAGGTGAGCGTGCCCGAGCGGCTGACGATGCCGACGTTGGGGCCACCAGCGGTGGGCTCCTTGGCGATCTCGCCGGCGGTGATGCCGATGTTGCACTTGCCCGGGCTGATGATGCCGGGGCAGTTGGGACCGAGCAGCTGCACGTCGGGGAAGTCACGCTTCAGCTTGTTGAAGAACCAGGCCTCGTCGTGCGCAGGCACGCCCTCGGTGATGCACACGATGAACTCGACGCCACCCTCGGCGGCCTCGATCACCGCGTCCTTCACTCCCGGTGCCGGGATGAAGATGCACGACGCCGTGGCGCCGGTCTCCTTGACGGCCTCGGCCACGCTGCCGTAGATCGGCACGCCGTTGACCTCGGTGCCGGCCTTCTTCGGGTGGGTGCCGGCCACGACCTTGGTGCCGTACTCCGCGTTGCGGCCGCCGTAGAAGCTGCCCTGCGAGCCGGTGAGGCCCTGGTAGATGACCTTGGTGTTCTCGTCGACGAAGATCGCCATTACGACGCACCTCCCTGCGCGGCCAGGGCGACAACCGTCTCGGCGGCCTCCACCATCGTGGACTTGCTCTGCAGCATGTCGCTCTCGTGCTCCTTGAGGATGGCCCGGCCCTCGGCGGCGTTGGTGCCGTCGAGGCGGATGACGATGGGGGCATCGATCTTCACCCGGCCCAGGGCGGTCACGATGCCGTTGGCGACCTCGTCGCCCTTGGTGATGCCGCCGAAGATGTTGATGAAGATGCTCTTGACCTTGGGGTCGTTGTTGATGGTCTCGAGCGCCCCGGCCATCACGTCGGCATTGGCGCCGCCGCCGATGTCGAGGAAGTTGGCCGGCTTGCCACCGACCTGGTTGACGATGTCGACGGTGCTCATCGCCAGGCCCGCACCGTTGGCGATGACGCCGACGTCGCCGTCGAGGCCGACGTACTGGAGCCCCTTGGCGTGGGCGTCCTCTTCACGCTCGTCGCGGACCTGCGTGGCGTCGTAGGCCTCGTAGTCGGGGTGGCGGAAGGTGCTGTTGCCGTCGAGGGTGACCTTGGCGTCGAGCGCGTGGACCTCGCCGGTGGGCTTGAGGATCAGCGGGTTGATCTCGCACAGGTCGGCGTCGCCCTCGGTGTAGGCGGTGTAGAGCTTGCGCAGGATGTCGACCGCGCCGTCGGTGGCGGCGGGGTTCAGCTTCGCCGCCTCGACCCAGGCACGGGCGTCGGCCTCGCTGAGACCGTCGACCGGATCGATCCAGATCTTGGCGATGGCGTCGGGGTTCTCCTCGGCCACGGTCTCGATCTCGACGCCGCCCTCGGCGCTGAGCATGCCGAGGTGCTTCTTGGCCGAGCGGTCCAGCGTGAAGCTCGCGTAGTACTCCTCGGCGATGTCGGAGGCGACCTCGATCCAGATGGTCCGGACGATGTGGCCCTTGATGTCGAGGCCGAGGATGTTGCCGGCATGCTCGCGGACCTCGTCGACGTTCGCCGCCAGCTTGACGCCACCGGCCTTGCCGCGGCCACCGACGTGCACCTGGGCCTTGACGACCACCGGGTAGCCGATGCGCTCGGCGACCGCGACGGCTTCGTCGACGGTGGTGCAGGCTTCGCCATCGCTGACGGGGATGCCGTACTGGGCGAAGAACTGCTTGCCTTGGTATTCGAGGAGATCCATTTGCTTCCCTTTGCGGCGCAGTGCCTTGGGTCGAGACGGGGTCGGGGCGGATACTAGGAGGATGCGCATGGTGGACGACCAATTCCCGAGAGCCTGGCGATGAGTCCGGTCGCTCGGCGCCAGCGCGGCGCCCACACGGGCCGCATGGTCATCACGGCCCTGGTCGCCGTCGGCACCGTCCTCGGCGTCGCCTTCGTCATCGCCACCCTCGCCAGCCGGGGGGACGTCGACGTCCGACTGGGTGACGACCGGTTCGTGGCGGGCAGCGCTCGGGACATCCTCGACGACATCGAGGAGCGCGGCGCCCCGCTCGGGTTCAACGACGTCGCCAACTTCGCGCGCCCCATCTGGGTCGACAACGCCGGCGACGATCCCGACATCGGCTGGATCGCCGTGGGCGCGTTCGTGCCCGAGGATCCCGAGTGCCTGGTGCAGTGGAACGCCGACCGCGAGCTGTTCGTGTCCGAGTGCGACGACGCCGTCACCTTCCCCCGCTCGGGAGAGGGCCTGCGTCAGTTCGGGGCGGGTGTCACCGACGGCCGCCTCGAGATCGACCTCCAGACCGACGGCGGGCCGTCCGCCTCCGAGGACTGACTCAGAAGAGGGCGACGACCTCGCGGCGCTGGACCTTGTTGGTACCGGTTCGGGGGAGATCGGTGACCTCGAGGTACCGCACGGGCACCTTGTACCCCGACAGGTGCTCGTGGGCGTAGGCGCGGAGAGCGTCGGCATCGAACGTCGCCCCGTCGACCAACCGCACGGCGGCGCCCGGGACCTCACCCAACCGCTCGTCGGGGAGCGGGACCACGGCGGCCTCGACCACGTCGGGGTGCTGTTCGAGCACCGACTCGACCTCGACGGCGTACACCGAGAAGCCCCCGCGCTTGATGACGTCCTTCTTCCGACCGGCGAAGACGACCGAGTTGAGCGGGCCCTTGCGGGCGAGATCGCCGGTGTGGAGCCAGCCGTCGGTCCCGAGGACGGCAGCGGTGGCGTCCGCGTCGCCCCAGTACCCCTTCAGCACGCCCGGCCCCTTGACCAGCAGCTCGCCGGTGCCCCCGACGGCGACCGGCTCGCCCTCGTCGTCGACGATGCGCATCCGGTACCCGGGGATGGGGAAGCCGACGGAATCGCCGAGGCCGATGGGCAGGAACGGCGGGCTGATCTTGGCGGCGACGCCGCCACCGGTCTCGACCATGCCGTAGCCCTCGGCGAACATCGCCTCACCGATGCCTCCGATGCCGGGGAGCACCACCGTGGAGCCGAACGACTTGAACTCGCGGGCGAGCTCGGGCGGCATGACGTCGGCGCCCGAGCCCCACACCCGCACGCTCGACAGGTCGCGGTCGGCGGCGCCGGCCTCGAGCAGCAATCGGTACATGGCGGGCACGCCGATGAAGATCGTCGATCGTCGTTCCTCGAGCGCGTCGAGCACCTCGGCGGCATGGAAGCGTTGGAGGAAGTAGACCCCGATGCCCGCGCCGGCCATCCCGAGCAGGGCGACGAAGCCCATGATGTGGGCGACCGGGAGGCTGACCACCGATTCGGCCCTGGTCAGGGCGGGCGGCACGGCAGCGGCACCGCGCAGCGAGCCGAGGAGTGCGTCGTGGGTGAGCTCGGCACCCTTGGGCTTCCCGGTGGTCCCGGAGGTGTAGAAGAGCGCGGCGATGTCGTGGCCGTTGGCACCGATCGACTGACGGAGCGGCTCGGAGCCGTCGACCTCGTGGGCCGAGCGGATGACGAGCGCCGCGCCCGAGTCGACGACGACGTGGTCGACCTCCTCGGGTCGCATCGCATCGTTGACCGGTGCCGGCAGCGTCCCGGCGCGCGACGCGGCCAGGCACAGCAGCAGCTGCTCGTAGCCGTTGGTGGTGGCGATGACGACCACGTCGCCGGGTTCGGTGCGGGCGGCGATGCCGCCGGCCCACCGGGCGACCCGCTTCGCGGCCTGCTTGTAGGTCAGGTCGAGCCCACCGTGCGCCTCGGTGACGAGGTGGCGACCACCGTGGATCGCCGCGAGGCGCTCCATGAGGTTGCCGAGGGTGTGGTCCCGGCGCAGGAGGAACGAGACCCGCTCCCAAGTGCTCCGCATGCGCTCCGGTGTACCCGAGCCGGGGTCCCGAGGGCCAACTGGGCTTGACGATGCCGGTTCGGGTGACCGGTCAGGTC
Source organism: Acidimicrobiales bacterium (assembly GCA_041618235.1). Taxonomy (GTDB): domain Bacteria; phylum Actinomycetota; class Acidimicrobiia; order Acidimicrobiales; family Salinilacustritrichaceae; genus Salinilacustrithrix. The sequence continues at coordinate 4,257 of JBFJNI010000102.1, forward strand.
CAGCGCAACGCCAGGAGGTGGCGAGGGCGTTCGATGCCCTTCAGGCTGTGCAGACCACGGCCTTCGGCGTGTTGGCCAGGGCCGAGGTGATCGGCCACGTGCTCGGTGATCAGGATCTCGTCGGGATCGGCCGCACCGGTGACCCGCGCCGCCAGGTTCACCACGTTGCCGATGATGTCGCCGTCCTCGTCGACGGCGTCGCCGCTGTGGATGCCGATGCGGACCGACGGGGCGAAGCCCGAGGCGGCGCGCTGGCGTTCCAGGGACTGGAGGATCTCGACCGCGGCAGACGCGGCGGCGGCGGGATGTTCGAAGCGGGCGAGCACGCCGTCGCCGGAGGTGTTGGCCTCCCAGCCACCCTGCGAGGTGACGGCCTCGTCGATCTGGCGACGCAGCGCCCGGCGCAGCGCCGACCACTGCTCGTCGCCCAGCGCCTCGTTGAGGCGGGTCGAGTTGACGACATCGACGAACATCGCGACGACGAAGCGTCGGACGGGGGCCTCGGAAGCCGACGGCGACGGGGCGGGAGCCGGCGCCGGCGGGACGCCGGGCATGGGCGGTGGCGAGGGGCGGTGGCGGCTCTCGTGGCGTTCGTTCCGCCGGCGGAGCTGCTCGTCGCGGCGCTCGGTCTTGTCGACCGCCCGGTCGTACCGGTGGTCGGGGCGCTCGCGACCGTTCTTCGCCGCCATCCAGTGCGATCCGAGACCGATGCCCCAACCGGCGGCCGGGTAGAAGGGCCAGAAGTGGCCGCCACCCGACAGCGCCCAGATGCCGATGAGCATGCCGATGGTGAGCAGGTACACGGTGAGGTGGTGCTGGAAGCCGGGCGATTGCATCGCCTGGCCGAAGATCGCTTCGAGCACCGGCTTCGAGTCTTCGGTCTTCGGCGGCGGCGCGGGGAGCTTCGGCGCCGGCAGATCCGCGGTGATCGGCACCAGCTCGGGCAGCGTGCGAGCTTCGTAGGTGGCGGCGATGCGCTGCTCGAGCTCGTCGAGGTCGATCAGCCCGTCGCCGGCGGCCTCGCGCAGTCGGGTGACGACGACGAGCCGGTCGTCGTCCGACGCCCTCGGGCCCGCGGCCCGTTCGGGCAGCCCCCCGTCACCCCTCGATTGGTCCACGCCCCGATTGTGACACCTCGGGGTGATGGGGCGACAGGAACGGGACGTCGGTCACACCTGGCTCGACATCCGGGCACCCGGGGGCCTGCTGAATCGCCGCGTAATCGCGACTTTCCGCGTCGGCTCGTCGAGCGATACGTGTCGACACCGGTCGGCGCCCCGACGACCGATCGAGTCTTCTCGCAGCAGGCGGGTCGGCGAGACTCCTCCCGAGTGGGGACAGCCGATTCGCTGGGGCCGGGATTCCGGGCGCTGTACCGCGGATCGCTGATCTCCAACATCGGCGATGGCATCCGACTCGCGGCACTGCCGCTCCTCGCGTCAGCGCTGACGACGTCTCCGCTGCTGGTCGCCTCGGTGACGGCGGCGCAGTACCTCGCATGGTTGAGCTTCGGGCCATTCGGCGGCGCCGTCGTGGACCGCTCGGAGCGCCGGCGCATCATCCTCACCACTCAGCTGTGGCGCGGACTGCTGATGGCTGGCCTCGGGCTCCTGGTCTGGTCCGACCACGCACAGGTCTGGCACGTGTGCATCGTCGCGTTCGCAATCACGGTCGGTGAGATCCTGGTCGACCCCTCGACGGTCGCGCTCGTCCCGAAGCTCGTCGACGACGTCGACCTCGACCGGGCCAACGGGCGCATCTCCACCGTCGAGATCGTCACGAACGACTTCGCAGGCGCGCCCATCGGCTCGGTCCTGTTCGCGTTCGCGCCTTGGCTCCCGTTCCTCATCGACGCGTGCAGCTATTTCGGCTCGCTCCTGCCATTCCGCCGTCTGCCTCGAGAACGGCACGAAGCACGAGACTCGGGCCACCCCGTGCTTCGCCTCCGCACCGAAGCAGCCGATGGGTTCCGTTGGCTCAGACGCCACCGCGTGCTCGGACCGTTCACGATCTCGCAAGTCATCTACTACTTCGGGTTCGCAGCCGGCTACAGCCTGCTCGTGGTCCTCGTTACCTACGAACTCGAAGGCTCCGCCGTCGCTTTCGGCGTGGTTCTCGCGATCGGTGCTTGTGGTGCATTCCTCGGATCGCTCTTCGGAGCTCGTGTCTCCTCGATTCTCGGGACGCGCTCGACGCTCTCGGGCTGCGTTGTGTTGCAAGGCGCCACGCTCGCTGCCATGGCGATCGCACCGTCCGTGCCGGTCGTCGCAGCACTGTGGTTCCTGAACGGCATCCCCGCTGGCCTGCAGCGACCTGCCGCCCGAAGCATGCAACAGAGACTCACGCCGAACCACCTGCTCGGCCGTGTGAATGCCACATCCCGGATCTTCACGCGCGGGATCATCGTCTTCGGAGCCCTCGCTGCAGGTGCGCTGGCGACAGCATCCAACGTCCGCTGGTCCTTCGCCGTGGGAGGCGCCATCGAGGTCGTCGGAGCGGCGGTGATGTGGTCAGTGCTCGCTCGCCTCTCGGAGCGCCCCTGAGCCTGGAGTCGAGCTGTGCTCATCTCTGATCGGCGGATGAAAAGTCGCGATTACGCGGCGGATCGCGGTGCGCTCCCTCCACGCTCCGGGGTCACGGGGCCACCCCATCGATATCGATACGGTGACCCTGTGCGGCTCGGGATCATCTCGGACATCCACGGCGTCGACGCTGCACTGAAGGCGGTGCTGGCCGACGGCGCGCGGCTCGGCGTCGACCGATGGTGGGCGCTCGGCGATCTGGTGCTGTTCGGTCCGTATCCCGTCGAGGTGCTCGAGTTGCTCCACTCGCTGGATGACGTCGCCTTCGTCGGGGGCAACACCGACCGATACGTGCTGACCGACGACCAGCCGCATCCGCATGCGACGCCCGATGCCGCGTCCGGTGACACCGATCTCGTGCGCCGGTTCGGGCTCATGGCGGCCGGCGCGGCGTGGACCCGCGGCGTCCTCGACCAGGCCGGGGTACTCGGGCTCCTCGACGGGGTCGACACCGACTGGGTGGTCGGCGGTCACACCCATGTCCCCACCGACCGGACCATCGACGGGATGCGCGTACTGAATCCCGGGAGCGTGGGCCTGCCTCGCACTCCGGGGGCCGCGAGTTGGATGCTGATCGACAGCGAAGCCGCCGGCTCGGAGGTCGAACACCGCTCGGCCGAACGTCGGCGTCAGCGCTTCTGGAGCGGCGCCCAGGACAGCAGCAGGCGCTTCTCGCCGACGTCGACGAAGCGGATGGTGGCCTCGGCCTTGTCGCCGCTGCCCTCGACGTCGATGATCACGCCCTCGCCGAAGGTGGCGTGGTGCACGTCGTCGCCGACCCGGAGGCCGATGGTCTCGGCGCCCGTGCTGGCAGGGAGCCGGTCCTTGGCGGCGAGCGCGTTCTCGACGATGCGTTCGCGTCCCTCGTCCATGCGTGACCGGCGGTCGCCACCACTCGAGCGGTCGCCCCGACCGAACGTGCGGCCCTCGGTGTCGCCCCAGCCGCTGCCGGAGTAGGTGCGGCCGCCACGGCTGGCCCGCTTGCGGCCACCGACCTCCTCGACCAGCTCGGTGGGGATCTCGTCGAGGAACCGACTGGGCGGGTTGTACTGCGTGCCGCCGAAGAGGGTGCGGCTCCAGGCGTGCGAGATGTGGAGCTGCTCCATGGCCCGGGTGATGCCCACGTAGGCGAGGCGGCGCTCCTCCTCGAGCTCGTCGGGCTCGGTGAGCGTGCGCAGGTGGGGGAAGATGCCGTCCTCGAGGCCGATGAGGAAGACGATGGGGTACTCGAGCCCCTTGGCCGAGTGCAGCGTCATCAGGGTGACCTCGGACTCGTCGGGGTCGAGCTCGTCGGTGTCGGCCACGAGGCTGACCGACTCGAGGAACTCGGCGACGTCGTCGGTCTCCATCGCGGTGCCGATGAGCTCGGCGAGGTTCTCCAGCCGGCCCTCGGACTCGATGGTGCGCTCGTTGCGCAGCTCGTCGAGGTAGCCACTGGTCTCGAGCAGGTGCTCGAGCAGCGGGCCCGGCCCATCGTCGACCCGCTCGGCCGCGCCGTCGAGGAGCTCGACGAAGCGGGCGATGCCGTTGGTGGCCCGACCCGACACCCCGGCCTCGTCGGCGCGGCGCAGACCTTCGAGGAACGTGAGCCCTCGGCCGGCGATCCACTGGTCGATCTTGGCCACGCTGGTGTCGCCGACGCCGCGCTTGGGGACGTTGAGCACCCGCTTGACGCTGACCTCGTCGGACGGGTTGACCGTGGCCTTCAGGAACGCGAGCGCGTCCTTGATCTCGCGACGGTCGTAGAAGCGGGTGCCACCGATGACGCGGTACGGCACGCCCTTGCGGGCGAGGTACTCCTCGATCACCCGGGACTGCGCGTTGGTCCGGTAGAAGACGGCCAGGTCGCCCCATCGGTGGCTGCCGCCGTCGTGGAACCGAGCGATCTGGCTCGACACCCACTGGGCCTCGTCGTGTTCGTCCTCGGCGTGGTAGCGGACGATGGGCTCGCCTCGGCCCTGCTCGGTCCACAGCTCCTTGGGCTTGCGGCCCATGTTGTTGGCGATGACCGCGTTGGCAGCGTCGAGCACCGTCTGGGTCGACCGGTAGTTCTGCACCAGCGGGATGACCGTGACGTCGGGGAACGCCTCCTCGAAGTCGAGGATGTTCGAGATGTCGGCACCGCGGAATCTGTAGATCGACTGGTCGCCGTCTCCCACGACCGTGACGTTGCGGTGCTCGCGCGAGAGGTTGAGCACCAGATCGTTCTGGACCTTGTTGGTGTCCTGGTACTCGTCGACCAGGACGTGGCTGAAGCGGCGGCGGTAGTGGTCGAGCACGTCGGGGTGCTTGCGGAACAGCTCGGCGGTCTGCAACAGGATGTCGTCGAAGTCCATCGCCCCGGCCCGAAGCAGACGGGTCTGGTACTCGCGGTAGACGTCGGCGAGCTTCTGCTCGGTGAAGCCGCGTGCTCTGTCGGCGTAGTCGTCGACCAACACGTAGTCGTTCTTGGCCGCGGAGATCTGGGCGTGGACCGACCGTGGCGGCATCTTCTTGGTGTCGAGGTTGAGGTCGCGCAGGACGTAGCCGGTGAGACGGACGGCGTCGGCCTGGTCGTAGATGGTGAAGTTCGACGGGTAGCCCAGCGCCTCGCCGTCGCGCCGCAGGATGCGGACACATGCCGAGTGGAAGGTGGACACCCACATCTTCTTGGCCACCGGACCGACGAGCGCGGCGACGCGATCCTTCATCTCGTCGGCGGCCTTGTTGGTGAACGTGATGGCCAGGATCTCGAACGGGCTGACGCCCTGCTCCTTGATCAGCCAACCGATGCGACGGGTGAGCACACGGGTCTTGCCCGAGCCGGCGCCCGCCAGCACGAGCAGCGGCCCGCCGAGGTGGGTGACGGCTTCCTCCTGCGCGGGGTTGAGCCCGTCGAGCAGCGCGTCGCCGAACGGACCGGACTGGTTCGCAGGCTCGGGGAAGAGCTGATCGGCGGGGCGTTCGACCATCGGATCGACACTACCGGGCACCCCCGACAGCGCCGCCCTTCCCGCTGGGCCGTCGCGCCGCAGGAGCACGGATGGTCGCCGTGTCAGACTCGCCGCCGTGAAGTACCACAAGATCTCCTCGACCGACGCGTTCATCGTCTTCGATCTGGGCGACGTGCCGTCGGTGGGCGTCACCCGCTTGGCCCGCAAGGTCCTGGTCGACGGCGCCCAGCTCCTGGCCCGGTCCACCACCTACGCGTTCGCCAGCTTCGAGCTCCGCATGGGCGGAGCGTCGGCGGGCATCAACGCCGAGGGCGACGACCGCGACCCCGCGGTGGCGAGCTTCGTGGGTGAGGCCCAGGCGCTGGTGGCCAGCGGCCAGTGGGCCACCGACCCCTCACTCGGCCTCAGCGAGGCCGACCTCGCGCCGCTTCGCATCGACGACAAGCGCCCGTCCGAGTTGTGGACCGACGGTGTCGCCGACCGGCTCACCGCCGAAGGCGCGGTCGCGGCCGCCGGCGCGGTCCGCGAAGGCGGGCTCGACGGCGCCACCGTGGCCATCGCCGGCAACGGGCCGCTCGCCGATGCCGCTCGCACCGCAGTCACTGCCGCCGGCGCGGCCGTCGCCGACGGCGATGCGCTCGACACCGAGTGCGACGTCCTCTTCGTGGCCGGCAAGGCGGGGGTCCTCGACCACGAGGGCGCCGCCACCGTCCAGGCGGAGATCGTCGTGCCACTCACGCCGGTTCCCGTCACTGCACGCGCCCATGCCGTCCTGTCGCAGGCAGGTGTCGTGCACGTGCCCGACTTCCTCTCGACGGCCGCGCCGCTCCTGCGCGCCCACGCCGCCGACGGCATCGACCCCGTCGAGCGCGTGCGCGGCTCGGTCGCCGAGCTGGCGGGCGAGGGCACCGGGCTGTGGATGGCAGCGGCCACGCGCGCCGAGGAGTTCCTGCTGAGCTGGCAGGACGAGCTCCCCGTCGCTCGCCCGCTGGCCTGACGCCTCCTGACGGGACGGAGCGCGCCGCGCGCTCAGCGTCCCGACCCGGCGCTCGCAACGAGGCGCCGGGCGCAGACGAGGCGGAACCGGAGAACCCAGAAGCGCGACCTGCGCGTCCGGCGGTCCATCGGCGCGCCCTCCGGGGTGAGGATCGGGTGAACGACGACACGAACTCCCGGGGAAGCTCCATGGTCGCCATCACCGGACACGGACTCAGCCGCCGAAACGAGCACCTCGCACTCGTGCTCCTGGTGGTCGGGATGGTCGCTGCGGTCGTGGTCCCGGTCCTCTACGTGGTCGTGGTCCCCGTGGTGTGCGCCGCCGGCGCATCCGTCGCCCCCACCGGCCGCCGGCTCCTCACCGCCATGGCGATGTGGGTGCCGATGTCGGCCGCCGTGATCGTGAGCGGCATCGGCACGTGGTGAGCGCCGGTCAGGACCAGCCGCCGTCGTGGGCGACGAACTGCCCGGTGACGAAGGTGCACGAGCCGTCGAGGTAGGCCACGCACAGCGCTGCGCACTCCTCGACCGTGCCGAGGCGACGCAACGGCACCCGCGATTCGAGGAATTCGCGGACCTTCGGGTCGGAGGCACCGGAGGCACGCAGGAACTCGGGGAAGTCCATGAAGTTGGTGCCCAGCCCGTTGACCGACACGCCCTTGGGCGCGACCTCGGCCGCCACGTTCTTCAGCAGGTGCGTGGCCCCGGCCCGCATGGCCGAGTAGATCGGGGCATTCGGCGTGACCCGCTGACCCGACGACGAGGTCAGCACCAGCACCTGGCCGCTCCCCTGCTCGACCATCGGCGCCAGCACCGCCTGCAGGAAATTGAACGGCGCCTCGAAGCAGCCCTGCGACAGCGCCTGCACGTCGCCGACCGAGGCGTCGAGGAAGCTCCCGGTGATGACTCGCCCCGAGAAGGCGGTGGCGGCGTCGAGTCGGCCGAAGCGGTCGAGCGCCGCCTGCACCAGCCGGACCGACGACGAGGGGTCGGCCAGGTCGGCGACACCGGTGACCACCTCGACCGCGCTGCCCATCTCGGTCAGCTCGTCCACCAGCCCGTCGGCCGGATCGCCGACCACCAGGTCATGACCCCGTGCGGCCAGCTGCCGGGCGATGTCCGGCCCGACGTAGAAGCTGGTGTTGGCCACCAGCGCCACCCGGCGGGCACCGTCGGCCGCCATCAGCTCGCACCTCCCGCCGCGCCGGTGAGCAACCGGCTGCGGAAGTGCTCGAGCACCTGCTCGAGCGCGTCACGGCTGGGCTGACCCGGCTCGTCGATCAGGTCCTCGGTGAGGACGGAGTGCGCTGCGCCGCGGTGACCGTGCGAGTTCCCCTTCGACGAGTCGATGGTGACGCCCACGAAGCCGTCGCCGAGCTCGTCGCGCAGCCGGGCGAAGCGCTCGTCGGGCACCGCACGGTCGCCCGAGAACCGCAGGCCGAGCACGCACACGTCGTCCTCGGACACCCGCTGCTTGACGATGGCGAGGTCGACGTCGGAGATGCCGAGGTCGCGCTTCTGCGCCTTCGTCACCGCGAACGGCAGCGAGGGCTGCGACAGCACCGGGGCGACGACCGCGTCGTCGACCATCATCCCGAGGGCGAAGCCGCCGGTGAGACACATGCCCACCACGCCGACGCCCGGTCCGCCGCACCGCTCGTGCTCGGCGCGAGCGAGGCCGCGGCACCAGTGGACCGCAGGCGACGTCTTGCCGGTGGCCCAGGTCATGAACTCGCGGCTCACGCAGGCCCAGCTGATGCTCTGCGCGATGTAGCCGGGCGTGGGCTCCTTGCCCGGCTCGCCGAAGAGGTGGGGCACCACAGCGGTGCATCCCAGATCGGCGACCCGGCGGGCGAAGTCGGCGACCAGCGGCGTGATGCCGGGGATCTCGGCGATGACGATCACCGCCGGGCCGGTCCCCTTGCGGAAGACGGTGCGGGTCTTGCCCTCGTAGGTGAACGGGGCCGATTCGAAGTCGTCGAGCGGGTCCATGGCCGGCGAGTCTGCCCGAATCGGCCGACCGATCGCGTCGATCAGGCGCAGGCGATGGCGACCGCGCCCTCGACCGCGCCGGCGTCGCCGGCGAACGCTCCGGGCGGGGCGAAGACGCCCGTGGCGGTGATCGCGGCCTGGGTGACGCGCAGCAGTGGGTCGTCGGCGTCGGGGTCGCGGCCATCGGTGACCTGACCACCCACCTCGAAGCGCTGCGCGACGACGACCCGCACCGGCGACTCCTCGGTGCCCTCGAGCACGGTCACCGTGTCGGTGATGGTGGTGGCCGCACCTGCGCTGCGGAACCGCTTCACGTCGAGGAGCACCGGCGTGCCGTCGGCGGTCGCGCCGGTGGCCTCGATCCCCACCAGCTCCGCGGGAACCTGACCAGCCGGTTGTGCGTCGAGATCGAGCCGGCACTCGGCGATCTCGAGGGTCACGTCGAGCGACGATCCCAGCACCACCCGGGCAGTGCCTGCGACCGGACTCCCGAGATCGGTGGTGGCCAGCGGCTCGGCCGCGACCGCGGCCGCCGTGGTCGTGGTGGAGGCGGTCGAGCCGCCGTCTTCGGAGCTGCACGCCGCCATTCC
>JBFJNI010000103.1:0-13319 GCA_041618235.1 Acidimicrobiales bacterium
CTCGCCACGCCGCGGTGGGCCACAGCTCGACCAGCGACGCGACGACCGATCGTTGGGCTGTTTCCATCGACTCGATCTGCGCTGCGGTGCGGTCCAGCGCCTCACGCGCCGAGGTGGCCACGTCGGCGTCTCGGGAGTAGGTGGCGGGACCGGTCATGCACCCCATTCTCCCCAGAGGGTCTGACAAGAACTCCCGCCGCCGGCGAAACCCTCAGGCGATGACCAGGTACCCGTAGGTGTTGCACAGACCCGACGCCACCACGGCCAGCGAGGCGCCGACGATGGTCCACGCGACGGCCCGACGCCAGCCGGTGAGCAACCCGCCGCCGGCGGGTCGGGGCATGTACCAGTCGGGGAGCAGCGGGGCGTCGTCGGCATGGTGGTCGCCGGTCCAGGGCACCGCGCCGGGCCCGAGCGGCACATCAGGATCACTCGCGAGGGCGAGACGGGTCAGCTCGTCATCGTCGATGGGCACCAGGCTCACGTCTCGAGGGTAGGGCCGCCGAGTCGCCACCGGGCCGCGGGCGCCGCCATGGATCGGCGTCGATCGGTACGCTGCGGCCACCCGACCTTCGAGCGAGAGGCAGCAACGACATGGGCTACAAGGTGGTCGTCGACTTCGATCTGTGCGAGTCGAACGCGATCTGCATGGGCATCGCCCCCGAGGTGTTCGAGGTGCGTGACGACGACTTCCTCTACATCCTCCAGGAGGAGCCGTCCGACGAGCTCCGGCCCAAGGTCGAGGAAGCCGTCCGTCGTTGCCCGAAGCAGGCCATCTCCATCGACGAGGGGTGACCAGCACCTCGACGCGCGGGCCGCTGTCCGCCGGCGACGAGGTCGTCGTCGTCGGCACCTCGATCGCCGGCTTCGGTGCCGCCGCCGAGCTGCGAGCCGGCGGGTTCGACGGCCACATCCGCATGGTCGGCGACGAGCCGATCCGCACCTACGAACGCCCGCCGCTGTCGAAGGGCGTCCTCGCCGGCGAGGATCCGGCGACGACGTCGTGGGCCGCAGCGGCCGGCGACGACCTCGGTCTCGACTGGATGCTGGGCGAGCGCGCCGTCGGGCTCGACGTCGACCGCCAGGTGGTCCGGCTCCGTGGCGGTGACGAGCTGCGCTACGACGGCCTCGTCATCGCCACCGGCGCCACGCCCCGGCGCCTGAACGACCAGCCCGACCTCTCGGGCATCCACACCGTCCGCTCGCTCGACGACTCGCTCGGTCTGCGCGCCGACCTCGACGCCGGCGCCGAGCGCATCGTGGTCGTCGGTGCGGGCTTCATCGGCGCCGAGGTCGCGGCCACGTGTCGTGAGCGCGGTCACCAGGTGACCATCGTCGAACCGCTGAGCCAGCCGCTGGCCCGTGTGCTGGGTCCGACCATGGGCGCCACCATCGCCGACCTCCACCGGGCGCACGACGTCGACCTCCGCCTCGGCGAGGGCGTCGAAGGCATCGAGGGCGACGGCAGCGTCGAACGGGTCCGGCTCACCAGCGGCGCCGTGATCGAGGCCGACGTCGTGGTCGTGGGCATCGGGGTCGTGCCCAACGTCGGCTGGCTCGACGGCTCCGGCCTGCCGGTCGACAACGGCGTCGTCGCCGACGCCACCTGCGCCGTCGCCCCGCGCATCGTGGCGTGCGGCGACGTGGCCCGCTGGGACAGCCCCCGCTACGGGCCGGTGCGCATCGAGCACTGGGACCATGCCGCCGACATGGGCCGGGCCGCCGGCCGTCGCCTGCTGACACCGGACGACCAAGCCGAGGCCTACGACCCCGTGCCGTGGTTCTGGTCCGACCAGTACGACGTCCGCATCCAGATGGCCGGCCGGGCCGACGGCGAGATGGTCGTCACCGACGGTTCGATCGCCGACGGCAAGTTCGTGGCGCTCTACGGCCGCGATGGGCAGGTGCAGGGCGCGCTGGGTTGGAACTGGCCGGCGAAGACCGTGCGCTACCGGATGGCGATGGAGGCCGGCGGGCTGGCGTGGGACGCCGCGGTCGGCTGACCCGAGGTCACTCGGCGCGGGTCGCCAGTACCAGGGGTTGGGCGAAGTGCGGGAAGTTCCGTCCGGTCGAGTCGCGGACGACCCGTCCGACGATGGCCGCGAACCGGGAGTCGCCGACCGACACGACCGGGCTCCCGTCGCTGTCGAAGCGGCCGAGGGTGGCGCCGGTGTCGACGTCGAAGACGGTGGTGACCGGTCCACCGGAGACCGCAATCGAGCGTCCGTCGGCGGCCACCGCCGCCGCCACCGGCCCCGGAGCCGGTGCCTCGTAGGCGCGGACCAGTGCTCCGTCGTCGATGCGGCGGGCCTCCAGCCGGGTCGTGCCGGACCACAGGTAGAGCACCACGTCGCCTCCCGCGCTCACCGGGACCAGGCCGGAGGGCACGGTCATGCGCCCGGGCTCGGCCCCGGGACGTCGCCACATCGCGCGTTCCTGGTCATCGACGGTGACCAGACCGACCGGGCCCGCCCCGATGATCCGGTCGCCATCGAGCGGTAGCCGGGTCGACGTCGCGCCGCTGTCGAGTTCGACGAGGACGGCGACGTCGTCGTCGACCGCCCACACCTGACGGCGCTCGTTCGACGCGACGACGCGGGTGAAGCAGCACGCCACCATGCGGAAGGGGTCGCGGTCGCCACCCACGCGGAGCCCGCCGTCGACGTCGATGACGGCCACGAGCTCCTCGGTGGCGACGGCCTCGGGCCGGTCGGGCAACGTGACCCCCTCGGTCTCGGTCGACACCAGCGACTGCGATCGCGACTGCAGCACGTAGAGCTGGTCGTTCCGCACCGCGAGGCCACGGATCGGGTGCACCCCGGTCGCCGCTGCACCGCGGTCGGTGGTCGTCGTCGTGGACCCTGGTCCGGATGTCGTCGACTGCTCCGAGCGCGGGATGGTCGTGGTCACCGGGTCGCCCTCGAACGAACCACTCGGGTCACGGACGAGGACGACAGCGACGATGGCGGCGAGCACGACGGCGACGGCGGTGGCCGTCGTGTGGTTCGCTCGCCGGATCTCGATTCCGGGGTCGTCGTTCGCCGCCACGCGGCCATCGTCACCGCCCGCGGGGAAGGACACAAGTCGGACAGTGAGGGCTCGGTCAGCAACAATGCTCGCCCATGACGGGCCTCGCCACCGCCGCCTTCGCCGCCACGCTCGTGCTGGCCGCCATCGACTGGTACGCGGTTGGCACCGGCAGCCAGCGGTTGGAGGACGTCGCCAAGCCGCTCACCATGGTTGCTCTGATCGTGGCCGCCGTGGCCCTCGACCCGGTGGACGGAACGGCGCGCACGTGGTTCGTCATCGCGCTGGCGCTGTCGCTGCTTGGCGACGTCTTCCTGCTCCGCGCCGAGACCCGCTTCGTGCCCGGGTTGGCATCGTTCCTGTTGGGGCATCTCGCCTACGTCGCGGGCCTCCGGATGCTGGGTTCGTCGACGGCCGGCCTCATCGTCGCCATCGTGGCGGTCCTCATCGCGATGCCCACCATCGGCCTGCCCGTGCTCCGGGCGGTGCGGCGGGGGAGCGAGCCCGAGCTGTTGGCGCCGGTGACCGTCTACATCGTGGTGATCTCGGCCATGGTCCTGGCCGCCGGCGGGTCCGGCCGAGTCATCGCGTTCGCCGGTGCGCTCTCGTTCTACGCCAGCGACGCGCTCATCGCCTGGAACCGGTTCGTGCAGCAGTACCCATGGGGCCGGGTGGCGATCATCGTCACCTACCACCTGGGCCAGATCGGCCTGGTCCTCTCGCTGGTGTGAACTCCGGCTGGGTGTTGCCGCGTCAGCCCCGCGACTCCGCGAGGATGCGGCTCATGTCCCGCACGGTGCGCAGCGTCCCGCGCACGGTTCCCGTCACCTTCGAGCGCCCCTCGCGCTCGTGGTACGGCACGTCGACCTCGGTCACGGTCCACCCCGCGGCCTGGGCCTTCACCACCATCTCGAGCGGCCAGCCGAAGCGGCGGTCGACCATGCCGAGGTCGAGCAGGGCCTGCCGCCCCATGGCCCGCATGGGGCCGAGGTCGCGCAGCGGGCTGCCGCTGCGTCGCTGCAACTCGGCGGCCAGCACGCGGTTGGCGAGGCGGGCATGGAGCGGCCACGCCCCGCGCTCCGCCACCCGACGCCCCATCACCAGATCGGCCTCGCCTGCCTCAACCGGCGCCACGACGGCGGGCAGCCACGAGGGGTCGAGCGAGCCGTCGCCGTCCATGAAGCAGACGATGTCGTCCGTGGCGGCGTGGAGCCCGGCCCAGCACGCCGAGCCGAAGCCACGCACCGGTTCGACGACCACCTTCGCGCCCGCCTCGGCGGCGATCTCGCCCGAACCGTCGGTCGAGCCGTTGTCGACCACGATGGCCCGGTAGCCGTCCGGCATGCCCCGCACCACCGCACCGATGGCATCGGCTTCGTCGAGCACGGGGATCACGACGTCGGGCACGGATGGCGAGCCTACGGTCCGCACCGCCCGGGTCCCGGCCGCCGCCGTCATCGCCGCGCTGGTCGTCCTCGTCGCGGTCGCTCGTGCCGTCGGTACCGCGTCCTGGGTCGGTCGGTTGTCGCTCGGCGCGGCCCCGCTGGTCGGGCGTTGGGACCTCGCCGTTCCCACCCGAGCGCTGGTCCCGGTGAGCGTCGGCGCCGTGCTCGTCGCCGTGCTCCCGTTGGCCGCCGACCGGTTCCCGTGGCGGTCGCTGCTGGTCAGCGCCTGGGTCGGCAGTGGGCTCTTCGCCGTGTCCCTGGCGGCCGTCGACGGCCGACCAGCCGTGTCCGATCCGCTCGCCACCGGCTTCGAGTACCGGGCGGTCCTCGGCGACATCGACCGGCTCGGCGTCGGTCGGTTCGTCGACCGTTTCGTCACCGATCTCCCGGGATACCCGACCCACGTCCGCGGCCACCCGGTGGCTGCACCGCTGGCCTTCTGGCTGCCGGAGCAGTTGGGTCTCCGCGGCGCCGAGTGGTCGGCCGCGCTCGTGATCATCGTCGGCTCGTCGGTCGTGGTCTCGGTCGCCGTCGCCCTCCGCTCGGTGGCCGGGGAGGCGATCGCCCGCCGAGCGGTCCCGTTCCTCGCGGTGCCGCCGGCGCTCGTGTGGGTCGCCACGTCGGCCGATGCGATGATCGCCGGCGTCGTGGCCGCCGCCATCGCGCTCACTGCCCTGGCCACCGCGCACGATGATCGACGAGGCAGTGTGGTCGGGATCCTCGCCGGCGTCGTCGCCGCCGTGGCGCTGCATCTCAGCTACGGGGCGGTGTTGATGCTGCTGCCCGCCGCCGTGCTCGTCGTCGCCCGCCGTCACGTCCGGGTGGCCGCCGCAGCGGTGCTCGGCGGCGCCGCCGTCACCGGCGGCTTCGTGGTCCTCGGGTTCTGGTGGTTCGATGGCCTCGCCGCCACCCGGGCCGAGTACGTGGCCGGCGCCGGCGGCTACCGCCCGTTCTGGTACTTCGCCACGCTGGGCAACCCGGCGGCCTTCGCGCTGGCCCTCGGCCCGGCGGTGGTCGTTGCGCTCGCCCGCCTGCGTGATCGGCGCCTCTGGCTGCTTGTCGGTGGCGCGCTCGCGGGCGTCGTCCTCGCCGACGTGTCGGGGATGTCGAAGGGCGAGGTCGAACGCATCTGGCTGCCCTTCGTCCCCTGGCTCGCGGCGTCCACCGCCGCGCTGCCGGTTCCGTCGCGACGATGGTGGCTCGCCGCCCAGGTGTCCCTGGCCATCGCCTTGCAGCTCGTACTGGAGTCCCCATGGTGAATCCTGTTCCCGACCGCGTCCTGGTCACCGGCGGCGCCGGGTTCATCGGCTCGCACATCGTCGACGAGCTGCTCGCCGAGGGTGCCGAGGTGGTGGTCCTCGACCGCCTCGCTCCTGACGTCCACCCGCACCGTCCGGAGCTGCCAGAGGGCAGCACGCTGGTCGAGGCCGACGTCCGCGACGCCGACGCCTGGCGCACGGCGATGGCCGGCGTCGACGCCGTGTGTCACCAGGCGGCGCGTGTCGGGCTGGGCGTCGACTTCGCCGACGTCACGTCCTACGTCGCCGACAACGACGTCGGCACCGCGGTGGGCCTCTCGGTGCTGCACGAGCTCGGCTTCGCCGGACGCATCGTGCTCGCGTCCTCGATGGTCGTCTACGGCGAAGGGCGGTACCGGTGCCCCACTCACGGCAGCGTCCGTCCCGGTCCGCGAGCCGTCGCCGACCTCGAGGCCGGTCGGTACGAGCCGCCGTGCCCCGAGTGCGGCGCCTCGCTCGATTGGGACCTCGTCCCCGAGGACGCACCCGCCGACCCGCGCAACGTGTACGCGGCCACCAAGCTCCACCAGGAGCACCTGTGCTCGGCGTTCGCACGCGAGCACGACGTCACCGTGACCGCCCTGCGCTACCACAACGTCTACGGCCCGCGGATGCCCCGCGACACCCCGTACGCGGGCGTGGCCAGCATCTTCCGGTCGGTGCTCGAGGGTGGGTCGGTCCCGCAGGTGTTCGAGGACGGCGGGCAGCAGCGCGACTTCGTCCACGTGCGCGACGTCGCCCATGCCAACGTCCTCTCGCTGCGCGCCGAGCCCGGGGCGGCGGACGGCGCCTACAACGTCTGCTCGGGCGAACCCCACACCGTGCTCGACATGGCGGCGGCGCTGTGTGAGGCGTTCGGCTCTCCACCTCCCCAGGTCGTGGGCGGCCACCGTCTCGGCGACGTCCGCCATGTGGTCGCCTCACCGGAGAAGGCCGCGACCGAGCTGGGCTTCCGCGCTGAGGTCGACTTCGCCGCCGGCATGGCCGAGTTCGCCACCGCCCCGCTGCGCTGAGCTGAGCCCTCACCAGGTCTTGGCGAAGCACCGGTCGGCGAGGCGGCCGGGGGACCAGAACGCCCAGGCGCCGGCCGCAGCTCGGCGGGTGTGGTCGGTCCAGCGGATGCACGACGGTTCGCTGATCCGGCGGACCACCTGGACGATGCCGCCCTCGTACACCTGGTAGCCGGCCCACGTACCGGGGAAGTCCTTGGTGGAGCCGACCTCGGTGAAGGTGACCGGGCCCAGGTCGCGTCGACGGTGCCGGTGGGTGTGGCCCGACGTGATCAGCGCCCGCGGGTTCTCGGCGCCGACGCGGCGCAGGAAGCGCCGCGCGTCGGGGCCCGGGATGCCCGGCGGGAGATAGGTCGGGAAGCGGAACCGCATGAGTTGGTGGTGCAGCCCGATGAGCACGGGGAGGTCGGTGCGGGCCGCGGCGTCGACGATGCGGTCCGCCACCCCCGAGATGTCGCCGACGTCGGTACCGGCACGGGTGGTGTCGGCGAGCACCAGACGGAAGCCGGGGCGATCGAGGCTCTGGACGCCATGCACGAGGTGCAGCCCGCTCTGGACGGCGCCGGCGTGGGGGGACATCTCCCAGTCCTTCGATGTCTCGTGGTTGCCGGGGATGAGATCGACCGGGATCCGCAGTCCTCCGAGCGCCCGGTCGACGGATGCCCAGTTGGCCTCGGTGCTGAAGTCGATGAGGTCGCCCTTCACGACCAGTTGCTCGGCGCCCCACGCGTCGAGCTCGTGCACCGCGGCCCGCAGGCACCGCACGGGATGGAGCTCGGACGGACGCGGCACCTCGGTGATGGTGTGGAAGTAGCCGGTGCTGGTGCTGCCCACGTGGACGTCGCTGACGGTCGCCAGCCGGAACAGCTCTTCGCCGGGCGGCGGGGTGAGTGTGGTGGCGTCGAGCGTGCGGGGGTCGCCGGCCATCCCCTCACCGGAGAGCTCGATGCGGTGGCGGGCGCCGGGTGTCAGGCCGTCGACGATGGCCGCGCCGGGGCCGCCGTCGGCGTCCACGACCGAGCTGTGGTCACCGGATCGGCAGGTGACCGGACCCGGTCCGAGGGCCGACCAGGTGATCTGGGCCCAATCGGGGCCGACGCTGAACACCTCGAGCCGACGTGGAGAGCGAGGCGGTCCATCGGTGTCGGGAGTCCGGGGCACGTGGCGCCGGCCGACCGAGCCGACGAACGCGCTGATCCGGTTGTCGCCGGGATGCGGGGGCATGCGATCAGGTCAGGTCGCGGATGAGGCGGTCGGACTCGCGTCGATGGAAGGCGACGCTGACCCGCATGCGCTCCAGGTGCTGGGCGATGAGCGTGGTGGCCTGCGGGACGGGGTGATCGCCGAGGAACGCCTCGATCTCGTCGGCGGTGTCCGGGTCGGTCTGCACGTTCACACCTTCGACCAGACGGTGGGTCGAGTTGAACGGCAGCCGGTCGATGATGGCATCCCAGTCGTCGCGGATGACCGCCCACGCATGGGCGGCGTGACGGCGGTTGCGCAGCGCGGCCCGGTAGGCGAACGCCAGGTTCTGGCTGCGGACGTCGCCCGATGCGAGCAACGCGAGGTACTGCTCGAAGAGCTCGGGGTCGGCCACCGACGCCGCCGCGTAGAGGAAGCGGATCTGCTCCTGCGGGGTGGTTCCCGAGTGGAAGCGGCCCACGATGGCATCGAACTGGGCGGCGTCGGCGTGGACGGACACGGCGGTCAGCGCACCCGAGGCCAGGCCGCTGTCGACCGAGTGCGGGTCGGACATGGCCTGCGCCAGGAGGGAGCCGGCGAGTGCCAGCGCGTCGGGATCGCCGTGGGTCGCCACGAGGCCCAACACGAGGCCGCGGAGGGCTCGTCGTCGGTCGTCGTCGGCCGCCGCGACACCGGTGCCGAGCTCGGCCCAGAGGGGCGCGATCGTGGCGCGGACCCATGCCGACCACGTGGGTCGATCGTCGTCGGCCACGGCCCGGTCGAGGATGCCGACGGCTGCCGCGCCCAGCTGCCAGATCGACAGATCCGTCTCGCCGATGGCCACCAGCCGCTCGAGGAGCGTGGCGACCTCGACGGCGGGCAGATCGCCGGCCAGGGACAGCGCCAGCGTGTCGTCGAGCACCGTGTAGCGCTCCAGTGGCTCGAGCGTGCCGAGGTGGCCGAGCAGCGCGTGGCGCAGCGGCTCGGTGTAGGCGACGCGGTAGAAGCCGTGGCCGCCGGCGTTGGCCATGATCGGGTGTCCCTCGACGGGGACCGAGACCTCGTCACCGTCGAGCAGCGCGCGGTTGGCGTTCCCCGGGCCGCTGCGGACCGCCACCGGCACGTGCCACCGGGCATCACCGCCGTCGCAGTCGAGGTAGCTGAAGGGCCGCTGGCGCAGGGTGAGCAAGCCACCGGGTTCGCCGTCGGCCTGCAGCAGCGGGAAGCCCCCCTGGAAGATCCAGCTGTCCATCATCGCCCGCACCGGCTCGCCGGTCTCGGCCTCGAGGGCGTCCCACAGATCGCCGGTCTCGGTGTTGCCGAACTGGTGGGTCTGCAGGTAGCGACGAATGCCGTCGCGGAAGGCGTCCTCGCCGAGGTACTGCTCGAGCATGCGGACCACCGCCGAGCCCTTCTGGTACGTCAGCACGTCGAACATGCCCTCGGCCTCGGCCGGCGAGTGGACCGGGAACTCGATGGGACGGGTGGTCGAGAGCGCGTCGGTGTCGAACGCCGAGGACCGCTCTCGTCCGAAGTGCATCCAGCGTTCCCATTCGGGCCGACAGGCGGCAGAGCACTTCATCTCCATGAAGGTGGCGAAGGCCTCGTTCAGCCAGATGCCGTTCCACCACGCCATGGTGACGAGGTCGCCGAACCACATGTGGGCGAGCTCGTGGGCGATGACGTCGACGACCGCCAGCAACTCGGCCTGGGTGGCCGTCTCGGGGTCGACCAGCAGCAACGTCTCGCGGTAGATCACGCAGCCGAGGTTCTCCATGGCCCCGAAGGCGAAGTCGGGGACGGCGACCATGTCCATCTTGTCGCCCGGGTAGATGATGCCGTAGTAGTCGGCGAAGTAGCGCAGGGCGAACGCTCCGACATCGAGCGCGAAGCGGGCCAGCGGGGCCTGCCCCGGCCCGTGGACGATGCGCAGCGGGATGCCGTCGACGTCGACGGTCTCGGTGGTCTCGAGCGGCCCGACCACGAACGCCACGAGATAGGTCGACATGGGCATCGTGTCGGCGAAGGTGACGCGCACCTGGCCATCACCCGTGGGCTCGCGGGTCAGTTCGGGACCGTTGGAGATGGCGAGGAGGTCGTCGGCCACCTGGAGGGTCACGGAGAACACCGCCTTGAACGCGGGCTCGTCCCAGCACGGGAAGGCGCGTCGGGCGTCGGTGGCCTCGAATTGCGTGACGGCGATGGCCCTGGTGGCGCCGTCCTGGGTGAACGTCGACCGGTAGAAGCCGCGGAGCTTGTCGTTGAGGACCCCGGTGAACTGCACGTGCAGGATGATCGTGCCGGGCTCGATGGTCTGACCGAGGTCGAAGCGGGCCTGCTCGGCCTCGGGATCGAGCGTGATCGATGCATCGAGGCGAGCGTCGCCGTCGAGCTCCACCCAGGCATCGGCCAGCTCCAGCTCGGCCGCATTGCACACGAGGTGGTCGATGGGCGTGTGGACGGTGAGCTCGATGGCGGCGCTGCCGTGGAAGGAGGCGGCCGCCAGGTCGGGTGCCATGGTCAGCCGGTACCGGTCGGGGGTGGCGTCGAGGGGGAGTCGGAGCGTGTCGGGAGCCGGAGCCATGGCGGCACGGTACTGCCGACCTGCGGTCCGACCCAGGCGTCCGTGTACCGTCGCCGGACGTGAATCCCGCGAACACACCCCCCGTGCCCACCGACCAGCGTTCCGATGGCACCAGCCTCGACGTCGTGGGCATCGGCAACGCCCTCGTCGACGTCCTGAGCCACGAGAGCGACGACTTCATCGACCGGATGTCGCTGGTCAAGGGGGCCATGACGCTCATCGAGACCGAGCGAGCCGAGGAGCTCTACGACGCCATGGGACCCGGCATCGAGGTGTCCGGCGGGTCGGCGGCGAACACCGTCGCCGGCGTGGCCAGCTTCGGTGGACGCGCCGGCTACCTGGGCAAGGTCCGCGACGACCAGCTCGGTGTCGTGTTCGCCCACGACATGCGGGCCAACGGGGTCGTGTTCGCCAGCGGGGCCGCCACGGACGGCCCGCCCACGGGCCGCTGCCTCATCGTCGTCACCGCTGATGCCGAGCGCACGATGAACACGTACCTGGGTGCGTCGTCGTTGTTCGGTCCCGACGACGTCGACGCAGCGCTCGTGGCGTCGGCCCGCATCACCTACCTCGAGGGCTACCTGTTCGACCGCCCCGAGGCCAAGGCTGCCTACGGCAAGGCGTCCGAGATCGCCCATGCGGCCGGCCGCCAGGTCGCGCTCACCCTCTCCGACACGTTCTGCGTCGCGCGCCACCTCGACGAGTGGCGCACGATGGTCATCGACCACGTCGACGTCCTGTTCGCCAACGAGCACGAGCTCGAGACGCTGTACGGCACGCAGCTCCACGAGGCCGTCGAGCAGGTCCGTGGCCACGTCGGCATCACCTGCGTGACGATGGGTCCACGCGGCTCGATGATCGTCACGCCCGACGAGGTCGTCGAGATCCCCGCCGAGCCGGTCGCCAAGGTGGTCGACACCACCGGCGCCGGCGACCTCTACGCCGCCGGCGTGCTCCACGGACTCAGTCAGGGGCTGGACTTCGCGGACTGCGGTCGCCTCGGCTCGGTGGCCGCCAGCGCGGTCATCGGCCACACCGGCGCCCGTCCCGGACGCTCCTTGGCGCAGCTGGTCTGACATGGTCGACGTCGCCGACTCCGACCCCTACGCCCGGGCGCAGGTCGCGGCCGCCGCGCTGGCCGCACGCACCGGGGTCGATCGTCACGACGTGGCGGTCATCCTCGGCTCCGGATGGCGGCCGGCGGCCGACGCTCTCGGCGACGCCGACATCGCCTTCCCGGCCGTCGACCTGCCCGGTTTCTCCGCCCCTGCGGTGAGCGGACACGGCGGCGAGCTGCGCTCGGTCACGGTGGGCGACCGTCACGTGTTCGTCTCGCTCGGCCGCGTCCACGCCTACGAGGGGCACGATCTCGCCGACGTCGTCCACGGCGTCCGCACCGCCGTCCTCGCCGGCTGCAAGGTCGTGGTGCTCACGAACGCCGCCGGCGGCATCGGCCAGGGCCTGCGCATCGGCCAGCCCGTGCTCATCGCCGACCATCTGAACCTCACGGGCCGCTCACCGCTCACCGGCCCGACCCCCGACGCCGCCATCGGTCCCCGCTTCCCCGACATGACCGATGCGTACAGCGCCCGTCTGCGCGGCCTGGCCCGCACCCTCGACCCCGATCTCGCCGAGGGCGTCTACGCCGGCGTGCCCGGGCCCCAGTACGAGACCCCGGCCGAGATCCGCATGATGCAGACGCTGGGCGCCGATCTCGTGGGCATGTCGACCGTGCACGAGACCATCGCCGCCGTGCACCTCGGCGCCGAGGTCCTCGGCATCTCGCTGGTCACCAACCTGGCCGCCGGTCTCGGTGACGCCCTCGCCCACGACGACGTCCTCGCCGTCGCCGGCGAGTCGGCCGGCACCATGGGCAGCCTGCTGGCACGGTTGGTCCCACAGCTGTGACCGGGCCCGTCGTCGACGCCGATCTCCGCGCCCGCGCCGAGGCGTGGCGCGACGACGACCCGGACCCCGTCACCGCCGCCGAGGTCGATGCGCTGCTCGAGGCCGGCGACGAGGGCGGCCTCCGCCAGCGGTTCGACGCCGCGCTTGCCTTCGGCACCGCCGGGTTGCGCGGTCCGCTCGGCGCCGGCCCCAACCGCATGAACCGCGTCGTCGTGCAGCGCACTGCGGCCGCACTCGGTCGGTGGCTCGACGATCGCGGCGCCACCGGGCCCGTGGCGGTCGGCCGCGACGCCCGTCACGGTTCCGAGGCCTTCGCCGCCGACACCGCCGCCGTCCTCGCGGCGATGGGCCGAGAGGTCGTGCTCGCCGACGGTCCGGTGCCGACGCCTGTGCTCGCCTACGGCGTCGTGGCGCTCGGGGCGGCGGCCGGTGTGATGGTCACCGCCAGCCACAACCCGCCGGCCGACAACGGCTACAAGGTCTACGACCACACCGGCGCACAGATCGTTCCACCGTCCGACGGCCAGATCGCCGCCCACATCGCGGCCATCGGTCGCGTCGGCGACCTCATCCTCGCGGCCGCCGACGACCCGCTGATCCGGCCGCTTCCGTCGGCGGTGGTCGACGACTACCTCGCCGGCGTCGCCGCGCTCCGGGTCACGCCGGATGCCCCGACGGTGAGGGTTGCGTACACGCCGATGCACGGCGTCGGTCTCGACGTGCTGCGCCGGGCGTTCGACCTGGCGGGTCTGGCCGCGCCGGTCGTCGTGGCCGAGCAGGCCGAACCCGACCCCGACTTCCCCACGGTCGCCTTCCCCAACCCCGAGGAGCCGGGGGCGATGGACCTCCTGCTGGCGCTCGCGGC
>JBFJNI010000104.1:0-13035 GCA_041618235.1 Acidimicrobiales bacterium
CGGCCCGACCCGTCCACCGACATCGACGACACGCTGTCGGCCCTGTCAGACCTCGTCCACCAGGGCAAGATCCGCTACCTCGGCTCGTCGACCTTCCCGGCCGACGAGATCGTCGAAGCCCAGTGGGTGGCCGAGCGCCGCAACCACGAGCGCTTCCGGTGCGAGCAGCCGCCGTATTCGATCTTCGTCCGCGGCATCGAGTCCACGATCCTGCCGACCTGCGAGCGCTACGGCATGGGGGTGATCCCCTGGAGTCCCCTCAACGGTGGTTTCCTCACCGGCCGGTACCAGCCCGGGCAGGCGGTCGAGAAGACCGGACGCGCGGCGCGCCAACCGGAGCGCTTCGACCCGGAGCGGGCGTCCGTGGCCGCCAAGCTCGAGCTGATCCCGGCGCTCGAGGAGATCGCCGACGACGCCGGCATGCCACTCACGCACCTCGCACTCGGTTTCGTGCTCGCCCACCCGGCCGTGACGTCGGCCATCATCGGCCCGCGGACCATGGACCAGATGACGAGCCTCCTCGCGGCCGGCGACGTGGCGCTCACCGACGAGACCCTCGACCGCATCGACGAGGTCGTGCCCCCGGGCACCAACGTGAATCCCGCCGACGCCGGGTGGATGTCGCCGGCGGTGGCCCAGGCCTGGCGCCGGCGGCGGCCGATGGGCGCCCGCTGACCTACAGCTCGATCTGCATGCCCACGGTGATGGTCCGCTCGGGCGGTAGGCCGAAGTAGCTGGCGGCGCTGGTGGCGTTGCGGCTCATGAAGGCGAACAGGTGCTCGCGCCATTGCGCCATGCCCGGCCGGTTGGTGACCACGAGCGATTCGGAGCCCAGGAAGTAGGTGGCCAGCTCCGGGTCGATGCCGAGCTTCGACGCCGCGCCCTCGGTGAGCCCCTGCGGAACGTGGGGCTCCTCCATGAAGCCGTAGTGGAGCACGATGCCCTTCACGCCGTGGCCGTGCTCGATGATGGTGGCGCGCTCGGCCGGGAGCACACGTGGGATGTCCTCGGTGGCGATCGCCACGATGACGACCCGCTCGTGCAGCACGTCGTTGTGCCGGTGGTTCGTGATCAGCGCCGGCGGCGTCATGTCGGGCACCGAGAACAGGAACACCGCGGTGCCCGGGATCCGGGTCGGGGCGCCGCGCTGGAACAGGCTGCCGAGGAACTTCGCCAGGGGCAGCTGTGCCACGCGGATGCGGTCGCCGAGGATCTGGCGGCCGGTGCGCCACGTCGTCAACAGGGCCAACACGACGGCGCCGATGACGAGCGGGAACCAGCCCCCGTGGGGGATCTTGAAGATGTTCGAGCCGAAGAACGCCAGGTCGACCACGAGGAACCCGGCGCAGAGGGGCACGACGAATCGCGACGACCACCCGAACCGTTCACGCGCCACGACGTAGAAGAGCAGCGTGGTGATGATCATGGTCATGGTCACCGCCACGCCGTACGCCGCAGCGAGCGCGGTGGACGACCGGAAGCCCACGACGAGGCCGATGCACGAGATCATCAGCGCCCAGTTGATGGCGGGGATGTAGATCTGACCGAAGCTCGACGACGAGGTGTGGACGATCTTCACGCGCGGCGAGTACCCGAGCTGGACAGCCTGCATGGTGATGGAGAACGCACCGGAGATGAGCGCCTGCGAGGCGATCACCGTGGCGAGGGTGGCGAGCACCACGAGCGGGAGCACGAAGGCTTCGGGCACCAGCCGGTAGAAGGGGTTCTCGATGGCGTCGGGTTCGCCCAGGAGCAGGGCACCCTGGCCGAAGTAGTTCAGCAGCAGGCCCGGGAGCACGAGACCGAACCACCCGATCTGGATCGGCCGTTTGCCGAAGTGCCCCATGTCGGCGTAGAGCGCCTCGCCGCCGGTGACGACGAGGAACACCGAGCCGAGGGCGAGGAAGCCCTTGAACCCGTTGTCGGCGAAGAACGCCATGCCATAGGTGGGGTTGATGGCCCGGAACACGCTCGGCTCGTCGACGATGTGGATGAGCCCCAGCACGCCGAGGGTGGTGAACCACACCAGCATCACGGGGCCGAAGGCCTTGCCGATGCTGGCGGTGCCGCGACGCTGGACCGAGAAGAGCCCGACGAGGATCACGCACGCGATCGGGATGATGAACGGGTCGAGCGAGTCGGTGGCGACCTTGGTTCCCTCGACGGCCGACAGCACCGAGATCGCGGGCGTGATCATCCCGTCGCCATAGAGCAGGGCGGTGCCGAAGAGCCCGATGAGGATCAGGACGAAGCGCCCCGGTCGGTGCCTGCGCCCTTCGGGCGTGATCAACGAGGTGAGGGCGAGGATGCCGCCCTCACCATCGTTGTCGGCGCGCATGACGAACACGAGGTACTTGATCGTGATGACGATGACGAGCGACCAGAAGATCAGCGAGAGCACACCGAGGACGTTGTCGGGCGACACGTCGAGGGCGTGGCCCGGACCTTCGAGCGTCTCCCGCATCGCATAGAGCGGGCTGGTGCCGATGTCGCCGTACACGACGCCGAGCGCGGCGAGGGAGAGGGCACCCAGCTTGGCCTGGGGTGCATGCGTGGTGTTCACCGGCGTGCGGCTTTCTGGCTGAGATCAGCCCGTACTGGGATCGATGAGGTACTTCTCGCCGGTGGCCTGTCGCCCGATGGCGGCCATCGACTCCATCGTCAGCGCCTCCTCGAGGGAGACGACGGCGGTGTAGTGGCTCGAGAATGTACCCGTGATCTCCGCGGAAACCCGCTCGCGGAGCTCCTGTGCTCGTGCCGGGCCCACGCGGTCGAGGAAGTAGGGGAGCAACCACCCGCCGATGCCCCAGGCCATGCCGAACGACCGGTTGAGCTGGGTGGGTGAGCGGTCGAGCCCGCCGTAGATGTACACCTGCTTGTGGGTCGTCGAGCCGTACCGTCCAATGGCACCTCCCTTGCGGCTCTGGGCGGCCTCCATCGCGGTGAGGATGTCGCTGGCCAGCGTGCCGCCGCCGGTGGCGTCGAAGCCGATGGTGGCGTCGGTGGTGGCGACCGCGTCGATGAGGGTGCGCATGAAGTCGTCGTCGCTCGAGTTGCACACGTGGGTGGCGCCGAGGTCTCTCAGCAGCTCGACCTGCTCGTCGCGACGCACGATGTTCACGAGCGGCACGTCGTCGGCCTGGCACAGCTTCACCAGCATCTGCCCGAGGTTCGAGGCCGCCGCGGTGTGGACCAGTGCGTGGTGACCCTCGAGCTTCATGGTCTCGACCATGCCGAGTGCCGTCAGGGGGTTGACGAAGCACGACGCGCCCTCCTGCGGCGTGACGCCGTCGGGCAGCACGAGGCACTGGTCGGCGGCGGCGACCCGCTGCTCGGCGTACATCGCGCCGCCGAGCGTCGCCACCGTCTTGCCCAGCAGCGCCTGCGCGGCATCGGACGAGCCGGCGGCGATGACCACGCCAGCCCCCTCGTTGCCCATCGGGAGCGGCTGACCGACCCGGGCCGCGACCATGCGGCGCGCCGCCTCGGGGATGTCGGCCACGATCTTGCCGCCCTCTTCGCGGAGCGTCGCGAGGTCGGCCGGGCCGAACATCGCACCGAGATCCGAGGGGTTGATGGGCGCGGCCTCGACCCGGATGACGACCTCGTGCTCGCGGGGCTCGGGCGTCGGGACGTCGGCGAGGGCGAGCTCGAGACGGCCGTCGTCGGTGACGGTGGAGCGGAGCTGACGGGGCATGGGAGCGCCTCCTGGGTCGGGGGCGCCCACCCTGTCACAGCGCTCGTCAGGCGGTGAGCCGATGGCGACGGCGTCGCCGGATCCACAGCGCCGCCGCCGCCGTGGCCAGCGCCCCTCCGACGGCGCCGTTGGTCCCGCCGGTCGCGGGGAGCACGTCGTCGTCGCCACCGGGTGCGGTGTCGGCCGCGACGGCCGCATCGTTTGCGTCCGACGGGCTCGGGCCCGCCGTGGATGGCGAGGCGACGTCCACCACGCCCTCGATCCAGAGGCGATAGCGCTCGATGCTCGCCGGTGCGATGCGGAGGTCGTTGTGGTTGTCGGCGAGTTCCACGTTCTCGGCGCCGCGCAAGATCGGGCTCTGGGCGTAGGTGCCGAGGAAGGCGACGTCCATGACGCCGGTGCCGTCGTAGACGCTGAGCCAGCGGGTGGGGCCGTAGGTCTCGAGCGAGCCGTCGGGGCCGTTGAGCTCGGCCAGCCAGTCGGTGCCCTCGGCGATCTGGTCGCAGCTCATGACGACGCCCTCGGATCCGGGCGGGCACAGGCTGGTGCCGTGGTTGGCACCCGCCAGCGACACGAACGCCAACAACCCGTCGCGCAGCTCGGGGTGGACGAACAGCGTCTTGCGCCCGACGGTGACGCCGAGCGAGTGGCCGACGAGCACGTACTCGTCCTCGCCGGTGAACGCCCGCACCGCTTCGATGAAGGCACGCAGGTCGGCCACGTTGCGGTCGTTGCCGGTGGTGCGGGAGATGCCATCGAAGTTCGGATCGGCGTCGTGCTCAGCATCGCGGCGCGGGTTGCCCGTGCCATCGGACCCCGACTGCGAGCCGATCCCGTTGTAGGACAGCGCCCAGAGGTCGTCGGGACTCCAGCCGGCGGCGATGAACGCATCGCGTACGGGGTACCAGTCGGCGGCGTCGACCACGTTGCCGTGGACCATGATCACGTTGGGGCGGTCGGGCGCCGCTGGGTCGGGCGTGACGCCCCAGTCAGCGTCGTCGCCCAGCGCTCCACCGAAGCCGCCGAGCGGGAAGCCCCACTCGTCGTCCACGAGTGCGGGAAAGCCCTCGGGGAACCGAGCGACGGCCGGACCCGGTGGCTCGGCGTGGTTGCCCTGGTGGTCGGCGCGGGCGATCGGCGCAGCCGGGCCGGCGAGGGTTCCCCACAGCACGGCGACGATCACCGCACCCCGAAGCAGACGTCTGGTCACTGGTCCCTCCACCGGCGATCGGTCGATCGCTCGATGGTCGCTTCGGCGGACGGCGGGAGTTTTCCTGCCCGCTCAGCCGAGCGGGGAGCTCGTGACGTCGTCGACGACCGTCTCGACGACGTCGACGACCTGCGCGACCGTCTCAGAGACGCGGGGCGCAGTCACCGCGGGCGGCGTCGAGACCACTTGGGCACCAGGACCGGTGGACGGTGGGGCGATGTGGATCACCGGGTTCGGCGCCTCGGCTCGGGGAAGCGGCGGTGGCGGCACGGGCGAGGCACCTGCGGCCTGATCGGTGGCCTTGGTGATCTCGTCTCGTGGCGGCGTGCTGGCCGAAGCGGGAGGCGCGGTGGGGGGGCCGGGGGCGACGTCCTCGGCCGGGGCCAGCGGCGCTCGGGTGCCGGCGACGGATTCGACGGCGCGCACGGTGGACGTGGTGAACGATGTCCGCCTGGGCGGCGAGGTGAAGACGACCGGCGGCGGCGCCGATGCCGGAGCGACCAGGGCGTCGATCACCGGCGAGGCGATCTCGACGCGCTCCGGTGGAGCGGACGAAGGAACGACGTTGGACATCACGAGGGCGGCGCCGAGGAGCGTGCCGGCCACGGCCATCGAGAGGTCGGCCCCGCCGCTGACCGACGCGGGCCCGTGGGTCCACTGGCCGACCGAGTCGAGGGCCCCAGCGGCTCGGCGTCCGACCAGCGGCACCGAGGCGATGAGGGCGAGCGGACCGGCGACCAGCGCCAGGCGGGGGAGCGAGATCTGGACCATGGCTCGTACGACCGAGGGGTCGAAGTGCGAGCCCGCGCAGTCGATGAGCTCCTTGCGGGCCGCCGGCAGCGAACGGCGGGTGGCGTAGGAGCGGAACGAGGTCATCACGTCGAACGCGTCGGCAACCGCGACGATGCGGGCGCCGAGGGCGATGTCGTCGCCGGCCAGGTGGCCGGGGTAGCCGGCGCCGTCCCAGCGCTCGTGGTGCTCGCCGATCGATCGGACCCACTGGCCGAGCCACGGGGCGAGCGGTTCGGCGAAGAAGGCCCCACGCTCGGGATGGCGCATCACGATGGTGAACTCGGCGTCGGTGAGCGGACCGGGCTTGTTGAGGATCTTGGCCGGAACCGCGAGCTTGCCGACGTCGTGGAGGAGTGCGGCCCACCGCAGCCGGACGGCGTCCTCGTCGGAGAGACCGATCTGCTCGGCCAGGAGGTCGGTGTACGCTCGCACCCGCTCGGAGTGCCCGCGGGTCAGCCGGTCGTGCCGGCTGAGCTTGGCCACGAGCTGGAGGAGGAGGTCGGCGCTCTCGGCCGGGGTCCCGGCCCGAGCCAGCCGATCCTCGAGCTCGAGCTTGCGGGAGGTGCGGGCTCGGAGCGCCACGACGTACCGGGAGGGCGCTCGATCGGGGAACACGAGGGTCAGCCGGAACAGCGCGCTGAGCGGGAGGAGCTCGCGGGCGACGCGCTCGGCCGCCAGCGTCGTCCCGACGGCCACGGCCACGATCAGGGCGAGGGAGGCCGCCGTTCCGGTGAGTCCGTTCGGCTCTGGGACCGCGCCGACCGCGAGATGGGTGGCGGCGACGGCGGCGATCACCGGAATCGTGATCGTGAGCACCCGGATTCCGAGGGCCGTGAGGGGCCGCGCCCGCCACTGTCGGCCTCGATCATCTGCGAACTCGACCGGTTCATGGCTCGTGCGCACGGTGCCCACCGCCCCCCTCTGGTTGTCCGAAGTGTGCCTCTTCGCGCGGTTTCTCGCAAGGTTGATGACGCTCGCGTCACCAGAGCCGTCCACGAGACGGCGGTCGGACGGCCACTACGCTCAGGGTCCTGGTGATCGTGTGGCCGACGGTGGAGGAGGGCGCGACCGTGGACGTCACGTCCACGGCGGCGGCTCCGGCGCGCCGTCGGGTCGGTGCGCTCGACGGGCTCCGTGGCTTCGCGCTGCTCGGGATGCTGGCGTGGCATGCCGAGATCGATGCCGTCCGCGGCGGCTTCGCCCGCATGACGATCTTCTTCGTCCTGTCCGGCTACCTGGCGACGCGGAGCTGGGACCGCCGGTCTCGTGAGGGCTTCCCCGCGTTCTGGACCCGTCGGACCCTGCGGCTGCTGCCGATGACGCTCGTGGGTGTGGCCACGGCAGTCGTGGTCACGCTCGCGGTGGGCACCGAGGCGACGCGGTCGTCGCTCACCGGTGATGCCCTCTCGGTGCTGACCTACACGTCGAACTTCCACTTCCTCGGCTCGGGGCAGGGATACGGCGAGCTCTTCGAGCGCCAGTCGGCGTTCCAGCACTACTGGTCGCTGTCGATCGAGGAGCAGCTGTTCCTCGTGCTCCCGGTGCTGCTCGCACTGAGCGCGATGGTCGCGCGCCGGCTTCGCCGGCCGACGTGGACCGTGCTCGCGGTCGCGGCGGCGGCGGTCACGGTCGCGTCGGTGGTCGTCGCCCCGTCGCCCGATGCCCTCTACTTCGGGACCCACACCCGGCTCATCGAGTTCCTGGCCGGCGCGTCGCTGGCGGCGGGCCTCCGGGGGCGCGACGACCTCCGTCCGACCACCGTGGTCCTCGCCCACCGGGCCGGCCTCGTCGCCGCCGGGGTCATCGTCGCCACCTTGGTCCTGGTGGACCGCGAGGCCGGATGGCTCTACCGAGGTGGAATCCACGCCTTCGTGATCCCGGTCGTCCTGGTCATCGCCGCGATCGAGCTCGAGCAGCCGACCCTCCATCGCGTCCTCGACATCCGTCCACTGGTCTGGCTCGGCCGCGCCGCGCTGTCGATCTACGTCCTGCACTGGCCGCTCTTCGTCCTGCTCGAGAGCCTCGCTCCCATGGGCGCGCCCGTCGTGACGATCACCGCGGTGAAGCTCGCCGGAGCGTTGGCACTGGGCGGCCTGGCGTACGCCACGATCGAACGTCCGCTGCTCGAGGACAGCCGCCGTTGGTTGCGGCGAGGCCGATCAGCCGCGGTACGTGCCCGGCTCGCGCCCATGGTCCTCGCCGGCCTGGCCCTGGCCGGCATGGTGGCCGCCGTCCCGACGCCCGACCGCGTCTACGACTTCGAGGCCGCCGCCACCGAGCTCGCCCGACAGCAGGCGGGGGCGGGATCCCTCTCCGGCGCTCTCCCGGGTGCGCCTCGGATGGCGGTCTTCGGCGGATCCACCGCGCTGATGAACGGGCTCGGCCTCACGACGTGGGGCGAGGACCTCGCCGACGTCGAGGTCGTTCCGGGCGATGCACGACTCGGTTGCGGGTTGCTCGAGCGGGGTCTGCGGCCCGACGGATTCGACGAACGCGGCGATCTCCGATGGGAGCCGGTCGACGCCGACTGCCGCGGATGGGTCGACGACTGGAAGCTCCGATCGGCCCGCGAGTCGGTCGACGTCGCCGTCGTGTTCTTCGGTGTGTGGGAGATCGCCGACTGGAGGATCGGAGGCGACGACCTGTCGATCCTCGACCCCGAGCTGCGCTCCACCCTCCGTGGTCGGCTGGTCGATGCCATCGATGCGCTCGAGCGGGGCGGTGTCCGCCACGTGGTCCTGATGACCTCGCCCGTCGTCGGCGGCGGTCACCTCGATCACGCAGCCACCGATCGTGGCCTGCCCTCCGACCATGCCGTTCGCACGGCGGCCTTCAACGACCTGCTCGATGACGTGGTCCGTGCCCGAGCAGGCGACGTCAGCCTGTTCGCCTACGACGACGTCATCGCGGATCTCGGACCGGACGTCGTCGACGTGCTCCCCGACGGTGTGCACCCCACCTGGGAGACCGCCACCGAGCTGTGGTCGGGCCCTGCGGGTCGGGCGCTCGTCGCTCACATCCTCGCGAGCGTCTGAACCGTTCACCGAGGGGGCCTTACGCGGTGCCGACGGTCGGTAGGGTCCCCGGTCCCGGGGGTGCGAGGGGCACCCTCGCCCGGTGAGGGAAGGTGCCATGCGAGTCCCACTGACGATCCGTGACCACATCGAGCGCGCCGAGCTCGTGTACGGCGACCGCATCGCGGTCATCGACGAGCCCGACCAACCCGCCGAGTCCTGGGGTCCCATCACGTACCGCCGCATGGCCGAGCTGGCCCGGGCCCAGGCGGCCGGTCTCGATGCGCTGGGCGTCGGCCACGGCGAGCGGGTCGCCATCGTCAGCCACAACTCCGCCCGGCTGCTCACCGCGTTCTTCGGTGTCAGCGCCTACAGCCGAGTGCTGGTACCCGTGAACTACCGCCTCGGACGCGACGAGGTCGCCTACATCGTCGAGCACTCCGGAGCCACGGTGTTGCTGGTCGACCCCGAACTCGACGAGTCCCTCGCCGACGTGACGGCCGAGCACCGCTTCGTGCTCGGTGCCGAGTCCGACGCCGTGCTCTACAGGTTCGACACCGAGCCCGAGCCCTGCGAACTCGACGAGGACGCCACCGCCACCATCAACTACACGAGCGGCACCACCGCCCGGCCCAAGGGCGTGCAGCTCACCCATCGCACCCTCTGGCTCAATGCCGCGACGTTCGGGTGGCACATGGGCGTCAACGACCGCGACGTGTACCTCCACACGCTGCCGATGTTCCACTGCAACGGCTGGGGGATGGTCTACGCGGTCACCGCGATGGGCGGCCAGCACATCGTGCTGCGCCAGGTCGACGGTGCCGAGATCCTGCGCCGCATCGAACACCACGGCGTCACGCTCATGTGCGGTGCACCCACCGTCGGTTCGATGGTCCTCGACGCGGCCAAGTCCATCGAGGGCGATGTTCCCGGCGCCGGCACGGTCCGGTGGGTGATGGCCGGGGCCCCGCCGCCCACCAGCACCATCGAGGCCGTCGAGCGCGACCTGAACTGGGAGTTCGTCCAGATCTACGGTCTCACCGAGACCGCACCGTTGCTCACCATCAACCGCGGGCGGGCCGAGCTCGACGACCTCCCGCCCGACGAGCGCGCCCGGAAGCTCAGCCGCGCCGGTGCGCCAGCGCTCGGTGTGACGCTCGCGACCAGCGAGACCGGCGAGGTGCTGGCGCGCTCCAACGTCG
Organism: Acidimicrobiales bacterium; assembly: GCA_041618235.1. Classification (GTDB taxonomy): domain Bacteria; phylum Actinomycetota; class Acidimicrobiia; order Acidimicrobiales; family Salinilacustritrichaceae; genus Salinilacustrithrix. The sequence goes on from JBFJNI010000104.1 coordinate 9,916, forward strand.
TGCTCGAGGGTTACTGGGACAACCCGGAGGCCTCGGCCGAGGCACTGGCCGGCGGTTGGTTCCACACCGGAGACGGTGGCGTGATCGACGACGAGCACTACCTGACGATCTCGGACCGCAAGAAGGACGTCATCATCTCCGGTGGCGAGAACGTGTCGTCGATCGAGGTCGAGGACTGCCTCTTCTCGCACCCCGACGTGGCCGAGGTCGCCGTCATCGGCATCCCGCACGAGAAGTGGGGTGAGACCGTGACCGCGCTCGTGGTGCTCGCGCCGGGTGCGACGATCGACGAGGCCGGGCTCATCGAGTACAGCCGCTCGAAGCTGGCCCACTACAAGTGCCCGACCTCCATCGAGTTCCGCGACGAACTCGCCCGCACCGCCACCGGCAAGCTCCAGAAGTTCAAGCTGCGGGCGCCGTTCTGGGAAGGTCGCGACCGACAGGTGAACTGATCGCGGGACGGGCGGTGGCGTGCGCCGGCGGGTCTCCGGCTCCCTACGCTGGCCTCGATGTCCCGCTCGCTGCGTCTGCTGGTCGTGTGCGTTTCGGCCCTCGTGGCGGCGGTCTCCTTGGGCGCCACGGCTGCGTCGGCCCACACCGAGGTCCAGCGGGCGACCCCGGGCCCGGGCGAACAGGTCGCCGGCCGGGTCGACCAGGTCGAGCTCGTGTTCCTCGATCCGGTGCAGCCCGGCCTCGACATCGAGGTCGTGGACGGAGACGATGCCCCGGTCGCCGGCCTCGAGAGCGCTCGCCTGGGCGACGACGGACGGGTGGCTCGAGTTCGCTTCGATGCCCTGACGACCATCGGCAGCTACGTGGTCACCTACGGGTACACCGCCCTCGACGGGGCCCGTCAGCGGGGGAGCTACTCGTTCCGCTTCACCGGGGGTGGGGCCGACGAGGTGCCCGTGGGCCTCGCCGACCCCGACGACCCGGGATCCGCCGGCGTCATCGGCCTGGTCGCCTTCGTCTCGCTCGCCGTGGCGGCCGGCGTCGCGGCCCGGTTCCGAGCGCAACGAGCCGCCGGCGACGATTGATCACGGAGCGTGCGTTCACCCGCAGCATCCGTACGCCGATTCTCCCATTCCTCCGATTTCGCCGGTCGAATCGAGGAATTCGTTCGAGTTTGACCACTCTTGGTGGTCGAATGGCATGACGTGTTGGCGTGCGTATGCGCACAATCATCTGAGCCACCCACGTGGCCACCGTGGTCCACGGGAACCAGGGTGCCGACCTTCGGGGGGGCGCCAGGACCAGCCTCTCGGGTCGAACAGAAGGAACACCAGCGAGCGTGACGCGACTGCCACGTCTGATGAACCGTCGGGGCCTGGTGGCGACGGCGCTCGCGTGCGGGCTCCTGGCCGCCTCGGTGTCGACCCCGGTACGTGCCGCGAGCCTCACGCCGGCGCCTGACACATGGTCGTCGGCATGGTCCGCCGACCTCGGCTCCACGAGCCTGCAGCTCGTCGACGGTGACCACGCCGTGTTCGGCTCGAAGTCGGATCGGCCGCGACAGGCGAAGACCGGCGACGGCAACGGCTCGGGCCCGATCACGACCCACGATGGCTACGCCACCTTCGGTGATCCCGACCTGCTCGACCACTACGACGTCCGCCTGGTGCAGTCCTCCCGTGTCGAGGAGCTGCGACCCGTCGTCGCCCGCACCGTCGGCGAGACCGCCGGGACGTCCGGTCAGTCGATCCGGCTGCTGGCGGGCACGATCAGCAACCAGGGAACGGGGCGAGGTCACATCGACATCGTCTTGTCGTCGACCTCACCCTGCTCGGGTTCGTGGCTGGCGTGTGGCGGACCGACGATGGACGAGGGCGTGGTCGTCGCCGGCCGGATCTGGGTCCATCCCAAGCTGCTCGACCGCCCAGCCAACGAGATCGACAACACGCTCCGTCACGAACTCGGACACACGCTCGGTCTGGCCCACTACTCGGGCACCCACCAGGGCAAGATCCAGACGATGCACCCGACCCGGTTCGATGCCCCGAAGTGGGAGGCCGGCGACCGACGTGGACTCCGCGACCTCGCCGACACCGGCGTGTCCCCGGTCGTCGTGCTCGAGCCACTGCGGTACGACCGGGGTGTGCTCGAGGTGCGGGGGCACGTCGAGGACGCCACCGCGGGAACGGTGCTGCTCCTGACCATCGCCGGGGTCACCGAGCGTTGGGTGATGGACCGCAGCAACTTCCGGCGGACCACGTCGGTCGGTGCCGGTACCCACGAGGTGTGCGCCGCCGTGGAGCGCGACGGCCGCCCCGACGGCACCGTGTGCACGTCGCTCGTCGTCGGCGCCGACCCGGCCGGCGCGATCGAGTCCATCGGCTCGAGCCCGTTCGGCGTCGAGGTGGTCGGCTGGGCCCGGGACCCGCAGACTTCCGCCCCGATCACCGTGGTCGTCACCGTCGACGCCCGGGTGGTCGAGGTCGTGGCCGGCGAGGCCCACGACCCGGCGACACATCCGGCCCACGGGTCGGTGCACGGCTTCAGCATCACCGTTCCCGCCGGCCCCGGGCAGCACTCGGTCTGTGTGACGGCTCGCAACGTCGGCGACGGCTCCGACGTCGCGCTCGGCTGTCGTGTGGTGGGCGTCAGCGACCTCTCGATCGGCCGCATCGGGCTCCAGACGATCTGACGCCGCCCGGTCGGCGGATGCGCCGATCCCCGGCGGCAGCAGGGGTATCCGCGATGCTTCGACCGGTCGCGGCCAGACTGCCCCCTCGTCAAAACAACACCCTCTCGAGGAGGACAGATGAACAAGAGCGAGCTCATCGAGCAGGTCGCGAAGCAAGCGGGCGTCGACAAGAAGACGGCCGGTGAGGTGCTGAACGGCTTCGAGGAGGTCGTCTACGCCGTCACGAAGGCTGGCAAGGAGCCCATCGCCTGGACTGGCTTCTTGAAGTTCGAGCGCGTGCAGCGCAAGAAGACCACGGCCCGGAACCCGCAGACGGGTGACACCGTGAACGTCCCCGCCAAGAAGGTCCCGAAGGTGACCGTGGGAGCGGGGTACAAGAAGGTCGTCAACGGAGCCGCCGAGGCGCCGAAGCTGGCCAAGTGACCTGACCCGGCCGATCGGTCGGGTCCGTGGAAGTCCGAGAACGGGCCGGTCGC
>JBFJNI010000105.1:0-12956 GCA_041618235.1 Acidimicrobiales bacterium
CGGGGACGCCGTTGGTGACCAGGTGAGCGATGCGGGCGGCCAACGTCGTGGTCTTGCCCGTACCGGCGCCGGCGACGATGAGCAGGTGCCCCGCGTCGTGCTCGACGGCGGCACGCTGCTCGTCGGTCAGGTCGGGAAGGGTCGCGGAGTCGAACATCCGTTCAGACGATACCGAACGGATGTTCGTACGTACAGGATCGAGCTACTCGGCGGGGTCGAGGTCGAGCGACGCCGAGTTCATGCAGTAGCGGTCGCCGGTGGGCGCCGGCCCGTCGGGGAAGACGTGGCCCAGATGGGCGCCACAGCGGGCGCAGACGGTCTCGGTGCGCACCATGCCGTGGCTGGTGTCGGTCTTGTTGACGATGCGGTCGTCGTCGATGGGCTGGAAGAAGCTGGGCCAGCCACAGCCGGCGTCGAACTTCGTGGCGGACTCGAACAGCTCGAGGCCGCACACGACGCACTTGTAGACGCCGTCGGTGGTGGTGTCCCAGTAGATGCCGGTGAAGGCGCGCTCGGTGCCGGCGTGCTGGGTCACCTCGTACTGGGTCGCGGTGAGACGGGCCTTGAGCTCCTCGTCGCTGGGGCGCTCGAAGACGGGGATGTCCGGTGTGGTGCCTGGGGTCTGTTCGGCCATGGGCCCAGTGTGCCGCCACGTCCACGTCGGCGCACCTCGCCCGGCAGGATGTCACCGATCGGTGAGATCGACCTCGTCGGCGAGTGCCTCGCCGGCCACGTACCGGCTCAGGTTGGCGGCGAAGACCTCGGCGGCCCGGTCGTAGCGTTGACGGCCGCCCGACGAGGTGTGGCTGGTGAGGACGACCCGCTCGTCGTCCCACAGCCAGTGGCCTTCGGGCAGGGGCTCGACCGCGGTGACGTCGAGGACGGCCGTCGCCGGGGTGCCCTTGTCGAGTCCACGACGGAGCGCGTCCTCGTCGATCAGCGCGCCACGTCCGACGTTCACCAGGATCGTCCCGGGCGCCAACCGCGCCAGCAGCGCGTCGCCGACCATGCCGGTGGTGGACGCGGTGGCGGGCACGCAGAGGACCACCACGTCGTGGTCGCCGACGACGTCGTCGATCGCATCGGGCCCGACGAGGGCGTCGACCGGTTCGTCGCCGGCCGGCGTGCGCCGGACACCGGTGACGTGTGCGCCGAACGCACGCGCCCGCTCGGCCACCGCGGTGCCGATGGCGCCCATGCCGACGACGAGCCAGCGGCTGGACGCCACCTCGTCCCAATCCTGTGTGCGCCAGGTGCGGGTGGTTCGATCGGCGGCCATGGCGTCGAGCGGGAGCCGAGCCCGGAGCACCTGGGCGAGCACGTACTCGCTGATCGGGATGGCGGTGTGGTGCGAGGTCGTCAGTCGCAGACCGCGTTCGAGGAGCATCCCGAACACCGGCGAGTCGACGCCGGCGGCAGCCAGGTGGAGCCACCGGAGCGCGGCGGGCGCGTCGGCGTCGGGGTCGGGAGCGGCCCGGAGGAGCCACCCGAAGAAGTGCCGGATCTTGTCGTCGCGCAGGTCGCCGTCGAACAGGTCGGTCGACGCGAAGGCGACTTCCGCCGGCACGTCCTCCCACGCAAGGGTCTGTTCGCCGTCGCGGACGGTCCCGTCGGGCGCCATCGACAGGAACCGGGCGTGGGGCGCGGCCTGGCGAAAGCGCTCGGCGTGGTGGGTGAGCTGGTACTCGGTGACGAGGACGTCCATCACCGAGATGGTCGCACCTCGGGCTGGACTACGGGCGGACGCCGGTGGTGGCGTACTTGTAGTACTCGTCCGAGGCGGCGATCCGTGCGGCGACTTCGAGGTCACCGAGCTGGCCGGCCATGGTGGCCCACGGTCCACGCTGGGTCGACGTCGGAGCGACGTCGAACGCGTTCTGGTACAGGCGGGCAGCGCGCTTGTGGCGGGACTCACTCGATCCGTAGAACCCGGCCGCGACTCGAACCCGGCTCATCCGGCCCGAGTCGAGGTGTGCGACCCAGTCGTCCCGACCCTTGGGATCGTGGGTGCGACCGAGGATGTCGACGTAGAGCGCCTCGACGTAGCCCTTGTTGGTGCCGCCCTTGCGGCCGAAGTACTCGGGGGAGCCGAAGAACTTCGTGGCGATGACGTCGATGCGCTCGCCACGCCGGACCTGGTCCATCCAGGTGGCCATTCCCCCGGCATCGGACTTGCGGCCGAGGGTCACCTGGTAGAGCCGCTCGATCTCGGCGCCGGCGTAGGGATCACTGCGGGACAGCAGCCGCGTGAGCTCGAGGCGCGACGTGCCACCGGCGAACTTGGACTTCCAGCTGTTGATGGCGGCGGCCGAGGGGTCGGGGTTCTGGAAGAGGCGGTAGGCCTCGATGATGTACCGCTCGACCGGCGTCTTGGTGTTGGTGATCTTCACGCAGCCGGCGCAGGAACCAACGGCACCATCGGTGTGGATGACCTTGAGGTCGCGGAGACCGTCGATGGCCGCAGTGTCGGGGCGGACCTGCACCGAGAGCGAGTTGGATGCCGCGGTCGTGGCTCCGATCTGGGTGACGTCGCCGATGACGACGCGGTCGCCCTTGGCGAAGTTGGCGCCGCTGATGGTGAGCGTCTGCGTCTCGCCGGCCACGAGGGCGTAGGGCGAGCCCGGCGTCGGGACCGACGGGGGCTGGGCGAGCACGTCGAAGGTCTTCTCCTTGACCGCCTTGGCGCCGGGGCCGTTCTCGACGACGAGGCTGTAGCGGCCGGGAGCCTCACGCAGGAGGTCGAGCTTCCCCTTGAGCTGGTCGTCGGTCCGCTCGTCGACGGTCGCCGGTGCGGGGGAGATGGGGCTCTTGGTGACGGTTCCGCCGGTCAGGGGGATCTCGTAGTTCTTGATCCCGCACTCGGGCTCGTCGGGGTAGCAGTAGCCGACCAGCTTGGCCGTGGTGGTGTCCTTGATGAACTTGAGGCCGTACACGGTGGCGTCGATCGTGGTGGTGTTCATCGCCGACGTCGGGGTGATCTTGTTGATGACCGGCGTCGGGTGGATCTTGTCGGCCGCCAGGACCGTGATGCAGGCGCACTCGTTGGAGCCCTTGCCATCGGTGTTCTTCATCGCGAGCGTGCGATTGCCGGTGGGGTAATCCTCGGGGACCGAGACGATGACCCGGTAGGTGCTGGTGCCGGTGAGCCTCGGATTGGAGATCTCGATGCCGTCGAAGGACGGGTAGTCGGTGCTGGGATCGGGGTCGTCGATCGAGAAGGCGGTCCGCTTGCTGAAGTGCTCGCCGCTGAGGACGAGCTCCTTGGATTCGCCCTGCTTGATGCCGAGCGCTGAACCATTGGTGATCCTCGGCGTGCCACCGGTGACCGTGAGCTCGGTCGAGAACGACGTCTTGCCGTCCGGGTTCGTGACCCGGATGAACCAGCTCACGTCCTGGTCGGGGCGGGTGGTGAGCGGGGTGGTGGGCGCGAGGCCGGTGGTGGGAAGGACGACACCGGAGATCGTGGTCCCGCCGGAGTTGACCGTGCCGTTGTTGGCGGCCGCGATGACCTCCTCGACGCTGTTGTCGCCGGGCCGGCGCTCGACGAGGTGGACGGCCGCACCGCTGACGAAGCCGGTGCCGCGGATGGTGGCGGTGACGTCGTAGGTGTTGGCGGTGGTGGTCGGGAAGATGCCGTCGCTCCCGGAGGAGATCGCCGGATCGGCCTGGGCCGCCGGGGCCAGGGCGAGGAACCCCAGCACCATCGCGACCACGATCGGAACACGAACCAAGTACTTCTTCACGACGACCCCAGCTGTAGCTCGCGGGCTTCACGCCCGACTCAAAATCCGCACTTTTCACCCGAAACGGTACGCCCGAGGGTCGCCGTTCGGCAAACGCGTTGCTTCGGTCCTCTGTCACCTCCCTGACGTGCGATTCCGCACGCGTAACGTCCCCGCCGCGGCTGCTGCGGGGACGTTCCGGTGTTCTGGTTGTCGGTGGTTCAGGCCGACGGCGTCACACGAACGCCGAGGCGAACACCAGTGACACGATGGTCATGACCTTGAGCAGGATGTTCATGGACGGACCCGAGGTGTCCTTGAACGGGTCACCGACGGTGTCGCCGACTACTGCGGCCTTGTGGGCATCGCTGCCCTTGCCGCCGTGGGCGCCGGCCTCGATGTACTTCTTGGCGTTGTCCCAGGCGCCGCCCGAGTTGGCCATGAAGATGGCCAGGCAGAAGCCGGTGACGAGGGCGCCGGCCAGGAAGCCGCCGAGCGTGTCGACGTCGATGAAGCCGATGACCAGCGGAACGACGACCGCGAGGGCGCCGGGGATGATCATCTCCTTCAGCGAGGCCTTGGTGGAGATGGCCACGCAGCGGGCCGAGTCGGGCCGGACGCCCTCCTTGCCCTCACGCAGGCCCGGGATCTCCCGGAACTGACGACGGACCTCTTCGATCATCTCGTTGGCGGCACGGCCGACGGCATCGATCGTGAGCGCCGCGAACACGAACGGGAGCATGGCGCCGAGGAACAGGCCGATGAACACGTCGACCGAACCGACGTCGAGGTTCAGTCCGCCCTTCGCGACGAAGTCGGAGCCGGTGCCGGCTGCCTGGACGAGGGCGACCTCGAAGGTCTTGAACAGCGCCAGCGCGGTGAGGGCGGCCGAACCGACGGCGAAGCCCTTGGCGACGGCCGCGGTGGTGTTGCCGAGGCTGTCGAGGGCGTCGGTGACGTCGCGGACCTCGGGGGGGAGACCGGCCATCTCGGCGATGCCGCCGGCGTTGTCGGCGATGGGGCCGTAGGCGTCGACGGAGACGACGACACCGGTGGTGGCGAGCATGCCGATGGCGGCCACGGCGATGCCGTAGATGCCGCCGAAGTCGGTGGCGTCACCGAGGGTCTGCAGACCGCCCCAGTAGGCGACGAGCACGCCGGTGCCGATGAGCACCACGGACGCGCCGACCGAGATCATGCCGGCGGAGATGCCGCTGAGGATCGTGGTGGCAGGACCGGTCTCGGTCGCGCCGGCGATCTTCTTGACGGGCCCGAACTGGTCGGACGTCCAGATCTCGGCGACCTTGCCGATGGCGTAGCCGACGAGCAGGCCGCCGACGACGGAGACCGACAGGCCCCAGGCGCTGTCGAAGGCATCGCCGCTGAAGAGGCCGAAGCCGAGGCCGACGACGCCGAGGACGGTGAGGCCCATGGCGACGTTGGTGCCCATGTGCAGGGCCTTCGACAGCGAGTGGATGTCGGTGCTGTCGCCCGACTTCACGAAGAACGAGCCGATGATCGACGCGATCATGCCGATGAGAGCAACGCCGAACGGGAACAGGAGCAGCTTGAGGGAGGGCTCGATCGCGAGGAGCGCGCCCGTGTCCTCGACGCCGGTGAACGAGAACGCGGTGAAGGCCACGAGCGCGATGGGCGCCACGATGGAGCCGGCGTAGCTCTCGAACAGGTCGGCACCCATGCCGGCGACGTCGCCGACGTTGTCGCCCACGTTGTCGGCGATGGTGGCCGGGTTGCGGGGGTCGTCCTCGGGGATGCCCGCCTCGACCTTGCCGACGAGGTCGGCACCGACGTCGGCGGCCTTGGTGTAGATGCCGCCACCGACGCGGGAGAAGAGCGCGATGGTGGATGCGCCGAGCCCGAAGGCGGTGAGGATCTCGAAGCCCTCGTCGACCTCACCGAGCTGGATGAAGACGATGTAGATCAGCGAGAGACCTGCGAGGGCGAGGCCGGCCACGGTGAAGCCCATGACGGCGCCGCCACGGAAGGCGAGCGGCAGGGCCTTGGCCGGGCCACCCGACTGCGCGGCCGCAGTGGTGCGAGCGTTGGCCATGGTGGCGACCGTCATGCCCACGTAGCCGGCGAGGGCCGAGAGGCCGGCGCCGAAGATGTAGGTGACGGCGCCGAGCGGCGTGACGAGCACGGCGACGAGCACGGCCATCACGGCGACGAACACCGCGACGTAGGTGTACTCCTGCTTCAGGAAGGCACGAGCGCCGAGGGCGATCTCCTCCATGAGCTCGACCATGCGGGGGTTGCCCGGGTCTTCCTTCTTGACCTTGCCGAAGTAGAACGCGGCGAGGCCGAGACCGGCCAGCGCGCTCGCCAAGGCGAGGTAGGGGATGGCTTCCACTTGGATGTCTCCTCAGGGTTACGGGTAAGGGTCTTGGGAACTGGGGTCCGGGCGCCGGTCAGCTGACGGGTTCGGTCTGGCGCTGGACGAAGATCTGGTTGGCGACCGTGGCGCCGAGCGTGCGCACCGTGTCGCCCTCGGGGCCCTCGACGCTGAGCACGAGCGGGCCGTCGAAGGGATGCTTCTCCTTGACCTCGACGCGGCCGCCGGGACGCAGGCCGAGCTTCTCGAGGAAGGCCATGACCTCGGGATCGGTGGAGCCGGGCACGGCCACGACGGCGACGTCGCCCGGTTCGAGGTCGTAGAGCGGAGGCAGCGACGGGATCTCGCCCACCTCGGGCTCGGGGATGGGGAAGCCGTGCGGGCACGTCGACGGGCGGTCGAGGGCCACGAAGAGCCGGTCCTCGACCTCTTGGGGCAGGTCGTGCTCGAAGCTGCCGGCGAGCCGGTCGGCCTCGTTCCACGCGTAGCCGAGCATGTCGGACAGGAACCGCTCGACGATGCGGTGGCGGCGGATGGAGGCGACGGCGATGCGGCTGCCGGTGTCGGTGAGCTCGACGCCGCGATAGGGCTTGTGGTCGACCAAGCCCCGGTCGGCGAGACGCTTGACCGCCGTGGTGACGGTCGACGGCGACAGACCGAGGCGTTCGGCGAGGTCGCCGGTGTGGGCCTCGGAGGCATCGCCGCGCGTCGCGGAACCGCCGTGGGAGAGACGGTAGATGGCTTTGAGGAGCTCGCGCTCCGACTTCGAGATGACGTCCATCGACACCAGGGGGAGGAGAGAGTGTTTCGAGGCGGCGGCAACGTAGGTTTCGGTACTGGAAAAAGTCAACTTCGCGACAGGCGCCCGCGGGTGGATGGCGCCGATGCCTCGGCTGGACTCGCTCGTGGGGCAGGATGATCAGGTGCAGGTGATCGGGTGTACGTGATCGTCGTCGGTGCGGGGGAGGTCGGGACCTACGTCGCCGACCGATTGAGTCGTGAGGGACACGACGTCGCGGTCATCGAGCGCGACCGAGCAGCCCTGCGCGACGTCCAGGAGCGCCTCGACGTGTTGACCCTTCTGGGGTCCGGCACCAACCCCGAGGTCCTGCGCGAAGCCGGCGTCGACCGCGCCGAGATGATCGTCGCCGTCACCAGCCAGGACGAGGTCAACCTCGTGTGCTGCCTCGTCGGCAAGCAGGCCGGGATCTCCCGCACGGTCTGTCGGCTCGAGGACCCCGACCTGCGTTCGCGCAAGTCGTCGGCGCTCCACGAGGCCATGGGCGTCGACCTCATCATCGACCCCGACTACGAGACCGCGCAGGAGATCCTCGAGCTGCTCGAGTATCCCGGCGCCTCCGAGGTCGCCGAGATGGCCGGCGGCGAGGTCGTCGTCATCGGCGCCAAGCTGGGCGCCGATGCCCCCATCGTGGGTCGGTCGCTCATCGACATCGCCGCCGAGTACGAGCCCGAGTGGGACTTCCTCTTCGGGGTCATCACCCGCGGCGACGAGACCATCATCCCCCGCGGGGCGGTGGTGCTCCAGGCCGACGACCTGGTCCGCGTGCTGTGCAAGCGACGGGCCCGCCGTCAGCTGATGAAGATCCTGGGCCTCGCTCGGCGAGCACCACGCCGCATCATGCTGCTGGGGGGTGGCCGCACCGCCGAGCTGGTGGCGAGCACGCTCGACCAACGGGGCAGCGAGGTCGTCATCGTCGAGCGCAACCCCGACCGCGCCACCGAGCTTGCCGGCCGTCTCGGCGGCACCTTGGTCCTCAAGGGCGAGATCACCGACGCCGACCTGCTCGAGGAGTCCGAGGTCGGCACCTTCGACGCGGTCCTCGCCCTCACCGGCGAGGACGACGCCAACATCCTGGCCTGCCTCTACGCCAAGCTCGCGGGCGCGAAGGAGACCATCGCCGTCGTCCACCGGCTCTCACTCCTGCCGCTCCTGTCCGAGGCGGGCATCGACGTCGCCCTCTCGCCCCGTACGGCCAGCGCCAACGGCGTGCTTCGCTTCGTGCGCGGCGACGTGTCGGCCGTGGCCACCTTCCTCCAGGGCGAGGTCGAGGTCATCGAGCTCGAGGTCAAGGAGGGGAGCCCTGCCGACGGCGGCATCGTGGCCGAGCTGCGCCTTCCCAAGGACGTCCTCGTCGGCGCGTTCGTGCGCGACGGGAAGGCCCAGATCGCCCGCGGGCGGTCCGAGCTCCGCGAGCGCGACCACGTGGTCCTGTTCTCGATGCCCGGGTCGGTCTCCGACGTGCGCCGGGTCTTCGGTTGACCGGGCAGGTTCCCCCCGAGCCATGAGCACCTCGGCGCGATCGAAGGGCGTCGGCGTCTTCGACGGGCGGCGGGACTTCGGGTCGTTCATCAGCCGTGGGCGCTTCGAGTCGCCGGTCGGTTTCGTCATCGGCCTGGCGATCCTCGCCTGCGGGACCCTCGCACTCGGTGCCGCGCTGATAGGGGTCGTGACCGACGGCCGCCAGGTCGGGCGCTTCCTCGAGCTGGCCCTGCTCTGGGGCATCGTGGGCGGATTGCTGTCGAGCCAGTGCCGCGTCCCGCTGCGCCTGCGATCGTCGACCGCGTTCGTCGGCGTCCTCGCGGTCTGGTTGACCTTCGTGACGGTCTCGGTGCTCACGTACGAGACCCTGGGCACCTTCGAGCACCTCGACGACTCGTTCTTCGAGTCGATGTCGGGTTTCACCACCACGGCGGCCACCGTGGTCCCGGATCCCGAGGCCCTCTCCCGCGCCACCCTGTTGTGGCGCGCCGGAACGCAGTGGCTCGGTGGACTGACCGCCCTCCTGTTCGTCGTGGCGATCCTGCCGTCGATCGGCGTCGGCGGACTCGACGTGACGGTCGCCGGCCAGCGCTACTCCGGCACCTCGCTGCGGAGCCGTCGCACCGTGTCGCTGCTCGAGCACCTCCTGGGCCTCTACGTCTCCCTCACCGGTGCCGGGATCGTCTTGTTCCTGATCGGCGGCATGGGTCCCTTCGACGCGCTGACCTACGCCGCGACCACCATCTCGTCCGGCGGCTTCGCCAACCACGCCGGCTCCTTCGGTCACTTCGAGTCGACCACCATCGAGTGGGCCGGCTTCGGCGGCATGGTCCTGGGTGGCGCCAACATGGCGCTGCTCTGGGCCGCCGTCCGAGGTGGCGTCCGGCCGCTGTGGCGCAGCTTCGAGCTGCGGGCGTACCTCACGGTCATCGTGGTCGGAGGCGTGGTGATCGCACTGACCACCGCTCCCGACGGAGGACTCACCCACGAGTCCGTCCGGCGAGCGTTCTTCCACGTGGCCTCGGCGGCGTCGACCACCGGTCACTTCGTCGGGGGCTGGGGCGGCTGGGACATGGGCCCCCAGGTCCTGCTGCTCGCCATCATGGGCGTCGGTGCGATGTCGGGATCCACCGGCGGCGGCTTCCGTCTCGTGCGTGCGCTCGCGCTCGTCGGCTACCTCCGTCGCGAGCTCGTCCTCCAGTTGCATCCGCGTGCGGTCACCCCTGTGCGCGTCGGCCGCCGGACGGTGAGCGACGAGCTGGTGTCGCGCATGATCGGGTACCAGGCGCAGTACCTGGTGGTCGCCGCCCTCGGCGCCATCGCCGTCGCCGCGCTCGGTGGCGAGCTCGTCACGTCGATCAGCGCAGCGATCTCCTCGGTGGCGAACGTGGGTCCCGGCCTGGCCGATCTGGCGCCGGGCCAGGGCGGGGTCCTGGTGCTCGCGCGTCCGGCTCGCGCCGCGCTCGTGCCGTTGATGCTGCTCGGTCGGCTCGAGATCGCGCCGGTCCTCGTCGGCGTGGCGGTCGGCGCGTCGTCGTTGTCGCGGGCGGTCCGCTCGACGGTGGTGAAGTGAGCGCACTGCGCTCCGGTGGCGGCTTCTCCAGACAGCGGCGCATCGAGGCCGCGGCGATCCACGTCGCCGGCCTCTCCCTGCTCGCGGTGGCGGGAGCGTGCGCCGCAGGACTCGCCGTCGAGCTGATCTACCGCGACGACCAGTGGGAGCCGCTCCTCCTGTCCACCGGGGCGATCGGCGCGCTCGGTGCGGTCATGTGGCGGACGACCCGCCTGCGGACCACCGGTGCGGGAACACGGGATGCACTGCAGGCGGTCGGGGTCTCGTGGCTGGCGATCTCGGTCGCCGGCGCCGTGCCGTTCGTCGTCGCCGGGGTGCTGCGGTGGGACCTGGCGCTGTTCGAATCGGTCTCGGGCTTCACCGGTACGGGCTCCACCGTGCTGTCGCCGATCGAGGGCAACACCCACGGGCTGCTGTTCTACCGGCAGATGACCCAGTGGGTCGGGGGCATGGGCGTCGTGGTGCTCGCAGTCGCCGTGCTCCCGTTCCTCGGTGTCGGCGGTCTGGAGCTGTTCCGAGCCGAGTCCCCCGGTCCGACGTCCGACCAGCTCGTGCCACGCATCTCCGACACCGCGCGCCGCCTCTGGGGCATCTACTGCGCGCTCACGGCGGTCGCGACGCTCGTCCTGCTGGCTGCGGGCATGACGCTGTACGACGCGGTCAGCCACGCCGCCACCGGTCTCGGCACCGGCGGATTCTCGCCCTACAACGACTCCATCAGCCACTTCGACTCGGCCACGGTCGAGGCCGGGGTCATCTTCGCCATGTTCCTCGGCTCGGTGAAGTTCCCGCTCTACTACATGGCGTTCAAGGGCCGCGACCTCCGCGTCTTCTGGCGAGCGTCCGAGTTCCGGTTCTTCGTGGCGATCCTGCTGGCCAGCACGGCCTTCATCACGTTGCTGAACCGCAGCATGGGCGTACCGACGGCGCTGCGCGGGGCAGCGTTCAACGTGGTGTCGTTGATCTCGAGCTGCGGATTCGGCACCGATGACTTCACCCTCTGGGTCCCCGCGGCGCAGATCGTCCTGCTGTTCCTGATGGTCACCGGAGCGATGGCCGGATCGACCTCGGGGGCGCTCAAGCTGTTCCGCGTCCAGGTCGCAGGCAAGCACGCCTGGCGCGAGATCAAGCGGGTTCGGCGTCCGAACGGCGTCTACCCCATCCACCTCGGGCGCGACCCCATCCCCGAGGACACCGTCCGCTCGGTGCTCGGCTACGTCATGTTCTACTTCGTGGTCGCGGTCGGCTCGATCGTCGTGCTGTCGCTGCTCGGCGCCGACCTGCCCACGTCGTCAGGGTCCGTGGTCACCGCGATGGGTGGTGTCGGTCCCGGCCTGGGCGTGGCAGGTCCGGCGTCGAACTTCCTCGTCTTCGACGGTTGGCAGCGCTTCGTGCTGATCTTCCTGATGCTGCTCGGACGGCTCGAGATCTATCCGCTCATCCTGTTCGTGTTGCCGGTGTCGGCCGCGGTCCGGAGATCGTCGAAGCGAAGTCGCCGACGCCGGGGTTCAACCGACGGCGGCGACCGTCTCGTCCGGGTTGGCGCGGACTGACCGTTCGGGGTTCGTGAACTGCATGACGTCGTCGACCACCGCGCTGCGCTTGAGCGCCCGGTAGTCCTTCACGTAGTTCATGCTCACCTGCCACGGGGCCTTGGAGCCCTGCTTGGGGAACCGGTCGGCCGAACGCTGCACGTAACCGGCCGAGAAGTCGAGCAGCGGGGAGGCCTCGACCGAGGGATCGCTGTTGACCGGGGTGCACTGGCGGAGCCCGGTGGCATCCATGTGGTTGACGAGCCGGGTCACGTAGTCGCACGTGAGGTCGCACTTCAGCGTCCACGAGGCATTGGTGTAGCCGACCGCCATGGCGAAGTTCGGCACGCCCTCGAGCATCATGCCCTTGTACACGAGCGTGTCGGAGATCTCGACGGGCTCGCCGTCGACCGACATCTCGATGCCGCCGATGGCCAGCAGCTCGAGGCCGGTGGCGGTGACGATGATGTCGGCGTCGAGGTGGGCGCCGGACTGCAGCCGGATGCCGGTCTCGGTGAACGTGTCGATGTGATCGGTGACGACCGACGACGTGCCTTCCTTGATCGACGTGAAGAGGTCGCCGTCGGGAACGAGGCAGACGCGCTGGTCCCACGGGTCGTACCGGGGGGTGAAGTGGGTGTCGATGTCATAGCCCTTGGGGAGCTGCATCTTCACGCCGAAGCGCAGCAGCTTGCGCACCTTGTCGGGCCAGCGCCGGCTGGCGAGGAAGAAGCCGAGGGTCGACAGCGCCTTGACCCAGCGGATGGCGGTGTCCTCGACCCGCTTCGGGAGGATGGTGCGCAGGACGCGCGCCACGGGGTCGTTGGCGGGGAGAGCAGCGATGTAGGTGGGGGAGCGCTGAAGCATCGTGACGTGGCCGGCGGTCTTCGCCAACGAGGGCACGAGCGTGACCGCGGTGGCGCCGCTGCCGATGACGACGATGCGCTTGCCCTCGTAGTCGAGGTCCTCGGGCCAGTGCTGCGGGTGGATGACCTCGCCAGCGAACCGGTCGCGACCGTCGAACTCGGGATCGTAGCCGTGGTCGTAGCGGTAGTAGCCGCTGCAGGTGTAGAGGAAGTTCGTGGTGAGGTGGACCGCTTCGTCGGTGTCGGACCGGTGGGCGGTGATGTGCCAGAGCGCGTCGGTGGTCGACCACTCGGCCGTGAGCACCTTGTGGTGGTAGCGGATGTGGCGGTCGATGCCTTCCTCGGCCGCCGTGTCCTTGATGTACTGCAGGATCGACGGGCCGTCGGCGATGGCGCGGTCCTCGGTCCAGGGTCGGAACGAGTAACCGAGGGTGAACATGTCACTGTCGGACCGGATGCCCGGATACCGGAACAGGTCCCACGTGCCACCGATCGAGTCGCGAGCCTCGAGGATGGCGTAGCTCTTCTGCGGGCACTCGGTCTGCAGGTAGTGCCCCGCACCGATGCCCGACAGGCCTGCGCCCACCACGAGCACGTCCACGTGTTCGACCGTCATCTGTCTCCCTACC
>JBFJNI010000106.1:0-12949 GCA_041618235.1 Acidimicrobiales bacterium
TTCGCGTCCATCGACGTGCCCGTGCTCTTCGTGTCGGGCACCAAGGACCCCTTCGCCACGCCCGACGAGCTCGAGCACCAAGCGGGCGAGATCCCCGGTCCGGTCGAGCTGGTCTGGCTCGAGGGCGAGCCGCACTCGCCGCGCGACGACGCGGCCGTGGTCGCGGCCGTGGCCGACTGGATCGGCCGGCGCTGATCAGCCGCCTCGGCTCCGCCGGTCGAGCTCCCGCTGGATCTCGTCGGAGACGTTGACGACCCCTCCGCGGTCGCGGAGGGCGAACAGGTCGGCGACCGTGGCGGTCTCCCAGTCGACGGCATCGACCTGCTCGCGGGAGAGATCGATCTGCGTGGCCGGCGGGGGATAAGGGTCCTCCTGCTCGGCAGCCGGCGGCTCCTGGCAGATGTCGTACGACACGAGGCCGGGGTAGCGATCCATGAGTGCCGGGCCGACGAGACGGGCGAGGACCAGGAGATTGTCGGCGTAGTCCTCGACCGAGTAGCTCTCGCTCACCGGCTCGACGTACAGCGCGTAGTGGTCGCCGGTCTCGACCTTGACGTAGCCGCCGTTCGAGCGGTCGATGAGCCCGCCGCGGTTGGTGAGGCGCAACCCGAGGGCCGCGAACTCGTCGCCGAAGAGCCCCTCGGCGTTGATGGCGTCGACCGGTGGGAGCGGGCCGTCGAGATCGGCCGGAGCGATCGTGGTCGTCAGCGGGTCGAACGCCTCGTCGGTGGGGGTGGGCTCGCCGTCGCCGCACGCCGCAAAGCCGAGCAAGGCCGTGGCGAGGGATGCAGCGACGAAACGGCGGGGGCGTGGCACGACGGCGACGCTACAGCGGCCCGACGGTGGGGATGATCGCGTCCTCGGGGTTCAGCTCTTCGAGCTCGCGGTGGGCGGTCTCGGGGTACTTGGGCAGGAGGAACGCCACCACGAGCGCCGGACCGACCGCCATCGCGGCGATGCCCGGCCCCAGCGACCAGCGCTCGGCGAGCCGGCCGACGATGATCAATCCGATGACCGACCCGGCCACGCCGAGCACCGTGATGATGACGTTGGCCTTGGTCCGCAGCGACGTGGGGAACAACTCGGGGCCGTAGACGGCGAGCGCGGGCACCGCGAGCCCGCCGATCACCGATCCCAGCGTCGAGGCGGCCCACAGCGAGATCTGCGAGTCGCTGAGGAACTGCACCACCGTGCAGATCGTGCCGCCGCCGACGCCGAGTGCCCCGATGATGCGCTTGCCGTGCACGTCGGCCAACCGGCCGCCGAGCACGATGCCGATGCTGCCCGGGGTGACCGTGAGCAGGGCGAAGGCGGTGATCCGGGCGGCCGAGAAGTCGAAGTGCTCCCGCAGGAACTCGTTCTGCAGCTGCGACGCCGGCGTGCCGAACACGGCGAGCGCCAGCGAGGTGCCGGCCAGCAGCGCCAGCCGCCGGCCGTGACCGGCGAACTTGACGTCGGCGTGGCGGCGGACGAAGCGGCGCGACTCGGGGAGGAGCCGGGCCGTCGACCGGATCAGCGGCAGGAAGACGAGCGGGACGGCGTAGAGGATGCGCCACGCCGATTCGCCGAGCTCGACCAGGGGCAACAGCCACAGGACCATCCCGGCGCCGAGTGCACCGGACATCGTCAGGAGGCTGACGCCGTAGGCCCGCGAACCGGCGGGCATCTCCTCGGCCACGACGACGACGATGAGCAGCGCGAGGGCGGTGGACAGCCCGCGGGCGACGAGCTGGGTGCCGGCGAGCGCGATGAGCCCCGGCACCACGGCGCCGATGGAGGAGATGATGCAGCCACCCGTCGCGCAGGCGAGCAGGGCGCGCCGGCGCCCCTTGCGGTCGGCCCACGCAGCGATGGCCATGGCCAGCACGACGCCGATGCGGATGGCGGCGAGGGTGTCGCCCTGTGCCCGTTCGCCGGCGCCGAACTCATCGGCGGCGTAGGTGAGCGTCTGGGTGATCAGCGTGCCGAGGTAGCCGGCGACGATCGACAGATAGGCGAGCGAGGCGAGGGCGGCGGCTCCCTGGGCGTCGAGCACCTCGGGCGGCGCCCACCACGGTGCCTTGCCCCCGGCCCGGCGCAGCACCCGCTTCATCGGCCGGACGAAGAGCAGCGACCACCGGCCCACGCCGAGCGTGAAGTCCACGGTCTGCGTCACGGTGTGACGGTCGGGGCCGATGGTCTCGACGGCGAGCGTGCGGTCGTAGCGCGAGAACGGCCCGTTCTCCAGGCCGAAGGTCAGGTGCGTGTCCTCGCCCGTCGGGGCCGACTCGGTGACCACGTCGTTCCGGGGCGCGCGGAACCGTGCGAGTTCGTCGTCGTCGACGTCGACGACGCTGACCAGTCGGCTCATCGGGCGCGATCGCCGGCGCGGGTGGTCAGAACGGACACGGGGGCACACTGTTCCATCCGCGGACCCCGCCCGCACACCACCCCTCCTCCCGGCACGGTGGGGAACACGGCCAAGGGTCACGTTGTTGACCAGGGCACGCCGCTGCGAGACTGCGGGAACCCCCAACGCTCGACGAGGAGCAACCCCCCGTGGAAGACAAGATCGCCAAGGTGATCGAAGCCATCAGGCCGGCCGTCCAGGCCGACAACGGCGACATCTTCCTGCGCGGGGTCGACGTCGAGACCGGCATCGTGCAGGTCGAGCTCGTCGGTGCGTGCGTGTCGTGCCCGGCATCGACCGTCACGCTCAAGGCGGGCGTCGAGCGGATCCTCAAGGACCGTGTCGAGGGCGTCACCGAGGTCATCAACATCGGCGAGACCTACGCCGAGACCTCCGTCAGCCTCTAGGCCCCAGGAGTCGAACGTGGTCGCACGCGATCCGCTCGAGCTGATGGACGCGGCCGTCGCCGGCGACCGCCGCTCGGTGGCCCGACTGCTGTCGATGGTCGAGCGGGGTGGTGACCCGGCCCGAGCGGTGGGGGCACTGGCCCACGGCCGCAGTGGCGGTGCCCACACGGTGGGCATCACGGGCGCGCCGGGCGCCGGCAAGTCGACCCTGACATCGGCGCTGCTCACGACCATCCGATCCGCCGGCGACCGCGTGGCGGTGCTGGCCATCGACCCCTCGTCGCCGTTCACCGGCGGCGCCATCCTCGGCGACCGCATCCGGATGCAGGACCACGCCCTGGACGATGGTGTGTTCATCCGGTCGATGGCCACCCGCGGTCACCTCGGCGGCCTCGCGCTGGCCACGCCCCAGGCCGTCCGCGTCCTCGATGCCGCAGGTTTCCCCTGGGTGCTGGTCGAGACCGTCGGCGTCGGCCAGGTCGAGGTCGAGATCGTCGGCGCCAGCGACACCACGGTCGTCGTGGTGAATCCGGGTTGGGGCGACGCCGTGCAGGCGAACAAGGCCGGGCTCATGGAGATCGCCGACATCTTCGTGATCAACAAGGCCGATCGCCCGGGCGCCGCCGACACCCGGCGCGACCTCGAGGGCATGCTCGATCTCACCGACACCGGTGCGTGGCGGCCGCCCATCGTCGAGGCCGTCGCCACCGAGGGCACCGGCGTCGACGAGCTGTGGGCCGAGATCCGGCGCCACCGCGACGAGCTCACGGTCAGCGGCGAGCTCGCTGCCCGGCGCGGCCGTCAGGCGCGCCAGGAGCTGACCCGCATCGTGGCCGAGCGGTTGCTGCTGCGGGCCCGTCGGTCGTCCGAGGGTGACCGTTTCGACGAGCTCGCCGATGCGGTCGAGGCCCGGGCGACCGACCCGTGGTCTGCGGCCGAGGAGCTGCTGGGGCCCGACGTCTAGCCTCGCTGCCGTGACGACCCAGGTGCACCTCGACCGACGCGACGACGGCCTCGCCGTCATCACCCTCGACAACCCCAAGGTGAACGCCCTCAACACGGCGCTGCTCCGCCAGCTGCGAGACGTCGCCCGCTCGCTGACCGAGACGCCACCGCGTGCCGTGCTGGTCACGGGCGGCCCGAGGGTGTTCGCCGCCGGCGCCGACATCAGCGAGTTCGCCGGCCCCGACGAAGCGCGCACCGTCGGCACCGCGTTCCTCGAGGCCACCGAAGCCATTGCCGCCATCCCGCGGGTCACCATCGCCGCCGTCGGCGGCTACGCCCTCGGCGGCGGCTGCGAGGTCGCCCTCAGCTGCGACCTGCGCATCGCCAGCGACCGCGCCCGGTTCGGCCAACCCGAGATCCTCCTGGGCATCATCCCGGGCGGCGGTGGCACGCAGCGTCTCGCCCGTCTGGTGGGGCCGAGCCGCGCCAAGGACATGATCCTCTCGGGCCGTCAGGTCAAGGCCGACGAGGCGCTCGCCATGGGGCTGGTCGACCGGGTGGTGCCCGCCGATGAGTTCGAGCGGGCGGCGCTCGACTGGGCGCTCGAGTTCGCCGACGGTCCGTCGGCCGTGGCCGGTCTGGCCAAGGCCGCCATCGACCGCGGGCTCGACCTCGATCTCGCCGCCGGTCTGCGTCTCGAGCAGGAGCTCTTCGTCGAGTCGTTCGCCACCGCCGACAGCCAGATCGGCGTCGCCTCGTTCAACGAGCACGGCCCCGGCAAGGCGCGGTTCACCGGCGAGTAGTCCGCCGGTGCCTCGGCGCCGGGGTCAGGGGTGGGCGATTCAGCGCCCGGCGACGAGGGCCGAGGACCACGGACGTCCCTCGGCCTCGGGCCACAGGGCCTTGGCGGCCGAGACGACGAACAGGATCAGGACCACGCCGGCCTGGACGTAGTCGTGGAGGGCCAGCGACAGGGCGATGACCAACGGGGAGAGCACGGCCAGCGCCACGTCGGCGGGGTGCGGCGCGGTGGTGTTCGCCTGGTCGGGTGTCTGCTGGGAGGAAGGCATGACGGGTTGTTCTCGGTCTCTCGAGGGACCTCCTGGTTCTAGATGCATTGATTTCCTGAGCAGATTCCTCCCATCCCGATCGGGACTTCGGACCCTGTTGTCGGCATCGGCGGCGGGGGAGTCTGGGGCCCTGTGGTCGGACCAACCCGGCCCACGCGAAGGGAGCACCCCATGCCACGGATCGTCGTCGGAGTCGATGGATCGCCGGGATCGATCGCCGCACTGCGATGGGCGGTGGCCGAGGGGAAGATGCGCGGTGCGACCGTCGAGGCGGTGCAGGTGTTCCACGTCCCCTACGGCGGGGGCTCACCTGTCATGCCGCTCATGCTCGACCCCGAGGAGTTCCGGGCCAGCGCCGCCGCCGAGCTGGCCAAGATCGTCAAGGAGGTCGACGACTCGGGGCTGATCGCTCCGATCATCGAGACCACGCTCGAGGGCTCGGCCGCGTCGACGTTGATCGACGCCGGTTCCGACGCGGCGATGATCGTGGTCGGCGCCCGGGGCCACGGCGGCCTCACCGGGATGCTCCTCGGGTCCATCAGTCGACAGGTCAGTGAACACGCCACCGTTCCGGTGGTCATCGTGCCCCGACCCGAGGAGGCGTCGTCATGAGCTTCGACCACATCCACCAGTGCCCGCGCTGCGAGCTCAAGTTCGAGTACCGCGGCGAGCTCGAGGACCACCTCCGCGCCGACCACGCACCCCCCGAGGAGCGGCCGATCGATCCCACCGGCGCCGAGGCCTACGACGCCTGCACCGTCCGGATCCTCGCGGCCGTCGACCCGCACCGTCCCGCCAGCCCGGCCGGTGAGATCGCGGGTCGGCTCGCGCATCGGATCGGCGCGTCACTCGACCTGGTGTCGGTCGTGCCGCCCGACCTCCCGGCCGACCTCGTCGACGCCTACCTGGCCGCCGAGGCCAACCGCCAGCCGTTCATCCCGCTGCGCACGACGCGCCTCGAGGGCGACGTGGTCGAGACGCTGTTGTCGCACATCGCCGGCACCGAGCCGACCCTGGTGGTGCTCGACAGCCACGGCCGCCGAGCGATGGCCGAGGTGTTGCTCGGCAGCGTCAGCGCCGACATCGTGCGCTCGTCGCAGGTGCCGACGTTGGTCGTGGGTCCGCACAGTTCACTCGGCGCCACGGTCGAGAAGCTGGTGGTGGCCATCGACGGATCGGACGACGCCAAGGGTGCCTTCGAGGTGGCGGCGGAGCTCGCGCCGAAGCTCGGCGCCGAGCTGACGCTGGTCGAGGTCGTCGACCCCGGAGGCGATCTCCCGCCGAGCGAGATCCCCGAGTCGGCCGAGGTCCGTCGGATCGCCGAGTCGGTGGATCCGCCCCTCGACTCCTGGGACGTTCTCCACGGCAGCGACGTGGCCGACACGCTGACCGACCACGTCGACAGCGACAGTCGGATGGCCCTGGTCCTCGGGACCCACGGCCGCAGCCCCGGGCGACGTCGATCGCTGGGCGGCGTCGCCGCCCACACCGTCCGTCATTCCCGGGTGCCGGTGCTCCTGGTGTCGCCCGAGGCCGTGGCCAGCCGTCGTGCCGCCGCCGAGGACGTGATCAGCCGACCGGGGTGATCCCCGTCGCCTGCGCAGTCGGTTCCCCCGGCCTCAGGCCCAGGCGACGCGGCCCATCTCGGCGCTGGCGGCCAGGTCGGGGTGCGACGGAACGACGCGGACGGTGAAGCCGTAGCGGCCGGCCGAGTCACAGGGGAACTCGCCACGGAAGCGCACGTGGACGTCGTCGGTCCGCTCGACCTCGGTCATCGTGGAGATCTGCGGTGATTCGAGCTCGTCGCCCTGGCCGACGACCCCGTGCAGCAGCTGCACCTGGACGTCGGTGTCGTCGAGTGCGCCCAACGAGACGACCGCCTCGACGGCTCGGGTGTCGCCGATGCCGGTGACCGTGCCGTCGCTCTCGACCGAGTCGACGTGTACGCCGTGCCACGAGTCGAGCACCCGCCGCTTCCACACGGCCATCCCCTTGGCCCGCTCGAAGCCGTCGGCGGACATCCGGTCGATGTGCTCGGCGGCCGGTTCGTAGAGGTCGGTGGCGTAGTCCTTGACCATCCGGGAGGCCGAGACGACCGGGCCGAGGCCGGCGAGCGTCTTCTTGGTGCGCCGCACCCAGCGGCGCGGCACGCGGCCTTCGTACTGGTCGTAGTAGAGCGGGATGACCTCGCGCTCGAGCAGGTCGAACAACGAGTTGGCCTCGAGCTCGTCGCGCCGCTCGGGGTCTTCGATGTACTCGGCCGACGAGATGGCCCATCCGTTCTCGCCGTCGTAGGACTCGTCCCACCAGCCGTCGAGGATCGACAGGTTGAGCTGACCGTTGAGCGAGGCCTTCATGCCGGAGGTGCCGCACGCCTCCTGGGGCCGGCGCGGGTTGTTCAGCCACACGTCGCACCCGTGGTACATCGCACGGGCGATGGCGATGTCGTAGTCGTCGATGAACACGAACCGATGGCGCAGCGCAGGGTCGGACGAGAAGGCGACGATCTGGCGGATCATCTCCTTGCCGAGGTCGTCGGCGGGGTGGGCCTTGCCGGCGAAGACGAACTGCACCGGTCGATCGATCGAGGTGAGGATGGCCCGGAGGCGCTCGGGCTGCGACAGCAGCAGCGTGGCCCGCTTGTAGGTGGCGAAGCGACGGGCGAAGCCGATGGTGAGCGCACGGGAGTCGAACACCTCGTCGGCCCAGGCGACGTCGCTGGGTGCTTGGCCCCGCGCGATGGCGCTGGAGCGGATCTTGGACCGGACCAGGGCGATGAGACGGTCCTTGCCCTGCTCGCGCACGCGCCACACCTCGTCGTCGGTGGCCTCGTTGATGCGGGCCCAGTCGGACGGCGGCGCCTCACCCCAGTGGGGGTGCACGTGGCGGGTGAGCAGGTCGTCCATCTCGGGCGAGACCCAGGTGCGGGCGTGCACGCCGTTGGTGATGTGCCCGATGGGGACCTCCTCGACGGGGACGTCGGGCCACAGCGGCTGGAACATCGCGCGACTGACCTCGCCGTGGAGGCGAGCCACGCCGTTGGAACGCGCGGCGAGGCGGAAGCCCATGACCGCCATGTTGAACCGCTTGCCCTGCGTGTCCTCGGGCTCGTGGCCCAGCGCGAGGAGCTGCTCCATGCCGATGCCGACCTCGGCCGCGAAGCTGGTGAAGTACTTCTCGATGAGCTCCTTGGGGAACCGGTCGATGCCGGCCGGCACGGGGGTGTGGGTGGTGAACACGCTGCCGGCCCGTACGGCCTCGACGGCCTCGTCGAGGCTCAGGCCGTCGCCGGTGACGAGCTCGCGGATGCGTTCGAGCCCGAGGAAGCCGGCGTGGCCCTCGTTGGTGTGGAAGACCTGCGTCTCGACGCCGAGGGCGCGCAGCGCCCGCACGCCACCGATGCCGAGCAGGATCTCCTGCTGGAGGCGGTGCTCGCCGTCGCCGCCGTAGAGGCGGTCGGTGACGGCACGGCCGGTGTCGCTGTTCTCGTCGACGTCGGTGTCGAGCATGTAGAGGATGGTGCGCCCGACCTCGGCCTTCCACACCTGGGCGAAGAGCGTCTCGCCGCCGAGGTCGAGGGTGATGGTGGCGTCGTCCTGGAGGGTGAGCGCCATGCCGTACGGGTCGAGGTTGGGGTAGCGCTGCTCCTGCCAGCCCTCGACGTTGAGGGCCTGGCGGAAGTAGCCGTTGCGGTACATGAGACCCACGCCGATGAGCGGGAGGCCGAGGTCGCTGGCCGCCTTGAGGTGGTCGCCGGCGAGGATGCCCAGACCTCCCGAGTACTGGGGCACGGCCTCGGTGATGCCGAACTCGGGGGAGAAGTAGGCGACCGAGCGGAGGGGTGAATCGGCGCGCCCCTGGAACCAGGCGTCGCGGGTCAGGTAGTGGTCGAGATCGGTCGTGACCGTGTCGAGGAAGCGCAGGAACCCCTTGTCGTCCTCGAGCTCGGCCAGTCGGAGCTTGCTGACCCGGCCCAGGAGACGCACCGGATCGTGCACGACGGCGTCCCATCCCTCGGGATCGACCCAGCGGAACAGCTCGCGCGTGCGGAGATCCCATGACCACCGCAGGTTCATGGCGAGCCCTTCGAGGGGCGCCAGTGCGGCGGGCAGGGTGGGACGGACGGTGAAACTGCGCAGGGCCTTCATCACGGGCGACGCTATCGACCGCGTGTGAACGGAGCGTGACCGGGAGGCTCGGAAGTGGCTTCGGCGTTGCAGCGCGTCCTCCGGCGGGGTAGGGCTTGCATGTGCGCCTCGGTCCCATCGTCATCGACATGATCCGGCCGTCGACCCCCGGGGGCGACGGCATCCCGAAGACTTCGGTCGGCGAACCCACGCCGGTGCAGGCCCGGATCTTCCGCGACGGCCATGATCTGCTGGCCGCCCGGGTGCGCTGGAGGGCCAAGGGTGCCAAGCGGTGGCATGTCGTCCCGTTGGTCGACGCGGGCAACGACATCTGGACCGGCGAATTGCTGTGCGAGTCGGTCGGCCCCCATCAGTTCGTGATCGACGCCTGGACCGACGTCTTCGCCACCTGGCGCAAGGAGCTCCGCATCAAGGTCGGCGCAGGGGTCGGGGTCGGCACCGAGCTCGAGGAGGGTGCCCGTCTGCTCGAGCGGCTCCTGCCCGACGTCGCGGCCGACGGACGCCCGCGAGTCGCCGATGTCGTCGCCGCGATCCGTCGCCCGAACTGCAGCGACGATGTCCGCCTCAACGCCGCACTCGACGACGCGATGGTCCCGATCGTGTCGGGGATCCCCAACGACCACGACCTGACCACGACCCATCGTCAACACCTGTGGGTCGACCGTGAGCGCGCCCGGCACAGCGCCTGGTACGAGTTCTTCCCCCGCTCCGAGGGCGGCCTCGCCGGTTCGGTCGCCCGGCTCGATGCGGTGGCCGCGATGGGTTTCGACGTCGTGTACCTCCCGCCGATCCATCCCATCGGCACCACGGCCCGCAAGGGTCGGAACAACACGCTGACGCCGGCGGGCGACGACGTCGGCAGTCCCTGGGCCATCGGCGGGCCCGATGGCGGGCACACCGCCATCCACCCCGACCTGGGCACCGAGGCCGATCTGGCGGAACTGGTCGGGCGGGCACAGGAGCTGGGGATGGAGATCGCGCTCGACTACGCCCTGCAGTGCTCGCCCGATCATCCGTGGGTCACCGAGCATCCCGAGTGGTTCCACCATCGTCCCGACGGGTCGATCAAGTACGCCGAGAACCCGCCCAAGAAGTACCAGGACATCTACCCGATCAACTTCTGGCCGGCGCACGACGCCGACCGCCGCGCGTTGTGGGAGGCGTGCCGCGACATCCTGCTCCACTGGATCGAACGCGGCATCTCGATCTTCCGCGTCGACAACCCCCACACCAAGCCGCTCGCGTTCTGGCAGTGGTGCATCGCCGACATCCGCGAGGCGCACCCCGAGGTCCTCTTCCTCGCCGAGGCGTTCACCCGGCCGGCGATGATGGCCAAGCTCGCCGAGGTGGGGTTCAGTCAGGGCTACACGTACTTCACCTGGCGCCACACCAAGGCCGAGCTCACCGAATACGTCGAGGAGCTCGCATCGGCGCCGCTGGCCGACATCATGCGGCCCAACTTCTGGCCGAACACGCCGGACATCCTCGGCGGCGTCCTGCGCCACGGGAACCGGGCGGCGTTCCTGCTCCGTTACCTGCTGGCCGCCACCCTCGTGCCCAACCACGGGCTGTACTCGGGCTACGAGCTCCGAGAGAACGAGCCCGCCTCGGAGAGCAACGAGGAGTACCTCCATTCGGAGAAGTACGAGGTGAAGGCGCGCGACTGGGATCGAGCGGACTCCATCGCGCCGTTCATCACCCGGGTCAACGAGGTGCGGCGGGCGCATCCCGCGTTCTCGTTCCTGCGCAACATCCGGTTCCACGAGGTCGACAACGACCACGTCATCGCCTACACGAAGGGGTCCCAGGCCGACGGCGATCTCGTGCTCGTCGTGGTGAACCTCGACCCGCACGAGGTGCAGGAGGCCACGGTGCACCTCGACCTGGCGGCCGTCGGGCTGCCGGAGTGGGGTCCGTTCCGGGCCCACGACGAGCTCACCGGTGAGACCTACCAGTGGAGCGGGTCGGCGAACTACGTGCGCTTCGACCCCGCCACCGACCGTGTGGGCCACGTGCTGGATCTCACCGTCGACTCCGCCCCCTAGCCTCGGACCCAGATGACCCGACCGATCGACCCCAACGACCACCGCTGGTACCAACGCGCCGTCTTCTACGAGGTGCTGGTCCGCGGCTTCTACGACTCCAACAACGACGGCACCGGTGACCTGCGCGGCCTCACCGAGCGGCTCGACTACCTCGAGTGGCTCGGTGTCGACTGCATCTGGCTGCTGCCGTTCTTCGACTCGCCCCTGCGCGACGGCGGCTACGACGTCTCCGACTACCTCACGGTGCTGCCCGAGTACGGCTCGGTCGAGGACGCCGCCGAGCTGATCCACGAGGCCCACCTGCGCGGCATCCGGGTCATCAGCGACATGGTGGTCAACCACACGTCGGACCAGCACCCGTGGTTCCAGGAGTCCCGTCAGGACCGCACCAATCCCAAGGCCGACTGGTACGTCTGGGACGACGAAGACGACCGGTACCCCGAGGCCCGCATCATCTTCACCGACACCGAGGTGTCGAACTGGACGTTCGACGCCCAGCGCGGGCAGTACTACTGGCACCGGTTCTTCCACCACCAGCCCGACCTCAACTTCGACAACCCCGAGGTCGAGAAGGCGCTGCTCGACGTCATCCGGTTCTGGATGCGGCTCGGCCTCGACGGCTTCCGGCTCGACGCGGTGCCCTACCTGTACGAGCGCGACGGCACGAACTGCGAGAACCTCCCCGAGACCCATGCGCTCCTCCAGCGGATGCGCAAGGCGATCGACGAGGAGTTCCCCGGCAAGCTCCTGCTCGCCGAGGCAAACCAGTGGCCGGCCGACGTCGTCGACTACTTCGGGCCCAACGGGGAGGAGTGCCAGATGAACTTCCACTTCCCCCTGATGCCCCGGATGTTCATGGCCGTCCGACGCGAGCAGCGGTATCCCATCACCGAGATCCTCGCCCAGACCCCGCCCATCCCGGACAACTGCCAGTGGGGCATCTTCCTGCGCAACCACGACGAGCTCACGCTCGAGATGGTCACCGACGAAGAGCGCGACTACATGTACGCCGAGTACGCCGCCGACCCGCGCATGAAGATCAACGTCGGCATCCGCCGGCGGCTGTTCCCGCTGCTCGACAACGACCGCCGCAAGGCCGAGCTGTTCCACGCGCTGCTGTACTCGATGCCGGGCAGCCCGGTCATGTACTACGGCGACGAGATCGGCATGGGCGACAACATCTACCTCGGTGATCGCGACGGCGTCCGCACCCCCATGCAGTGGACGCCCGACCGCAACGCCGGGTTCTCCAAGGCCGATCCGGCCCGCCTCTACCTGCCCACCATCATGGATCCCGTCTACGGCTACCAGTCGGTGAACATCGAGTCGGGCCAGCACGACCAGTCGTCGTTCCTCCACTGGATCAAGCGGATGCTCGAGATCCGCCGCGAGTTCCCCGTGTTCGGCACCGGCACGATGGAGGTCCTGCACGCCGAGAACCCCTCGGTGCTCGCCTATCTGCGCGAGGGCGACGGCACCACGGTGCTCTGCGTCCACAACCTGTCGCAGTTCCCCCAGCCCTGCGAGCTGATGCTGGGTGACCGGGCCGGCAAGACGCCCATCGAGCTCACCGGGCGCGTGCCGTTCCCCGACATCGGCGAGCTCCCGTACTTCATCACGCTCCCGCCGTACGGCTTCTACTGGTTCACCCTCATCGACGCCATCGAGGAGCCAGCGGGCAAGCAGGTCGAGCCGTGACCGACCTCGACCTCTCCCTCGACGAGATCGTCGCCCTCGTACCCGGGTACCTCGTCCAGCAGCGGTGGTACGAGCACGACACCGCTCCCGAGGTCGTCGTGGCCGACGCCGAGCGGTGGATCGAGGGGGATCCCTCGCTGTGGTGGTTGCTCGTCGACGTGCGCGACGGCGACCGCGACCTCGGTCGCTACCAGCTCTACGTCGGTGCCCGCACGGCGCCCGAGACCCACGATTTCCTGCACGGCAA
>JBFJNI010000107.1:0-12795 GCA_041618235.1 Acidimicrobiales bacterium
GAACATCGACTCGAGCTCGGCGACGTCGTCGGCGTAGACGTCGACGAGATGTCGGCGGTCCACGTCGTCCATCGGGGCGTAGCGGTGGCTGTAGACGCGTTCGGGCCGGTCGTGGCCCATCGTGGGCACGCCGAGGAACTCACACACGCGGTCGATGGTCTCGGTGTGGTGCCCGGCGAGGTCCTCGTTGCGCAGGACGAGCAGCTGATCGACCGGGAACCACTCCAGGACCCGACGCAGCTGCGCGGCGTAGAAGCCCCGGTGGACGTAGGAGTACCGGCGGTGCACGCCGGGCGGGTTGCGACGTGACGACAGCAGCCACCGTCGGATCGGCTCGACGCGGATCGCATGGTGGAAGCTGAGCCGCTCGACGCCGAGCTGACGAACCATCTCGTAGTGCGAGTAGGCCCGGTCGACCGGGTTGCGCAGGATCGCGATGAGCCGTGCGTCGGGGTTGTAGGCGTGGATCCGCTCGATGACGCCGGGCCAGTACATGTAGATCGGTGTGGCCTCGCCGGCGATGGCACGGTCGGGATCGAACCGGGCGTGGTAGCGGTCGAGGGCTCCGGGCGCGTCGACATCGGGTGCGTCGAAGTGATGGAGTTCCTTGCGGTCGGTCGGCATCGAGATGTCCGGATGCTCCGACAGGAACCGGTGCAGGGCGGTGGTGCCGCCCTTCTGGGTTCCGATCACGAGGAAGCCGACCTTCACGGCCCGAAGCTACCCGCGCCGTCGGCGGACCTCGGCCGCCAGGTCCAGGGGCTGGACCACGGCCTGGGTGGCGTACTCGCCCCACTCGTCCTCCGGGAGCAGGTACATGAGCTCGAACTCGTTTCCATCGGGGTCGCGGGCGTAGAGCGACTTGCTCACGCCGTGATCGGACTGGCCCGCCAGCGCGCCGACCTCGGCGAGGACGTCGTGAGCTCGAGCGAGCTCGTCGATGGACGGCACCCGCCAGGCGAGGTGGTAGAGCCCGGTGGCGCCGCGGGGCGGCATCGGGGCGTCGGCCCCCACCGAGATCAGGCCGAGATCATGGTGGTTCGACGAGTTCCCGGCCCGGAGGAACGCCGCGCGTCCCCCCGGGTCACGGGTGATGGTCACGAAGCCGAGGACCCGCTCGTAGAAGTCGGCGGCACGCCCCACGTCTCGGACGTAGAGCACGGCGTGGTTGAGCTCGTCGATCTGGATGGGGTCCATGGGACGATGATTACCGGGCCACGGCCTGGACGTCGATGCTGATCTTGACGACCTTGCCGACGAGCACGCCGCCGGTCTCGAGCGCCTGGTTCCAGGTGATGCCGAAGTCCTCACGGTTGATCTCGGTCCCGGCGGTGAACGCGATGCGGCTCGAGCCCCAGGGGTCCTGGCCGGCGCCCTCGAACTCGACGTCGAGGACCACGGGACGGGTGACGTCCTTGATGGTGAGCTCGCCGTCGAGCTTCCAGCCGTCACCGTCCTGGCGGATGCCGGTGCTGCGGTAGGTCAGCGTGGGATGGGTCTCGACGTCGAGGAAGTCGGCGGACTTGACGTGGCCGTCGCGGTCGTCGTTGCCGGTGGTGAAGCTGGCGGCGTCGAGGGTGACCTCGACCGAGCTCTGGGTCACGTCATCGCCGATCACCACGGTGCCGGCGAACTCCTCGAAGCCGCCCTTCACCTTCGAGAGGCCGAGGTGGCGGACCTGGAAGCTGGCCGAGCTGTGGGAGGCGTCGATGTCGTAGACGCCGGCGTTGGGGACGGTGGTTCCGGCATCGGTGCGGGAGAGGGTGCTCATCTTGCGGGTTGCTCCTGGGGGACGTCGTGCCGTTGATTGCACGGGGGATTGTTGTTGTGACAACAACATACCTCGAGTTCGTTGCGCGTGCAACAGATTCTTCCTACGCTGTCCCCATGGCGGCCACCCCCGACACCACGAAGCGGCTCGACCGGTACGACGACCCACGGGTCGAGGCATTCGGGATGCTGATCGAGACCCACAACGAGCTGTTCAACGCCACGGGCCGCGCCCTCGAGGAGTTCGGCCTGCCCGTCCCGTGGCTCGGCGTGCTGATCCGACTCGCACGCTCACCGGGTGAGCGGTTGCGCATGACCGAGCTCGCCCGCGACATGACCATGAGCACCAGCGGCCTCACCCGGCTCATCGACCGGATCGAGGCCGCCGGCCATGTCCATCGTGAGCGGTGTCCCGACGACCGGCGTGGGCTGCTGGCCGTCCTCACCCCGGCCGGGCGGGAGATCGCCGCTGCGGCGGCCGAACCGCACCTGGCTGACCTCGAACGGCTCATCGGCGAGCCGCTCGACGCCGACGAGATCGAGCAGCTCACCGATCTGCTGCGCCGCGTGCGCAACCACGTGCGGGACATCTGCGGAGCCTGAACGCCGGCTCTGTCAGACTCGCTGACGATGAGCTACCTCCGCACCGAGATCGTCGACGGCGTTGCCGTCGTCACCCTGAACGACCCCGACCGGCGCAACGCGCTGAATCTCGACATGAACGACGAGATCCTCGCCGCCATGGACGAGATCGAGGCCGACACCAACGTCGGCGCCGTCGTCGTCACCGGCGCGCCGCCCGCGTTCTGCGCCGGCGCCGACCTGTCGCAACTGGGGGCCTCCCAGGAGGAAGGCCTGAAGCGGATCTACCAGGGCTTCCTGCGCTTCGGGTCGTGCCCACTCCCCACGCTGGCCGCGGTCAACGGCGCCGCCGTCGGCGCCGGCATGAACCTGGCGCTGGTGTGCGACGTGCGCATCGCCGCCGAGCGGGCCAAGTTCGACACCCGGTTCCTCCAACTCGGCCTCCACCCCGGCGGTGGTCACACCTGGATGTTCCGGCGCATCACGGGCCCGCAGGCCGTCACCGCTGCCGTGCTGTTCGGTCAGGTCATGGACGGACGCGAGGCCGAGCGGGTGGGTCTGGTCCACCGCTGCGTCGCCGACGCCGATCTGCTCGACCACGCCATCTCGATGGCCCGGCACGCGGCCGAGGCACCGCGCGACCTGGTGATCAAGACCAAGCAGTCCATCCGCGACATGGCCGACATCGCGGTCCATGCCGATGCCGTCGACCGCGAGCTCGAGCCGCAGGTGTGGTCGTTGAACCAGCCCGCCTTCAAGGAGCGCCTCGCCGCGCTCCAGAAGAAGATCTCGAGCAAGTAGGACGCGCTACGCGAAGACGAGCGACGACTCGAAGACGGCGAGCAACGCCGTCTGGGTCGTCTCGTCCTCGCTCGTGACGATCAACGACCACAGCCGACCGCCGTCGACCACGAAGAACTGGCTGCCGTAGGCGTCGATCAGCTCGCCGTCGTCGGCCGACGCCTGCTCGACCCGGAAGTCGACCCGGAGCAGGTCGTCGGCAGGATCGTCGTCCACGAGCCGGCCGTCGCGGACTGCGCCGCCGTCGATCACGGCCTGGGCCAGCGCGGTCACCGCCTCCGACGTGGTGTCGGCGTCGGCCTGGACGTCGATCTTCAGCTCGGCGACACGGCCCTCGTCGTCGACGCCGGCGGCGTAGAAGATCGCTCCGGTGGCCTCGACGTTGCGGGCGGCCTCGAGGAAGAACGGTGTCGCCAGCGCTGCGTCATCGAGGCGTTCGAGCGCCTCGGCGGAGAGCACGGTGGCCTGCCAGCCCTGGGGCACCGCGATGCCGAAGCCCAGGGACGGGAGCGCCACCGGGAACGTGCCGGGGACCTCGGGCACGTCGATGCTTCCCGTCTCGACGGGTCGCGTGGTGGTCGTGACGACGACCGAGGGCTCCGAGCCCCCATCGTCGGCGGCGCCATCGTCGTCTCCCGAGCAGCCGGCGGCGAGCACCACCGAGAGCGCGGCGGTGGCGATGCGGCGCGTCAGACGATCCATGACGTCAAGAGATCGTCGCGGCGGGCTTCCCACTCCTCGGCGGTGATGGCGTACCGGACGTGGTCCTCCCAGACGCCGTTGATCTCGAGGTAGCGCAGGGCCACACCCTCCTCGCGCAGGGCCAGCTTCTCGACCACCCGCCGGCTCGACCCGTTGCGGGGGATGATGGCCACCTGGAGGCGATGCAGGCCGAGGTCCTCGAAGGCGTACTGCGCCGCCACCACGAATGCCTCGGGCGTGTATCCCTGGCCGGCGTGGGCCTGGTCGATCCAGTAGCCGACGTAGGCGTTCTGGAACGGACCCCGCTGCACCGACGACAGGTTCACCTCGCCGACGAAGTCCTGGTCCTGGGTGAAGATGCCGAACCCGTATCCCGTGCCGAGCTGCCACTCGCGGGCGCGGGCCGAGCAGCGCGACAGGAAGGCGTCGCGGTGCTCGACGACGTCGGCCTGGCCGGGGATCCGACGGGGTTCCCATCGGGTCAGCCAGTCGACGTTTCTGCGCCGTACCGCACGCCATTGCTCGAAGTCCCGAGCGTCGAGCGGACGGAGCACGACCCGACGTCCGAGCAGCCGCGTCTGTGCCGCGGTCCACGTCATCGGGTCACCGTCCGAGCACCTCGGCGAGCGCGCCGAGCAGCAGTGTGACGTTGCGAGGGCGGGCGGTGTGGCCCATGCAGCCCACGCGCCACACCTTGCCGGCGAACTCACCCAGACCGCCGCCGACCTCGATGCCGTAGCGCTCGAGCAGCGTGGCCCGGACCGCCGCGTCGTCGACGCCGTCGGGCACCCACACCGTGGTGAGCTCGGGCAGTCGATGGCCCTCGGCGGCGAAGAGCTCGAAGCCGAGCTCGACGAGTCCGTCCTGGAGCAGGGCACCGCACTCGGCGTGACGGGCGACGACCTCGTCGAGGCCCTCGGCCAGGATGGCCTCGAGCCCTCCCCAGAGGCTGTAGATCATCGAGATGGGAGCGGTGTGGTGATACGCCCGCTTCTGCCCTGCGGTGCCGACGTAGTTCCCGATGAGCCGCAGGTCGAGGTACCACGACGGGCTGCGTTCGACGAAGCGCTCGCGAGCCCGCTCGGAGACCGTGATGGGCGACAGGCCCGGCGGCACGCCGAGGCACTTCTGCGTGCCCGAGTAGGCCAGGTCGACGCCCCAGGCGTCCGCCTCGAAGGGAAGACCGCCCAGCGACGTGACGCAGTCGACCAGCAACAGCGCGTCGCCCTTGCCGGCGGCCACGGGTTCGACGTCGGACCGGACGCCGGTCGAGGTCTCGGCGTGCACCATGCCGATGAGGGCAGGCGACGGGTGGGCGGACAGCAGCCGGTCGGCGGTGACGGGGGTGCCCCAGTCGAAGTCGACTCGCACCACCTCGGCGCCGGCGCGCGATGCGACCTCGCACATGCGCTGGCCGAAGACGCCGTTCACGCCGATGACGGCGACGTCGCCGGCCCCCACCGTGTTGACGATGCAGGTCTCCATGCCGGCGGAGCCGGTGCCGCTGATGGGGATGGTCAGCGCGTTCTCGGTGCCGAAGACGAGGCGGAGCCGAGCACACACCTCGTCGAGGAGGGCCAGGAACTCGGGGTCGAGGTGGCCGAGCATCGGTCGGCTGAACGCCTCGATGGCCTCGGGGTACGGGTTGCACGGCCCCGGACCCATCAGGATGCGGTCGGATCGGGGAACGGCGGCGGGCACGGCAGCAGACACTAGGACGCTGGCCTCAGCCGCGGTCGGCGAGCGAGGCGACGAGGCCGTCGAGGATGTCGGACTCCGACACGAGGCACTCGTCGGCGCCGAGCCAGCGCATCAGCGCCACGAAGATGCATGAGCCGGCGACGATGACGTCGGCCCGAGCGGGCTCGAGCCCGGGGTTGTGCTTGCGGTCCTCGAGCGGCTCGGTGGCGAGCGTGCGGAACACGTCTTCGGCCGCGTCGCGGGTGAGGCGGAAGTGGTGGATCGCGTCGCGGTCCCACTGCTCGAGGCCGAGCTCGACCGCCGCCATCGTGGTGACGGTGCCGGCGAGGCCGACGAAGGTCGGCGCGTCGAGCACGCCGGGCACCTCGCGGGCGACGTCGTCGAACCACGTGGTCGCAACCGAGATGCAAGCGTGCAGCTCCTCGGGCTGGGGCGGATCGTGCTCGATGTACTGCTCGGTGAACCGGACGCACCCGATGTCGATCGACGTCGACGCCTCGACCTCGGTGGTGCCGACGATGAACTCGGTGCTGCCGCCGCCGATGTCGACGACCAGGAACGGGCCGTCGGCCGGGTCGAGCTCGGCGGTCGCCCCCAGGAACGAGAGCTCGGCCTCCTCGGTGCCGCTGAGCAGCTCGGGGCGGACGCCGACGACCGCCTCGGCGGCATCGAAGAAGTCGTCGCGGTTCGCCGCATCGCGGGCGGCCGAGGTGGCGGTCATCCGCACGTGTTCGACCCCGTGCTCGTCCATCAGCGAGCGGTACTGGCGCAGGGCGTCGACAGTGGCGTCGATGGCCTCGGGCGCGAGCTGGCCGGTGGCGTCGACGCCACGGCCGAGGCGCGTGATGGTGTTGACGCGGGCGAGCGCTTCCTTGTCGGAGCCGCCGCCACGGGCGATCAGCAGGCGGGTCGAGTTGGTGCCGCAGTCGATGGCGGCGAGAACCGGGGGGTGCACGGCATCCACCCTGCCAAGCGTCAGCGCTGGGTTCCCAAACCGGACTCGGCGGCCAGCGCCGCGTCGATCCAGCGTCCGACGGGATCGGCGCCGCCGGCGAGGTACCAGGCGTAGTGGGCGTGGAAGCACTTGATGCCCCGGCGGGTGCCGCCGACTCCACCCGAGGGCACCGGCCCGGTGTGATCGGCGGGGATCTGCGCGTCGCGCTCGGCGGCATAGACGGCGTGCGCCGCGGCGAGCTCGTCGTCGTCGATCTCGGCCTCGGCCACGTCGATGGCGCCCGACGATTCCAGCGTGCCGATCATCTTCGACTCCTCGGCGCCGACCAGCCAGTAGCGGGTGGGCATCGGTGTGCCGTCGTCGAGCAGCGGCGCGTTGCGGATGACCACCGGAGCTCCGTGGGCATTGCGCACGACGACCTCGAAGTCGGCTTGCGGCGCGCGACCGATGAGCTCGGCGACGGCGTCGATGTCGGCCTGGGTGGCCACGGCACCCGGCCGCTCAGCGGCGACGCTTGGTGGAGCGCCGGCGACCGAGCAGGATCAGGATGAAGAGCAGGACGGCGAACGGGGCCACGCGCTTGGCGATGGGCGCACCCGCCGTGTCGAGCAGGTCGACCGGAGCGGTCTCGGCGTGCTCGATCTTGCGGATCGTGGGCGCCGCTGGTGCGGTGTCCGCGCCGCCGCTGCCGTTGGACGCCACCGGGGTGTCCTCGACCTGCGCCTTCGCGGTCTCGGTGGCGGTGTCGCCCGGGGTCTCGACGGAAGCCGCGGCGGGGGTGCCACCCTCGAGCTTTCCTTCGAGGCATCCGACGAACTCGGTGAGCAGCTTGGCCGAGACGTCGGCGATCATGCCCCGACCGAACTGGGCGACCTTGCCCTTGATGGTGACGTCGCTCTCGACCAGCACGTGGGTCTCGA
The DNA here is from genome assembly GCA_041618235.1 of Acidimicrobiales bacterium. GTDB lineage: Bacteria > Actinomycetota > Acidimicrobiia > Acidimicrobiales > Salinilacustritrichaceae > Salinilacustrithrix. The sequence goes on from JBFJNI010000107.1 coordinate 7,432, forward strand.
CACCGGTGGCAGTGGCCGACTCGGTCATCGTGGCGGTGATCACGGCGTCGGCGCTGCCCTGGCCGCGGGTGTCGCGGCCACCGGCCTTGAGGACGATCTTGCGGTTCTCGATGTCCTGCTCGAGGAAGACGGCCGCACCCTTGTACTGGGCGGTGATGGGGCCGACCTTGACCTTGACGATGCCGCGGTACTCGTCGCCCTCGATCTCCTGGAGCTGGGCGCCGGGCAGGCAGGGAGCGATGAGCTCCACGTCGTTGAGCACCTCCCAGGCACGCTCGACGGGCACGGGCACCGTGAACTCGTTGGTCAGGTCCATCGTCGGAGGTCCTCCAGGGTGTCGATGTCAGCTCCGGACCCGGCGCACGGTATCTCCTGGACGAGCGCTGGCCTACTGCGCATGAGTGAGCGCCCGACTTCGTCACCGACCGGCGGCAGCAGGTCCCAGACCGAGGCCGCCAGCTTCACGGGGTTGCCCCGCTGCCCGTCGTAGGTGGCGACGACGATCTCGCCCTCGGCGGCCGCCACCGCGCGCCAGGCGTCGGCGGTCACGAACGGCTGATCGCCGAGTCCGACCACGACCGCGTCATGGCCGTCGGCGTCGGCGACCGCGATGCCGGCGCGCACCGAGACGGCCTGGCCCTCGGCCCAGTGCGGGTTGTGGACGACCGTGACGTCGTCGGGCAGCAGGTCGTCGACGTCGACGGCGCCGGTCACCACGTAGACCGGCAGTCCACTGGCGCGTACGGCGTCGAGCGCATGAGCCAGCAGCGGTCGCCCATCGAGCTCCGCGAGGAGCTTGGGCGTCGGACCCTCGAAGCGGGAACCGGCACCGGCAGCGAGCAAGACGGCAGCGACCACGGTCGCAGTGTGCCGCTACGACGTGGCGGGCACCCAGTTGCCGTGGAAGCCGAACGGCACCCGGTTGGGCAACTGGATGACGCACTCGGGCTCGCCGGTGAAGTCCTGCCCGTTCAGCAGGACGAGTTCGGAGGAGTCGGTGGTGGCGTCGTAGATCACCGACATCACCCAACCGTCGTCCTCGGCGGCATCGGGCGAGCGGGGGATGAACACGGCCTCCATCGACGACCGGCCGGGGCCGTAGTCGTGGAAGTCCCTCGTCCCGCCGACGAGGTCGTGACGGACGAGCGGACCGAACTCGACGCCACCGCTGGCGCCGCCGAACGTGGTGGCATAGCCGTAGCGCGCCCGCTTGCCGACGAGGCGTTCGTCGACGCGAGGCAGCTCGAGCGGATGGTCGTCGAGGCGCTCCTCGTGCACCTTGCCGCTGCTCGGGTCGATGGTCCACCGATCGAGCGTGGGGTTCTCCTCGTTCGGGCCGCGCATGTCGGTGCGGAACATCGACGGATGGCGCACGACGTCGATCTGTATCCGACCGTCGGGGAGGTCGTGCGCGTTCATCGGATGGAACACGTAGCAGGGCTCGACGTCGTACCAGCGCACCTGGTCGGCGGTCCCACCCTTGGGCAACACGCCGACCCGGGCGCCGTAGTCCTCGTTCCACTTGTAGGGCAGCCCGGTGCCTGCCATCGCCATGTCGAGGTCGAAGGTGACGGGCAGGTCGTAGAGCACGACGCTGGTGTCGGTGATCGAGACGTCGTGCATCATCGGACCACCCGGCACGTCGATCTCGGCGACGTGGCGCAGGAAGCCGTCGGCGCCCACGACCTGGTACTGCACCTTGTTGCCCCAGCCCCAGAAGTACGACGCCACGTGCAGCTCGCCCGTCTCGGGGTCACGCTTCGGGTGGGCGCTGAACGCCCCGGTGAGGCCGGCGCCGCCGGGAGGTGCGAGGTCGGTGCGGGCCATCGTCTCGAGCTCGTCGGTGAGCTCGATGGGGTAGGACCCCGCCTCGACGCAGGCGAGCGTGCGGCCGCCGACGCCGATGACGTTGGTGTTGACCGAACCCTGCATGACGCCCTCGGGCCCGCCGGGGTCGTCCCAGCCCTGCTGCTCGAGGACGCTCCCGCCACGGACCAGCCGGCTGCGGTACCAGTCGGCCTTGCCGCCGCGCAGGCGGATGCCGTGGACCATGCCCGTGCCGCTGAACCAGTGGTAGGTCTCGGGATCGGCGGCCAGGGGGTTCGGGCCGTTGCGGAGGTAGCGGCCGTCGAGCTCGGGCGGGATGGCGCCGTGGATCACCGGCAGGTCGAACGCGGTGGTCTCCTCGGCGAGCGGGGCGAAGTTGCCCTGCAGGTAGGGATTCTCGTTGACACGCAGATCGGACACGACGACTCCCGGTGGCGGCGGACTCTTGATGGTCCGTTCTAGACCATCGGAGACGGACCGTCAAGGGGTTCGACGTCCGGCATGGCAGCATCGGCCCCATGGATCCGCTCACCGCCCGCAAGACCATCGCCGGCATCCGCGCCGGGCTCGGCATCGCCGCGCTCCTCGCACCTCGGGTGACCGGCAAGGTGTTCGGCATCGACGCCGACGCCAACCCGGCGGCGCCCTACCTGGCCCGCCTCTTCGGCGCCCGCGAGCTGTTCATGGCTGCGCCGTTCCTGATGCCCGCTCCCGGTCTCGACGAGCAGGAGCTCGCCCAACGGGCGGTACCCGTCGACGCCGCCGACGCGGTCGCCGCGTTGGCCGCCGGCCTCAAGGGCTACCTGCCGTGGCGGGCCGCCCTCCCAGCCGGCGCGATCGCGGGCTTCGCCGCCTGGCTCGGCACCCAGGCCGCCCAGCCCGCCTAGTGGATCGCGCCCTCGGTGTCCTTCAGCGAGGGCGTCGAGCGGCCGGTGCGCGACGCGATGATCTCGGCGAGGATCGAGATGGCCGTCTCCTCGGGCGTGCGGGCGCCGAGGTCCAACCCGATGGGTGCCATGACCCGATCGAGCTGCTCGTCGGTGGCACCCTGCTCGCGCAGTCGCTGGTTGCGGTCGTCGGTGGTGCGGCGTGAGCCCATGGCGCCGAGGTAACCGACGTCGGTCTGCAGCGCCGCCAGCACGGCGGGCACGTCGAACTTGGGATCGTGGGTGAGCACGCAGACCGCGTCGCGCGGCCCGAGCTGGTCGCCCACCCGCTCGAGCAGCCGATGGGGCCAGTCGACGACGACCTCGTTGGCGAACGGGAAGCGGGCGGTGGTGGCGAACACCTCGCGCGCATCGCACACGGTGACCCGGTAGCCGAGCACCCGGCCGATGCGGGCCAGCGCGCCGGTGAAGTCGACCGCACCGAAGATCAGCAGCTGGGGCGGCGGGGCGAACGACTCGATGAACACCGACACGTCGCGCTCGTTGGCCTGACCCTGCGCGCCGTAGTGCCGCACGCCGGTGGTGCCGGCGGACAGCTCGCCCAACGTGTCGCGGACCACGACGCGATCGAGGTCGGCGTCGCCGAGGCTGCCGATGGGATCCTCGAACGGGCGTACGAGGACCTTGCCGCCGACGTTCGGGCCGCTGATCACGGTGGCGAGCGCCACCGGCTCCTCGGCCGAGATCGCGGCCTGGAGCGTGTCGAAGACGGAGTCGCTCACCAGTCGAGCGGCTCGATGTAGAGGTGGATGGTGCCGCCGCAGGTCAGCCCCACGGCGAAGGCCTCGTCGTCGCTGTAGCCGAACGTGACGATGCGCCGGTCGCCGGTCTCGATGATGTCGAGCGCCTCGGTGACGACCGCTCCCTCGACACAACCGCCGGAGACCGAGCCGGCGACCTCGCCGTCCTCGTTGACCGCCATCGCCGCGCCCGGGAGTCGTGGCCCGGATCCCTCGACGTCGACCACCCGCGCCACGGCGATGCGCTTGTCCTGGCGGCGCCAGCGTTCCAGGTCGGAGAGGATCTCTCGCACGCCGGTCAGCCTACGTCCGGGGCTCGGCCGGCGATCACGGTCGACAGCCGTTCGAGCGAGTCGATCGAGTGGCCCTCGACGAACGCGTCGACGTGGGGCAGGGCCGCCGCCATGCCCCGAGCGAGCGGTGCGTAGCCCGGGGTGGCCTTCAGCGGATTCACCCACACCACCTGGTGGGCGATGCGGTGCAGGCGCGCCATCTGCTCGGCGAGCTGCCCGGGATCGCCACGGTCCCAGCCGTCGGAGAGGATCACCACGACAGCGCCGCGGGCCATGCCGCGCTGGCCCCACTCGTCGTTGAACGCCCGCAATCCCTCCCCCAGCCGGGTTCCGCCCGAGAAGTCCTCGATGGCTGCGGCGGCCCGCGCCAGCGCGTCGTCGGGATCGCGTCGCGACAGCTCGCGGGTCATGCGGGTGAGACGTGTGCCCACGGCGAAGGCCTCGACCCGGCCGGTGGCGGCGACGGCGGCGTGGGCGAAGCGGAGCAACGAGCGGGCGTAGGCCTCCATCGACCCCGACACGTCGAGCAGCAGCACCACCCGCCGGAACCGCTCCCCTGGCTGCGTGTGCGCACGCCGGATCGGTTCGCCGCCGGCACGGATGGCGTGACGGACGGTACGGCGCAGATCGGGCCGCCCCCGGTCACGTTTCGACGATGCCGGCCGACGCGAGGCTCGGGGCGCGCCCACGAGGCGGAGGTGGTCCATCAGACGCCAGGCCTCGGCAAGCTCGTCGTCGGTGAGGGTGCCGAGGTCGGCATGGCGCAGCGTCTCGGCGCGCGAGAAGCGGACCTGGATGGCCGGGCTTCCATCAGCGACGTCGTCGCCACCCTCGAGCTCCGCATCGGGGTCGTCGACCGCCAACGTGACGGTCTGCGGCGGCGCCGGCCGTGTCACCTCGATGGGCACGCCGCCGAAGAAGCCGGCGAAGACCAGGTCGTAGACGGGGCGATCCTCGGGACGGTGGAGCAGCGTCGCCCGACCGGCCCAGTAGACGTCGTCGGGCTCGCCCGGGTCGAGGACGTCGAGGGCCGCCACGTAGCGCACCGATCCGTCGATGGGCACCTCGATGCCCGCCTGCCGCAGCGTCCGCACGAACGCCACCGCGGCATGCGTGGGATCAGGCACCGCGGGCGATGGCCGCCGCGACCAGGTCGTCGAGCCCGCTGGCCCGCACTCGCTCCTGGTCCTCGCGGTACTTGAGCACGGTGCCGAGCGAGTCGTCGACGGTGGCGACGTCGAGCTCGGTGGCGCCGAGCACGCCGAGGGCGGCGGCCCAGTCGATGGTCTCGGCCACGCCCGGCGGCTTGTAGAGGCCCGCCCCGCGCAACGCCTCGGTGGCGGCGGCGACCTGGCGGGCGAGGCGTTCGCTCACGCCGGGAACCCGGACGCCGACGATGGCGACCTCGCGCTCGAAGTCGGGGTGCTCGACCCAGTGGTAGAGGCAGCGGCGCTTGAGGGCATCGTGCACGTCGCGGGTGCGGTTCGAGGTGATGACGACGATGGGTGGCGTCGCGGCGTGGAAGGTCCCGAGCTCTGGAACGGTGACCGTGTAGTC
>JBFJNI010000108.1:0-12586 GCA_041618235.1 Acidimicrobiales bacterium
ACCCCGTCGAGCCCTCCATCGTCGATGACCCCGACCGCGCCACCCGGCACCTGCTCCTCGGCCGGCTGGAACAGGAGACGGATGCCGTGGGCACCCGCGAAGCCGTGATGGGCGAGGTAGAGACCGGCGCCCAGGGTGACCGTGGTGTGGACGTCGTGGCCACAGGCGTGGGCGACGCCCGGCACCTGGCTGGCGTAGCTCACGTCCTTCTCGTCGTCCATCGCGAGCGCGTCGATGTCGCCCCGGAGGGCGATGCGGGGCGCCTCGCCGATATCACACACCAGACCCGTGCCCGACCGGAAGATGCGGCTGTCCAGGCCGGCGACGCGGAGGCGTTCGGCGATGGTCTCCGTGGTGGCGTGCTCCTCGCCGCTCAGCTCGGGATGCGAGTGGAGCTGACGTCGGAAGGCGACGAGCTCCTCGACGTGCTCGTCGAGCCACGTCGTCAGATCGAGTCCGCTGATCCGCACGTCGTCAGCCTGGCTGGTCGGCAGCGAGCTGCCGCTGGAGGTCGTGCACCACGTCGACCATGGTTCCACCCTCCGACAGGATCCGTCGCTGTCGGAGGTAGCCCGGACCGATCGACCACAGCGCGCGCACATCCAGCAGCTCCTCGGTCGTGCCGAGGCGCTCCGCGATGGGCAAGAGATCGTCGACCAACTCGTCGAGGAGGTCGCGCGCCGGCCGCCGCTGGCCGCGGTCGTCGACGATCAACTCGGCGTCCACACCGTGCCGGACCGCCAACCACTGGTTCTCGCGCACCGACCACTCGCGAGGTGGGCACGGCAGGGTTCCGGCGTCGTAGCTCTCGACCGCATGGGCGACCAGCGCCTGGGCCAGCGCGGCGACGGCTGCGGCCTCCCGGATCGTGGGCATGGCGTCGCACATGCGCAGCTCGACCGTGCCGAAGTCCGGATGGGGTCGGACGTCCCACCACACCTCTCGCACCGAGGTGATGCACTCGGCTTCGATCAGCGTCTCCATGAAGATCTCGAAGTCGTTCCAGTCGCGCAGCACCGGCGGCAGGCCAGCGGTGGGGAGCGACTCGAAGACCTTCGAGCGCGACGAGGCCAACCCCGTCTCCTGCCCCTCGAAGTACGGGCTCGACGCAGACAGGATGAGGAACAGCGGAAGGTGGCGTTGCACCTCGTTCACGACCGCGATCGCATGCTCACCACTCGGCACGCCCACGTGGACGTGTGTTCCGCAGATCAGGAGTCGCCGCGCCGCCCACTGCATCTCCTCGACCAGCACGTCGTAGCGCGGGTTCGGGCTGACCAGCTGGTCTCGCGCCAGACCGAAGGGGTGCGTCCCGCTCGCGACCACGGCGAGGCCGCGCGCCTCGGCCGCCCGCTGCACCTCGGCAAGGGTCGAGCGCAGGTCATCGGCCGCCTCGCCGGCCGTGCGACACACGTCGGTGATGATCTCGATGGTCGACTGGAAGAGCTCGTGCTTGACCTTCGGATGGACGCGGTCCGGGTGCCCGTGGCCGACGTCGCGCAGGATGTCGACGGCCGCGCTGACGAGGTCACCTGAGCGGGGGTCGACGACGTGGAGCTCGATCTCCACGCCGACCGTCGGATAGGGGTTCGCAGTGAACGGGATGTGCACCCACCCACCATGCGAGGCGGGCGGCACCGGGTGAAGGGTCCTTCGACCCTGTTGGTACCGGACACCATGTTCGTACGGTCGGAGCATGAAGCGTCTCAGCGTGCTCGATGCCGAATTCCTCCTCGTCGAGGACGGCATCGCCCACATGCACATCGCCGGCCTCTCGGTGTTCGAGGGGCCGCGCCCCGACCTCGACGACCTCCGGGCGATGCTCGAGTCGAAGCTGCACCGCATCCCTCGCTACCGCCAGCGCGTCCGTCCGGTGCCGTTCGAGCTCGGACGTCCGGTCTGGGTCGATGACCCGCACTTCAACCTCGACTACCACCTCCGCCACACCGCGCTGCCCGCCCCGGGTGACGATCTCGCACTGCGCCGCCTCATGGCCAGGCTCATGAGTCAGCCCCTCGATCGGGAACGACCGCTGTGGGAGATCTGGCTGGTCGAAGGCCTCGAGCACGGGCAGTGGTCGCTGGTCTCCAAGGTGCACCACTGCATGGTCGACGGCGTCTCCGGCGCCGACCTGCTGGCCATCCTCCTGGACGTCGACCGTGAGGTGGACCTCACCGAGCCGCAGCCGTGGACGCCGGAACCGGAGCCGTCGGGTGTCGAGAAGGTCCTCGACGCGTGGTCGGGCCTGGCGGCCGACACCCTCGGCCTCGTGGCCAAGGCTCCGTCGATGCTGCGCGACCCGCTCGGAACGCTCCGAGGGCTGCGCGACACCGGCGAGGGCATCTTCCACTTCGTCGAGCACCTCGGCTCGACCACCCCGACCTCGCTCGAGGGCGCGATCGGCCCGCATCGTGTGTGGGCCCACGCGATGGTCCCCATCGACCTGATCCGGACGATCCGGCAGGGCGTCGACGCCACGTTGAACGACGTGGTCCTCGGAGTGCTCGCCGGCGCGTACCGGACGCTGCTGGAGCACCGAGGCGAGGACCCCGACACCACCGTGCTGCGCACGCTCGTTCCCGTGTCGGTGCGCTCCGACGACGCCCGCGGCGAGCTCGACAACCAGGTGTCGGCCATCCTCTTCGAGCTGCCGGTCCACCTGGCCGACCCGAAGGAGCGGGTCGAGCTGGTCCACGAGAAGATGCAAGACCTCAAGGGGTCGCACATGGCCGATGCCGGCGAGGTCGTCGTGCGACTGGCCGGCCTCGCGCCGCCGATGGTCATCGGCTCCCTGATGCGCACCGCCACCAAGCTGCTCGCCCAGGCTCCGCAGCGGTCGGTGAACACCGTGACCACGAACGTGCCCGGACCGCAGTTCCCGCTCTACTGCCTCGGCCGCGAGATGGTGGCCTACTACCCGTTCGTACCTCTCTCGCACGGCGTCCGCGTCGGCACCGCGATCATGTCGTACAACGGACAGCTCGCGTTCGGCGTCACCGGCGACTACGACACCGCCTCCGACGTCGACGTCCTGGCCGAGGCGATCCCCGCCGGGTTCGAAGAGCTCCGTGCCCAGGTCGCTCCGTCGAAGCCCCGACGCAAGCCGAAGCCCAAGAGCGCCTCCGCCTGAGGCCCTCTTGCAGTCCGTCCCCCGCCGGGTCCGACACTTGCCGCAAACGGGACAGGACAGTGGTTGACTGGGGTTGATGGGTCTGCTGGGCGAAACGGGCGAAACGGGCGAAGGAGGGCCACAGGTCCTCCGCCCTCCCCCCGGACCGCTGCGCCCGCTCGGTCCCGGATGGAGTTCGCACCGCGTCGCCGCCACCGTGGTGGTCGTGCTCGCCGCCGGGCTCCCGGCGGGTCTCGCCCTGGCCGTCACGGGCGTGCTCGCCCGCGACTGGAACCGCCCCGACGGGTTCGCCAATGGCGCGGCGTGGTGGCTCGTCCTCGCCGCCATCGCGTGGGTCGTGATCGAGGCGGCGCACGTGGTCACCCGCCGGCTGTTCCCCCTCGCCACGCTCCTGCACATGGGGCTGGCATTCCCGGGAGCCGCACCCTCCCGGTTCCGCCTCGCGCTGCGGGCCGGGAACTCCCGACGACTCCAGCAGTCGCCCACCACCCGCGGCGGCGCCGCTCGTGACGACATCTCCGCCGCCGGACTGATGCTCGAGCTGGTCAGCGACCTGAGCCACCACGATCGATCCACCCGAGGCCACAGCGAACGGGTCCGGGCCTACACCGAGATGCTCGCCACCGAGTTGGGGATCTCGAGCGACGACCGGCAGCGGCTGCGCTGGGCCGGGCTCCTGCACGACATCGGCAAGCTCGAGACCCCCGCAGAGATCCTCAACAAACCAGGGTCCTTGACCGAGGACGAGTTCACCCGCATCCAGCAACACCCTCTCGACGGGCTCAGACTCGCGATGCCCCTTTGGGCCTGGCTGGGCGACAACGTGCTGGCGGTCAGCGACCACCACGAGCGCTGGGAGGGCGGCGGCTACCCCAGTGGCGCCGCGGGCACCGACATCGCGGTGGCCGGACGGATCGTCGCCGTGGCCGACGCCTTCGACGTCATGACCTCGTCGCGCTCGTACAAGGCGCCGATCTCGCTCCAGGACGCCCGGGCGGAGCTGGTGCGATGCTCCGGGACCCAGTTCGACCCCGACATGGTCCGGGCCTTCCTCGCGATCGACCTGCGCGATCTCCGCCGGGTCGCCGGCGTCCTCGCCATGTTCACGCCGATCCCCGCCCTACGGCGACAGCTCGCCGCCCGCTCGGCACCGGTCCGCTCCGCCCTCGGAGCTGCGGGCGTCGCCAGCTCCATTCTCGCCGTGTCGCTGGTGGCACCGATCGCCGGTGTCGAGGTCGCTGCGCCAGAGGTCAGAGGCGATCGGGTGACCGCGCCCGCCGCCGCGCCGGTGCCCCTGGCTCCCCGGGCGCCCGACGACGTCGATCCGGCGCGTTCCCCCGTGACGGCCGATGTCGACGGCCCTGACCGCGTCCCCCGGCAATCCCCGACCGGCGACGGCTCCCCGGTCGCGGCCCCCACCGACGCGATCGCAACGCCCCCCGACCCACAACCGGCACCACGGCCGTCACCGGGCGATCCCCCACCGCCTCCCCCCACCGGCACACCCGTCGGCGTGGTCGTCGACCCCGCCACAGGCGGCGTCCACCTCGAAGGCGTCGCTCCGACCGGCCCGATCGAGCTCGTCGAGCTCGAGGCCGTCGGCAACGTGACCTGCAACGGGGTCGGCCTGTGTGAGCCCATCGAGGTCACCCTCCCGATCACCATCGTCTCCGACCCGCGCTCGTCCACCGTCCGCCGGTAAGAATTCCCGGAGTGCACGGCCCCTCGACCAACCGGGACCAGTCGTTCCTCACCCGGGTGCTCGTCCGGTCGATCGACGCTCCTGGCGTGCTGCCGCTCCCGATGGTGATCGGGTTGGGCGTCATCGCCGTGGCCGCGATCACCGCGGTCGACATCGGCACGGGACCGCACTTCTCGCTCCTCGCCGTGTTCGGGATCGTCGTCATCTGGGTGGGGTGGAACTCGTCGCAGCGGCTGTTCGCCATCGCCGCCGCGGCGCTGGCCGCAGGAGGGGGAGCGTGGGCCGCCGCCATCGACCCCGACGAGAGCGCTCCCACCTTCGTCATCGTCACCAACGGTGTCTTGCGCGGCGTGCTTCTCGCGGTCCTCGGAGCTGGGACAGTGCTTCTGCGCCGCAGCCTCGACGAACTCAGTACCGCGGCGAGGCGCGACCCGCTCACCGGGCTGCTGAACCGAGCGGCGATCTTCGAGGCCGTCGACTACGAGCGCCGCCGCGCCGAACGAACCGGGCGCCCGATCTCCATCGCGTACTTCGACCTCGATGGCCTGAAAGCGACGAACGACCGCGCCGGTCACGAGGCCGGCGATGCCCTCATCGCTCGGTTCGCAAGCGCCCTGACCAATGGGCTCCGCAACACCGACGTCATCGCGAGGCTGGGCGGCGACGAGTACGTGGCCCTCCTCCCGGAGACTCCGCACGACGAGGCCGCCGGTGCTCTCCGCCGCTTGCTGGACGATCCGGAGACGCCGCGGGCGAGCTGCGGTCTGGTCTCGTGGACCTCACCATCCGATCCGGCGACCGTGCTCGTGGCCACCGCCGACCGGGTGATGTACGAGGCCAAGGCCGCCGGCGGCGGGCTCCGGACGATCGTCATCGGCAAGCGAAGCGGAACCTCACCCGAAACGGACGGCCATCCCTCCTGACCTGGGAATTCGCGTGACCACGGTCATGACCGCAGGGGGACGAACCTCGCGAATCGGGCGCCTCGGCGCCCATGGTCACATGCCGTAGCCGGTGAGCGTGTCGACCGCGCTGCGGATCACGGCAGCCATCGTGGGATGGCGGCCCTCGAACCGGACGGCGGCCTCCTCGAGCTGCTCGCGCACGCCCTCGTGGTCGTCTTCGTCCTCGTCCTCGGGATCGAGGAGCGCGTCGGCTCGGGCGACGAGCTCGCGCAGCTGGGCACGCTCGTCGTCGTCGATCGTGCCGTCGGCCTGCGACTCGGTGATCGCACGGTTCAACTCGTCGAGCAGTCGGCGGAGCTCTGCGTCCATCGACCAGACCCTAGCGACCCGACGCGGGCACAGCACCGGTCGAGCGACGCGCCGGTAAGGGGCGCGCGGACAGCGCCCGCACGACGAAGAAACCCCAGGTCAGAGACAATGTGTCTGACCTGCACGTTTCGAATACAGGATTCTCCGCCGAGGCCGCAGCAAGAGCCGGTCAACTCCAGCTTCCATTTGCCGATACAGACCTCGCACGGAGGCGACCGGGGTGGAGCATGACTGAGCGGAACGAGGCAGGTGGCCAACGCTGGGCCGCGCGCCCGTGGGCCGCTCGCATCATCAAGACGATCGCGTTCCTCGCTCCCATCGCGATCTCGGTGCTGATCAGCCTCGCGATCAGCCGACGCATCGACCCGCCGTCCTCCCGCCTCGCCCAGATCGGCTGGTGGATCGTTCTCTCGGCGATCGCCACGGTCATCCTGTTCGTCTTCGACAAGATCAGTCGCCGGCTGCTGCCCCTCTCGGCCTTGTTCGGCTTGTCGCTGATCTTCCCCGACCAAGCCCCGTCGCGCTTCCGCACCGCCCTGCGCACCGGCACGGTCTCCCAGCTCAAGAAGAAGATCGAGGACGCCAAGGCCAACGGCCTGAGCGACGACCCCTCGATCGCGGCCGAGACCCTGGTCGAGCTGGCCGGCGCGCTCTCGATCCACGATCGGCTGACCCGCGGCCACTCGGAGCGGGTCCGGGCCTACACCAAGCTCATCGCCGAGGAGATGGGCCTGCCCGAGGACGAGGTCGACCGCCTGCAGTGGGCCGGCTTGGCCCACGACGTCGGCAAGCTGTTCGTCGACGGCGACATCCTCAACAAGCCCGGGCGCCTCACCGACGAAGAGTTCGAGACCATCAAGACCCACACCGTGAAGGGCGCCGAGCTGGTCGCCCCGCTTCGCGGCTGGCTCGGTGACGCACTCGATGCCGTCGACCAGCACCACGAGCGGTGGGACGGCAAGGGCTACCCCGCCGGCCTCGCCCGCACCGACATCGCCCTCCCGGGCCGCATCGTCGCGGTCGCCGACGTGTTCGACGTCATCACCAGCGTCCGCAGCTACAAGTCGGCCCAGGGCGTCACCGAAGCGCGAGAGGAGCTGATCCGCTGCTCGGGCACGCAATTCGACCCACGGGTCGTGCGAGCCTTCCTGAACATCGGTCTCGGTCGACTCCGACTCCTCGTCGGACCGTTGAGCTGGCTGGCACAGCTGCCGGTCGTCGCCCGAGTGCCGGTCGGCGCCGCTGCCGCACCCGCCGTGGCCGCACTCGGTACCTCGTTCTCGCTCCTCTTCGGTGGGTTCTTCGGCCAGGACGTCCCTGCTCCGCCGCAGGACGAGGTCATCACGCTCACCGCAGCGCCAGCCCCTGCCCGCCCGACGACCACCACCACCACCACCACGATCACCACGACCACCGCCACGACCCTCGCTCCTGTGGCGCCCCCGGAGCCGGTGACCGTCATCGTCCGAGCAGACGCCGTCACGACCGACGAGGACACGCCGGTGACCATCGACGTCCTCGCCAACGACGACGGCGAGCTCCGCCTCGACTCCGTCTCGGTTCCTCGACCGACCGGTTCCGCGACCATCCTCGCCGATGGCAGGGTCCGGTTCGCGCCGGCAGCCGACTGGTCGGGCACGAGCACGTTCGCCTATCGGGCGCTGGGGGCCGACGGCGTACTGCGGCTGGCGAACATCACCGTCGAGGTCCTCCCCGTCGCCGACATCCCGAGAACCGGGGCCGACACCGCGACGATGGCGGAGGACGGCTCGATCACGGTCGACGTCCTCGCCAACGACTCCACACCCGATGGTGGGTCGCTCCGCATCGTGTCGGTGACCGCCACCCCCCACGGCTCGGCCATCACCGACGGCACGACCGTCACGTTCGTCCCCGACCCGAACCAGCACGGCACGGTCACCTTGACCTATCGGGTCGTCGACGAGCGCGGCGTGACGGGCACCGGCACCGCAACGATCACGATCACCTCGGTCAACGATGCGCCGATCGCATCGGACGACGCCACCCGGATCGACGAGGACACGGCATGGGCGCTCATCGACGTCCGCGCCAACGACCGAGACCCGGACGGCGACATCCTGACGATCACCAACGTCAGCGCCGCGGCGTTCGGAACAGCGACGACCGACGGCGCACGCATCCGCTACGTGCCGAACCGGGATGCGAACGGCACCGAGACCCTCACCTACCGGGTCAGCGACGGCCACGGCGGTTCTGACACCGCCACGCTCGTCATCACCGTGACCCCGATCGACGACGCTCCCACGGTGGTCCCCGGCGCCAACCCGGTGGCTGCGGAGGACGCTGGCGCGCAGGTGCGAACCCGATGGGCGACGGGCATCGGGCCGGGCGGCGGTCCGGACGAAGCCGGCCAGACCATGACGGCCTCCACCACGGTCACGAACGCCGCTCTGTTCTCGGCGCTTCCCCGCGTCGACGTCGCGACGGGTGATCTCACCTTCACCACCACGGCCGACGCCAACGGATCGAGCGTGGCCACCCTGAGGGTGAGCGACGGCATCAACACCACCACGGTCACGTTCACCATCACCATCAACCCGGTCAACGACGCCCCCACCTTCACCGCCGGCGCAGACCAGACCGTCGCCGAAGACCCGGGCGCCCAGACCGTGACCGGGTGGGCCACCGGCATCACCGGCGGCCCGACCGACGAGCCCCAAGCCGTCACCTTCACCCTCACCGCCACCGACACCACCCTGTTCGCCACCCAACCCGCCCTGAGCCCCACCGGCACCCTCACCTACACCCCGGCCACCAACGCCAACGGCACGACCACCATCACCGTCACGGTGACCGACACCGGCGGCGCCACGGCCACGGCCACGTTCACCATCACCATCACCGCCGTCGACGACGACCCGACGATCACCCCCGGCCCCGACCAGACCGTGACCGAAGACGACCCCGCCCAGACCCTGGTCGGCTGGGCCACCGACATCAGCGCCGGCGGCGGCACCGACGAGAACACCCAGACCCTCACCGCCACCCTCACCCCGGCCGACACCACCCTCTTCGCCACCCAACCCGCACTCGACCCCGCCACCGGCACCCTCACCTACACCCCGGCCACCGACGCCAACGGCACGACCCTGGTCACCATCGACCTCGACGACGGCACCAACACCACCTCGGTCTCGTTCTCGATCACCATCAGCCCGGTCAACGATCCGCCGTCGTTCAGTGTCAGCGGGACGGACTACGCGCTCGAGGACGGCGGCGATCAGACGACCGCCGGATGGGTCACCGCGGTCAGCCCCGGCCCGGCCAACGAATCGAGCCAGACAGTCAGCTTCGGCGTCACGGCGACCGACACGACCCTGTTCTCGGCTCAGCCCGCGATCGATGGCAACGGCGACCTCACCTTCACCCCTGCCCCTGACGCCAACGGGCTCACCGATGTGACTGTGACCGCAACCGACAGCGCCGGCGCCACCAGCGCCGCCCAGACGTTCCGGATCAACGTCCTCCCGATCGACGACGAACCATCGTTCACCGGCGGCAGTGACCAAACGGCGCTCGAGGACAGCGGCCCGCAGCTCGTCCCCGGATGGGCAACGGCGATCAGCCCAGGCCCGGCGAACGAGTCGTACCAGACCGTCAGCTTCACCGTCACCGCCGACAACACCGCCCTGTTCTCGACCCAGCCGGCCATCGACGCCGCCGGCGACCTCACCTTCACCACAGCCGCCGACGCCAACGGCGCCGCCACCGTCACGGTGACCGCCGTCGACAGTGGCGGGACCGCGAGCCCCGACCAGACGTTCGTGATCACCATCACCCCGACCAACGACGCTCCGGTGCTCGACCCGATCGGGCCGATCAGCGGCGACGAGCTCACCGAGATCACGTTCACCGCGACCGCCTCCGACATCGACCTCCCGCCCGATGCACTCACGTTCACCCTTTCGGGCGCACCCACCGGCGCCTCGATCGGCATCACCAGCGGCGCATTCACCTGGACGCCCGCCGAGACCGACGGCCCCGGAACGTTTGTGTTCGACGTGATCGTGACCGACGACGGCTCGCCGACGATGTCCGACACCGAGACGATCACCGTCACCGTCGGTGAGGCCAACCAGGCCCCGAGCATCGACACCAACACCGGTGCCACCGTCGGCACCAGCACCGCCGTCGTCATCGATTCGACGATGCTTGCCGCTTCGGACCCTGACCTGCCGGCGCAGACGCTCACGTACACCGTCACGACCGACCCGGTGAACGGGGCGATCGAGGTCGCCGGCTCTCCCATCGGGCCCGGCGGCTCCTTCAACGCTGCAGCACTGATCGCCGGCGATGTCGCCTACCGCCACGACGGGTCCGTCACCACGACCGACTCGTTCGGCTTCCAGGTCGACGACGGGCTCGGCGGCACAGCCGGACCGGACACGTTCGCCATCACGGTCACCGTGCCGCCGCCCGCGGTCGTCACCATCAGCGAGATCCGCACCGGGAGCGGCACGAACCGAGACTTCGTCGAGATCTACAACGGCTCGACCACACCGATCGATCTGGGGGCCGAGAGCTGGTCCATCGTCGCCGAGGACGTGAATGGCACGGTCCTCGGTGCCGCCAGTCTTTCCGGGAGCGTTCCGGTGAACGGCTACGCCCTCGCCGCACCGACCGGCTACGTCGGCGCCGGCACGCCCGACGGTCAGTTCGGGTTCGCGCTCGCCAGGGGCACCGGATTCTCGCTACGGCGAGGCGTCACCGTGATCGACTCGGTGGGCACGTCGAGCGCCAGCAATTTCGCCGAGGTGAACCCACTGCCGAGGATGGGTGGTGCGCTCGAGCAGTCGTTCCATCGCTTCAACGGGACCGGCCGGGGCGCGTGCGTCGACACCGACACGAACACCGACGACTTCGAGCATCGCTGGGGCGCGAACTCCACCTCTCCCAACGGCATCGCCGAGGGCGTGATCGAGCCGTGCCTCGGCCCGGCTCCCGCACCGACCCCGCCGCCGGCCGCCGATCACGTCGTGATCAACGAGTACCGCACCGACGGCCCGCTCGGTGGGGACGATGAGTTCATCGAGATCTTCAACCCCGGCCCCGACCAGGACATGACCGGCTGGTCGATCCAGCTCAACACCGGCGCCGCGGATGTGGTGCACGCCTTCTCAGCCGGCTTCACCCTCGAGACCGGCCGGCACTATCTGCTCGGTGGACCCAACCTCTCCGGCGCGGTGGCCGATCAGGCCTACAGCGGGACGTCGGTCACCAACGGCACCGGCATCATCCTCTGGGACGGCGCCGCCGTGGTCGACGCGGTCGCGGTCGAGACCGGCTCGGTGTACTACGAGCCGGTGGCCGGGCCCGGCTTCCCCCGGATCGACGGCCAGACCTATCACAGCCACGAACGACGGAACGGCGGCTGCCAGGACACCGACGACAACCTGGCCGACTTCGTCCACCACCTCGGATTCGAGACACCCACGCGGTACGACGCGGGCGTCTTCCCCTGTCCGAACCAGGACCCGACCTTCACTGGTGGCGCAGACATCACCGTCGACGAGGATGCCGGAGCGCTGACGTTCGCGGCGTGGGCGACGGCGATCAGCGCCGGTTCCCCGGCGGAGGACGCGTCGCAGGTCCTGACCTTCGAGCTCACCGCCGACAACACCGACCTCTTCTCGGTCCAGCCGGCGATCGACCCCACCTCGGGAGATCTCACCTTCACGCTCGCACCGGACGCGAACGGCTCGACGATCGTCGAGGTACAACTGGACGACGACGCCGGCGGCGAGAGTGCCGAGTACCTCTTCACCATCACGGTGGATGCGGTGAACGACGCTCCGGCATTCGTGATCGGCGCGAACCAGAGCGTCCTGTCGAATGCCGGGCCACAGACCGTCTCCGACTGGGCCACCGCCATCAGCGCCGGCCCCGACGACGAGGACGCACAGATGGTGACCTTCACCGTGGGCGTCGACGCTCCCGGCCTGTTCTCCACCCAACCGACGGTCGACAGCAGCGGGACCTTGCGCTACACGCCGGCATCTGCTGCGAACGGCACTGCCACGCTGACGGTGCGGGCGGTCGACGACGGCGGGACCGCCAACGGAGGCGTCGACACGTCCGCCGCACAGACCGCGACCATCACGATCACATTCACCTCGAACGGCGCCCCGATCGCGGTCGATGACGCCAAGCTGACCAACACTGGCCTCTTCGTGAACGTCAACGTGAAGGCGAACGACTCCGATCCGGACGGCGACGAGATCAGCATCTTCTCGTTCACCCAGCCGGGGAACGGGGTCGTCACCGTGAATGCCAACGGCACACTCCGGTACACCTCGCTGACGACCTTCTGGGGCGTCGACTCGTTCACCTACACGATCACCGACGGCAAGGGCGGTTTCGACACTGCCACCGTCACCGTCACCGTGAACTCCGTGCCGGTCGCCACCAACGACCTCTACCTCGTCGGCGGCGGGTCGA
>JBFJNI010000109.1:0-12412 GCA_041618235.1 Acidimicrobiales bacterium
GCTGCTCGAGGTGATCGACCAGCACCTCGACGAGCCCTGGCTCGAGCTGTTGGCCTCGCACCTCGGCCGTCCCGTCGCCGACGGCGACGCTGCCGCCCTCGCCACCGACGACCTCCGCCGTGCCCGCCGGTTCGCCACGGCCCGCCACCTGGCCGACCTGTTCGACGGGTACGGCGTGTACCGGCCCGACATGGTCCTCGCCTGGGCCGCCGCGGACACCGAGGCCGGCCCGGGCAGCAGCAGCACGTCCGCCACCTGGACCGACCTGCCCGACGACGCCCGCTGGCAGCCGCAGCTGTGGCGGGCACTGCGCCGACACGTCGACCGCCCGAGCCCGCCCGAGCGGATGACGCAGGCCTGCGAGCTGCTCCGGGCCGGGTCGGTCGACGTCGATCTGCCCGACCGCGTCTCGCTGTTCGGCCTCACCCGCCTGCCGGCGTCGTACCTCGACGTGCTCCAGGCCCTCGCCACGCATCGCGACGTGCACCTGTTCGCGCTCCACCCCAGCCTGGCGCTGTGGGAGCGGGTCGCGTCGGTGCCGGTCCCCGACCTGCCACTCCCCCGCGCCGACGACCCGACGCGTGGCCTCCCCACCAACCCGCTGCTGCGGTCGTGGGGTGCCGACACCCGCGAGATGCAGCTCGTGCTGTCCACCGCCGCCGACGCCACGCAGGTGCACCACGCCCTCGAGCTGACGCCGCCGCGCACCCTCCTCGAACGAGTCCAGGCCGACATCCGCGCCGACGTCGAGCCGCCCGGTGCGCCGGCGCCCGACGCTGCGGATGAACGGATGATCCTCGGCGACGACGACCGCTCGATCCAGGTGCACCGCTGTCACGGTCGGGCCCGCCAGGTCGAGGTCGCCCGCGACGCCATCTGCCACGCCCTCGCCGACGACCCCACGCTCGAGCCGCGCGACGTCATCGTCCTGTGCCCGGGCATCGACGAGTTCGCTCCCCTGCTCCACGCCACGTTCGGGGCCGCCGAGCCCGACGACCCCACCGACCCTTCCGCAGGCCCCGGTGCGCAGCCCGTCGACCGAGGCCTCCCCCACCTGCCGTACCGGCTCGCCGATCGATCCCTCCGCCAGACCAACCCGCTGCTCGCCACCCTCGACGCGCTGCTCCAGCTCGTCGACGGTCGGATCACGGCACCCGAGCTCATCCGGTTCATCGGACGGGAGCCCGTGCGGAACCGCTTCCGCCTCGACGACGACGACATCGAGCGCATCGCCGAGTGGACCGACCAGGGCAACGTCCGATGGGGGCTCGACGCGGCCCGCCGCGAGCGCTACTGGCTCGGCGACGTCGACGACAACACCTGGCGGGCGGGCATCGACCGGCTGTTGCTGGGCGTCGCCATGGCGACCGACGGCTCGCGCCTGCTGGGCGGCCGCCTGCCGCTCGACGACGTCGAGAGCGGCGACGTCGACCTGGCCGGCCGCTTCGCCGAGTTCGTCGACCGCCTCGACACCGTGGTCACCGAGGCAGCCGAGCCCCGTTCCGTCGGCGAGTGGTCCGCCGCGCTGGGCACGGCCGTCGACCTGCTCATGACGTCGCCACCGGCCGAGAGTTGGCAACGCGTGCAGGTCGATGCCGTCCTCCGCGAGGTCGTGGCCGAGGCGACCACCGACGGGCAGGCATCCGCCGGTCTGCTGTCGCTGGCCGAGGTCCGGGCCCTCCTCGCCGATCGTCTCCGCGGCATGCCGACGCGGGCCGACTTCCGCACCGGGGCCATCACGATGTGCACCTTGGTGCCGATGCGCGCCGTCCCCCACCGGGTGGTGTGCATCCTCGGCCTCGACGACGGGGCGTTCCCTCGTACCGGTCGGGCCGACGGCGACGACCTCCTGCGCCGGATGCCCCTCGTCGGCGACCGCGACCCCCGCACCGAGGACCGCCAGCTCCTGCTCGACGCGCTCCTGTCGGCCACCGATCGGCTGATCCTCACCACCACCGGCCGAGACATCCGGTCCAACGAGGCCCGCCCGCCCGCCGTCCCGCTGTCCGAGCTGCTCGACGTGATCGACCGCTCCGCCGTGGCGTCACACGGCGCCACGACCGGTCCGGCCCGCGACGTCGTCGTCATCGACCACCCGCTCCAGCCGTTCGACCCCGTCGCCCACACGCCGGGTAGCGCGGCGTCGGCCGATCCCCGGCCCTGGAGCTTCGACCGCGTCCACCTGGCCGGCGCTCGTGCACTGGCCGGCGACCGCACGCCCGCGAAGCCGTTCCTCGACGGCCCGCTCCCGCCGCAGCCGGCCGACCTCGACGTCGTGGCGCTCGACGACATCGTGCGGTTCGTCCAGCACCCGGTGCGCGAGTTCCTCCGCCAGCGCCTCGGCGTCAACGTCTGGGAGCGCGACGACGCGCTGGCCGAGGCGATCCCGGTCGAGCTCGACGCGCTCGAGCAATGGGGCATCGGACAACGCCTCGTCGAGCGCCTCCTCGCCGGCGACCCGGTCGAGGCCGCGGTCGAAGCCGAGCTCGCCGTCGGTGCGCTCCCGCCCCAGGCCATGGGACGGGCCATGATCGGCTCGATCCGAGATGCCGCGGTGCGCATCCACGACGTGGCGGTGCAGGTCGGCGCCGCGGGCGCGACGACGTCGGCCGAGGTCGACGTCGAGATCGACGCGGGCGCCGCCGGTCCGCTGTCGGTGGTGGGCACGGTCACCGGCATCCGGGGCGACGCCACCTGCGCGGTGTCCTACAGCAGCATCGGTGCCAAGCACCGTCTCACCGCGTGGGTACGACTCCTCGCCCTGTCGGCCGCCCACCCCGAGATCCCCTGGCGGGCCATCACCGTGGGGAAGTTCAAGCAACAGGGACGCTCGCTCGAGATCCGGGCGTTCGACGGGCCGCCCGAGGCGAGGGCGGCCGCGGCCGCCCGGCTGCTCGGCGACCTCGTGGCCCTCCGAGCCCACGGCCTGCGTGAGCCGCTTCCGATGCCGTGCAAGACCAGCGCGTCGTGGGCCCAGGCCCGGCGGGCCAAGCGCACGCCCGACGCGTCCGCCGCTCGTGACTGGGAGTCGAACCACCGGTTCCCCGGCGAGGACGTCGACACCAGCCACCGCATCGTCTTCGGTGGTGTGCTCCGCCTCGACCAGCTCGTCGCCCTGCCTCCCACCGACCACGAGCAGGGCCCCGACTGGTGTGCCGACGAGGACAGCCGGCTCGGCCGCCTGGCCCGCCGCCTGTGGGACCCGCTGCTGGCCCAGGAGGCCGGCCGATGACCGTGACGCATGCGTCGACCGCACCGGTGGCCGGCGTCGAGCCCGGCATCACCGTCATCGAGGCCAGCGCCGGCACGGGCAAGACGCACCGCGTCACCGCGTTGGCGGTCGAGGCCGTCGCCGAAGGACTGCCGGTCGACCAGCTGCTGCTCGTCACCTTCACCCGGGCCGCCACCGGCGAGCTGCGCGACCGGGTCTGGCAGCGTCTGGTGGGCACCGAGCGCGACCTCCGCGCGTTCATCGACGACGGTGTCCACCCCACCGACGACCTGAGCCAGCGGCTCTGCGCCGGCGAGCGCGACCAGATCCACGAGCGCCTCGGACGGATCACCGACGTCGTCGCCCAGTTCGACGCCGCCACGATCTCGACCATCCACGGCTTCTGCGAGCAGGTGCTCAGCCAGGTCGGCTTCGCCGGCGACGTCGAACGCGACGTCGACTTCCTCGACGACCCTCGTGAGCTCACCGAGCAGGTGGTCGACGACCTGCTCGTCCAGCGGTTCCACAAGCAGGTCTCGTTCACCTTCCCGAGGGGCGAGGCCCGTCGGGTCGCCGAAGCGGTCATCACCAACCCGCATGCGCGCATCGTGCCCGAACCGACGCTGGAGGCCACCGACCACTCGCGACGGGCTCGGTTCGCCGAGATGGTCCGGGCCCGCCTCGAGCACCGCAAGCGCGAGCTCCGGGTCCTCGGCTACGACGACCTGCTCACGCGCCTCGAACAGGCACTCGAAGGCCCGCAGGGCCACGTGGTCCGGCGGCGGCTCCGGGAGCGCTACCGCCTGATCGTGGTCGACGAGTTCCAGGACACCGACGAGGTGCAGTGGAACATCCTCCGATCCGCCTTCGGCGCCGAACCCGACCCCAGCGACGCAACCCCGGGACCCTCGCTCGTGCTGGTCGGCGACCCCAAGCAGGCGATCTACGCCTTCCGCGGCGCCGACGTGCACGCCTACCTCGCCGCTCGCGATCTCGCCGGCGACCCCACGGTGCTGGGCACCAACTGGCGCAGCGACGGCGACCTGCTCCGGGGTCTCGACGAGATCTTCGCCGGCGCCGAGCTGGGCCATCCCGACATCCGGTACCGGGTCACGGCGCCGGCCGAGCACCATCGCCAGCGCCGTCTCGTCGACGGCCGGCGATCCGCACCGGTCCGCATCCGCCATGTCCGTCGCGACACGGCCGACGCGGTCCACACCCCCAACAGTGGCGACCTCCAGATGGACTGGGCCCGAACGTTCGTCGCCCGCGACCTGGCCACCGACGTGGTCTTCCAACTCGCCGAGAGCTCACGAGCGACCATCCTCGAACGCGCCCCCGACGGCACGGAGCAACGACGTCCCGTGCGCCCCGGCGACCTCGCGGTGCTCGTCCCCCGCCACAAGGATGCCGAGATGGTCCGAGCAGCGCTCGCCGACGTGGGCGTCCCGTCGGTCGTCAACGGCGCCGGCAACGTCTTCGACACCGCCGCCGCCCACGACTGGCTGCAGCTGCTCGAGGCCATCGAGCAGCCCGCCGCCGCGACCAAGGTCCGCAGCGCGGCGCTCACCGCGTTCTTCGGCTGGACGGCCGAGGCGCTCGCCAGCCGTGACGACGCCGACTGGGACCACGTCCACGGCGCGCTCCACGAGTGGCGCCGGCTGCTCCAGACCTCGAGCGTCGCCGCCATGTTCGACCGGGCGGCGGCGGCCGAGGACCTCGAGGCACGTGTCCTGTCGACCCTCGGCGGCGAGCGCATCCTCACCGACCTGCGACACCTGGCCGAGCTGCTCCACGAGCAGGGCATGGCCGACGATGCCGCCCCCGCCACCCTGCTCACCTGGCTGCGCGAACGGATGCGCAACGCGGAGCGCGAAGGCGACGTCGAGGCCCGCAGTCGTCGCCTCGAGAGCGACGCCCAGGCGGTGCAGGTGTGGACCATCCACCGCAGCAAGGGCCTCGAGTTCCCCGTCGTGTACCTGCCGTACCTGTGGCGAGCCGGCTGGATCCCCGAGGACGTGATCCCGTTGTTCCACGACCCTGCCGACGGGAAGCGGTGCATCGACGTCGGCGGTCCCCGTCGCGGCTACCCCGAGAGCATCGAGCGCCACACCCAGGAGTCACGCGGCGAGGAGCTGCGGCTCGCGTACGTGGCGATGACCCGAGCTCAGCACCAGGTGGTGACCTGGTGGGCATCGACCTGGGGCGCGTTCGAGTCGCCGCTCGGCACGCTGCTCCTCCGACCCGCCAGCCCGACGGGCGAGGTCACGACCACGCCCGACGACGACAAGGCCCGCACCATCCTCGACGTGCTCGCCCAACGGTCCGACGGTGCCATCACCATCGAGCAGGCCAGCGGCGGCTCCGATGCCGTCTGGTCGGACACCGGCCCCGTGTCGTCGTCGCTCGACGTCCGACGCTTCGACCGTTCCGTCGACCTCCGCTGGCGCCGGACCTCGTACTCCGCGCTGACCGCCGCCGCCCACGAGCACGACGTGGCCCGCGCCCGCGTCGTCGGCTTCGCGCCCGAGCACGACGAGCGCGGCCTCGAGGACGAGCGCATGGACGACCGGCTGGCGACGGCGGCCGGAGCTGACGCCATCGCTCCGGGCGACGACGGGGACGAGGAAGCCCGCCTCCGAGCCGTCCCGTCGGTCTTCGGCGAGATGGCGGGAGGCGCTCGCTTCGGCACGTTCGTCCACGCCGTCCTCGAGGAGGTCGACTTCACCGCCCCCGACCTGCCGGCTGCGCTCCGCTCGGTTCTGGCGACCCAGCATCGGCCCAGCCGCGAGGCTGCACACGACGACGGCCTCGATGTCGAGCGGTTGGTCGCTGGTCTCGACGCCGCCGTCAACACGCCGCTCGGTCCGCTCGTCGGCGACGTCCGTCTGCGAGACATCAGCAGGGCCGATCGCCTCGACGAGCTCCACTTCGAGCTGCCGCTCGTCGGCGGCGACACGCCCACCGCCGACCTGACGGTCTCGGCCATCGCCGACGTCGTGGCCCGCACGCTGCCCGCCGACGACGTCCTCGCCGGCTACCACGAGCACCTCGCCGGCCCCGAGCTCGACGCCTCGGTCCGCGGCTACCTCAGCGGCTCGATCGACATCGTGCTGCGCACCGGCGGCCGCTACGTCGTGGTGGACCACAAGAGCAACTGGCTCGGCGTCGACGGCGAGGAGCTGTCGGCCTGGCACTACCGGCCGTCCGCGATGCGCGACGCCATGGTGCGGGCCCACTATCCGCTCCAGGCGATGCTCTACAGCGCCGCACTCCACCGCTACCTGCGGTGGCGTCAGCCCGGCTACGACCCCGAGGTCCATCTCGGTGGCGTGCTGTACCTGTTCCTGCGCGGCATGACCGGGCCGGACGTCCCGCTCGTCGACGGTCAGCCGTGCGGGGTCTTCGCCTGGCAGCCGCCGACGGGCCTCGTCACCGGGTTGTCCGACATCCTCGACCGGGGAGCCCACTGATGGCTGCCCCCACCGTCGCCGTCGATCCGTACCGCTCCACGCGTGCCCACGCCGCCACCGGCATGCTCCGCGCGTTCGGCGATGCCACCGTGCTCGATGCGGCCGACATCCACGTCGGCCGCCGGCTCGTCGGCCTCGCCGCCGACCCAGCCCCGGATCCAGCGGGTGTCGACGATGAGCTGGTGGCGCTGGCCGTTGCGTTCGCGGTGCGCGCGGTCCGCCTGGGGAGCATCACCGTCGACCTCGCGACCATCGCCGACACGGCCACCGTCGAGGAGGGCATCGACATCGACCTCACCGCCCTGCCGTGGCCCGATCCCCAGGCGTGGTTGCGGGCGGTGGCGGGATCGTCGCTGGTGGCCGTGGGCGACGACGACGGCGAGGTCGGTCCGGACGGAGCAGCCCGACCCGTGCGTCTCCTCGGGAGCCGGGTGTGTCTCGACCGGTACTGGCGACACGAGCGCTCGATCGTCGCCGATCTCCTCGAACGCTCGGAGAGCTCCGTCGGCCCGCTCGACGACGATCGCCTGGCCGACGGGCTCCGGCGACTCTTCCCCGAGCGCGACGCGAGCACCGGACCCGACCACCAACGGCGGGCGGCCGAGACCGCGCTGCGCCGGTCGTTCTCGGTCATCGCCGGCGGCCCGGGCACGGGAAAGACGACCACCGTCGCCGCCGTCCTCGCCCTCCTCCACGAGCAGGCGGCGGCACGAGGCACCACGGTCCGAGTCGCACTCGCCGCCCCCACCGGCAAGGCCGCTGCTCGCCTCACCGAGGCGGTCCACGACCGGGCGCGTCAGCTCGAGGTGGACGACGACGTCCGCGACGCGCTGCTCGCCACCGAGGCGTCGACCATCCACCGGTTGCTCGGGCGCGCACCGGGCAGCAACAGCCGGTTCCGTCACGATCGGAGCAACCAGCTCCCCCACCAGGTGGTCATCATCGACGAGACGTCGATGGTGTCGCTGTCGATGATGGCGCGGCTGATCGAGGCCGTCCGCCCCTCCGCCCGCCTCGTGCTCGTCGGCGACCCGCAGCAGCTCGCATCGGTCGAGGCCGGGGCCGTGCTCGGCGACATCGTGGGCGACCGCGTCGGCGAACTCGACCCGGCACCCGACGCCGACCCGGCACCCGACGCCGACGCCGCCCACGACATCGGCGCCGGCATCCGCTCCGGCATCACGGTGCTCCGCACGGTCCATCGCTTCGCCGGCGGCGTGGGGCAGCTGGCGAGGGCCATCGAATCCGGCGACGCCGATGCCGTCGTCGACCTCCTCGGGTCGTCGACCGACAACGTCGCCTGGCACGACGTCGACGTCGCCACCACGACGCATCACGACCACGGCGTGCACCACGACATCCGTTCTCTGGTCGTGGGCCCGGCATCCGAGGTGGTGCGGGCCGGGCGGGCCGGCGATGCGCTCGCGGCCCTTGACGCGATGCAGCGCGTGCAGCTGCTCTGCGCCCACCGGCGCGGACCGCACGGCGTGGCCACCTGGCGGTCCTACGTCGAGGCATGGCTCACGCAGGCCATCGCCGGCTACACGCCTCATGGGTGGTACGCCGGTCGACCGCTGCTGATCACCGAGAACGACTACAACCTCGGGCTGTTCAACGGAGACACCGGCGTCGTGGTCAAGACGGGCTCCGGCGATCTCGACCGCCTCGAGTGCGCGTTCGAGCGCCGGGGCGAACTGGTGCACGTCGCGCCCAATCGCCTGGCGGCCGTCGAGACGATGTACGCCATGACCATCCACAAGAGCCAGGGCAGCCAGTTCGGCGAGGTGGTCGTGATCCTGCCCGACGAGTCGTCGCCGATCCTGACCCGTGAGCTGCTCTACACCGCCGTGACCCGCGCCGAGCGGGCCGTCACGGTGGTCGGCACCGAGGCGGCGGTGCGGGCTGCCGTGGAACGGCCGGTCAGCCGGGCCTCTGGCCTGCGCGAACGGTTGTGGGGCTGAGCAATTCGGACTCCACCGGGCCACCCTCCCACTCGGGACGGATGCGCCGGAGTCGCTCCGAGCCCAGGAAGGCGCGGCGGAGATCGGGAGGCATGACCTCGTAGGGCGACGTCTGCGAGACGTGGGCGGCGATCGCGGCCTCACGTCGGTCGATGAGCGACTCGGTGTCGATCACCGTCGTGATGTCCTCTGTGGGGGTCCCGAGTTGGCGTACCGCGAGGTATGCGCTCTCCGGAGCATCGGCCCGGATCAGCTCGGCCCACGCCTGCATCAGGTCCTGGGGCAGGCAGTGGAGGTACACCGACGGCGTCGACCAGTCGGCACGATCGACGGCCAGGAGCGTGGCGTCGCGCACGTGGACGTGGTCGCGGTGTCCGTCACTCGCATCGAGCGTGACCACGACGACGGGCTGGACCTCGTCGATGATGGTCGCGAACCGGTCGGCGACCTCGTCGAGGGACGTGGCCACCAGGCTGCCGGCCGGCGCATCACCGTCCATGCCCGAATCGCGCCAGTCGAGCAGATGGACGTCGGTGACGCCCAGCATCGACGCCGCGCGGTACAGCTCTCCCTTCCGGGCGTCGGCGAGGTCGTCGCGCCCGATGCCGCTGTGCGCCGCCGGTTCCCCGGCCTCCCCCTTCGTCGCGCAGACCACCGTGCAGGTCGTGCCCCGGTCCGAGGCGTGGGCCAGCAGAGATCCGCAGCCGAATGTCTCGTCATCCGGGTGAGCGACGAAGAGGAGGAGGCTTCGAGGTTCCCGCACTCTCGCCAGTGAATACTGCCATTGGCATCATGTCAACAACTGGCATGATGAAGACATGGCACCGGCGCTCACCACCACCTCGTACGCCGTGCTCGGGCTGCTGTCGGTGCGCTCGTGGACCACCTACGAGCTGGCCCAGCAGGTCGAGCGCAGCCTCGGATGGTTCTGGCCCCGGACCTCCCGCAAGATCTACGACGAGGCCAAGCGCTTGGTCGATGCCGGCCTGGCGGGAGCCAGCGCGGAGATGACCGGCCGCCGGCCGCGCACCGTCTACGACATCAGCGACGACGGCCGCGATGCCCTCGCCATCTGGCTCGGCGGGCCCAGCGACACGGCCAAGTTCGAGTCCGAAGCGGTGGTGAAGATCTTCTTCGCCGACGGCGGTTCGCTCGAACAGCTCCAGTCGACGCTCCAGGCGACCGCAGACGAGGCGCAGCAACGTCACGACGTGCTGCTGTCGATGATCGACTCGATGGGGGTCGACGACTACCGGTTCGTCCACCGGCGCCATCTCAACATGCTGGCGTTGCGATTCGGACTCGACAACCACCGGGCGCTCGCCGACTGGGCTCGCTGGGCGTTGCGCCAGACCCAGGAATGGACGTCGACCGAAGATCCGGGCGAGTGGCAGTGGCAGTCCGCGATCCCCGAATCACCGGGCGACGGTCCGCTCGGCTAGCCGCGTTGCTTGCGGATGAGCTCGACGACCTGCTCGGAGGCGTTGACGTCGTCGCCCTGCTCTTCGAGCAGCAGCGCACGATCGGCCTCGGCGGCGTCCTTGGCCGCGGTGAGGTCGGCCTTCTCCATCGCCTTGTCGACGCCGTGTTCGTGGATGAAGACGGCCCACTCGACGAGCGTGTCGACCATCTCGTCCTCGGGGACGACGGCCACGTTGGTGCCCCGCACGAACAGGTGACCGCGCTTGTTGCCTGCGGCGATGCCGATGTCGGCGTCGCGGGCCTCGCCGGGACCGTTGACCACGCAGCCCATGACCGCGACCTGCAGCGGGATCTCCATGTCACCGAACGCGGCCTGGGCCTCCTCGGCGATCTTGTAGACGTCGATCTCGGCGCGACCGCACGACGGGCAGGCGATGAGGTCGACGTTCTTGCGTTCACGCAGGCCCATGGCCTCGAGCAGCTGGCGGCCGGCCTTGGCCTCCTGCACGGGATCGGCGGTGAGCGAGTAGCGGATGGTGTCGCCGATGCCCTCGGCCAGCAGCGTGGCGATGCCGGCGGTGGCCTTGATGAGCCCCCCGGGCGGCGGCCCGGCCTCGGTGACGCCGAGGTGCAGCGGGAAGTCGACCTCGTCGGCCAGCATCCGGTAGGCCTCGATCATCAGCGGCACCGACGAGGCCTTCACCGAGATCTTGATGTCCTCGAAGCCGACCTCCTCGAAGTAGCCGATCTCGATCTTGGCCGACTCGACCATGGCCTCGGGCGTGACCCTGTCGCCGTACTTCTCGTACAGCTTGGGGTCGAGGGAACCGCCGTTGACCCCGATGCGGATGGGGACACCCCGGTCCTTGGCCTCCATCGCGACGGTCTTGATGTGCTCGGGGTTGCGGATGTTGCCCGGGTTGAGCCGCAGGCAGTGCACCCCGGCTTCGAGTGCTTCGAGCGCACGCTTGTACTGGTGGTGGATGTCGGCGACGATCGGCACCGGCGAGCGCGGGATGATGCGGGCCAGCCCCTCGGCCGCCTCGGGCTCGTTGCACGTGCAGCGCACGATGTCGCAGCCGGCGGCGGCGAGGGCGTAGATCTGCTGCAGGGTGCCGTCGACATCGGCGGTCTTGGTGATGGTCATCGACTGCACCGTGATGGGCGCGCCCCCACCGACGGGCACGTCGCCGACCATGATCTGCCGCGTGTCGCGGCGGGGGTAGGAGCTCTCGCCGATCTCCATGCTTATCGAGCCTCCCTTGCTCGTGCCTCGCTGTGGGCAGGCTCCACGTTGCACGGAGCCACGGCACCCGTGCCGACCTGCCGCTCCGCTGGCGCTCCGCTCGGAACGCTCACAACGAAACCGGGTCGGCGATGTCGAGGTAGATGGTGGTGACACCGAGGATGACCAGCAGCAGGAACACCGTGTAGACGACCGGGATCAGCCGGGCGAAGTCGACGTGGTAGCGCTCGCCCTTGGGGCGGGTGAGCTCGCGGATGCGCTCGTAGGTGGCGACGACGACGTGGCCGCCGTCGAGCGGCAGCAGCGGCAACAGGTTGAAGATGCCGATGGTGACGTTGATGCCGACGAAGAAGAGCAGGAAGCCGAGGATGCCGGTCTCGGTGAGCTGCGCCCCGATGCCGACGGCACCGACGATCGAGATGATGCGGTTGTCATCGGATCGACCCTCGGAACCCGACGACGACGAGCCCGAGCCGGAGACGGCGGGACCTTCGACCGCAGGGCCGTCGTTGCCGCCGTCGGCGACCCGGCTCGCGAAGTCGGCGATGCCCGACGGCGTGAAGAAGTTGCCCATGAACCCGAGCGTGGCCGAGGTCTGGGCACCGAAGTCGGAGATCGATGCACCCACGGCCTCGACGGGACCCTTGGTCGTGGTGAGGGCATCCGGTGTGATGCCGAGCAGGCCACGCGACGGGTCCTCTTCCCAGGTGCCGATCGTGACGTCGCGCTCGAGGATCTGGCCGTCGCGTTCGAACGTGACCTCGACCTGCTCGCCGGGGATCGAGGCGACGTCGACGCGGAAGTCGTCGTAGGAGCCGACGTCCTTCCCGTCGAAGGTCAGGATCTCGTCGCCCGGGCGCAAGCCGGCCTGGTCGGCGGCGCTCCCGTCGGTGACGGTGGCGATGTCCCATGCCGTGAGCTCGGTGAGGGAGCCGCCGGGGACGCCGATGAAGGTGTAGAGCAGGAACAGCATCACCAGGGCCTGGGTGAAGTGCATGGCCGACCCGGCCACGGCCACCAGGAACCGCTTGGGATAGCTCTTCGATCGATAGGTGAGGTCCTCGTCGGCGGGATCGACCTCGTCGAGGTTGTTCATGCC
>JBFJNI010000110.1:0-12329 GCA_041618235.1 Acidimicrobiales bacterium
GCGCGGGACTGCCCAGGTGGTCGAGCGCGTGCATCTACGAGCGCTCACGCTGGTCGACGGTCGCGCCGTGAACCTCGATCGCGTCGACCGATCACTGGCACGCGAGCTGTTCATCCTCCACGCGTTGGTGCGGGGCGAGTGGGACACCCACCACCGCTTCGTCGAGCACAACCGGGCCCGCATCGACGAGGTGCGCGACATGGAGGACCGCGCCCGGCGCCGCGACATCCTCGTCGACGAGAACGTCGTCTTCGACTTCTACGACCGGCGCATTCCCGATGACGTCAGCGACACCCGCCGTTTCGACCGCTGGTGGCTCGATCAGCTCGGATCGCGCCCGGAGATGCTCGATCTCTCGGTCGACGACCTCGTCGAGCCGGACGCGCCCAGCGTCGACGTCGACGCATTCCCGAGCCGATGGGACGGCGGTGGTCTGACCGCGTCGATCGAGGTGCCGATCGACTACGAGTTCGACCCCGGCAACGCTCGCGACGGGGCCATCTTCGAGATCCCGGTCGCCGTCCTCAACCGCACCGACCCGGCGCCGTTCGACTGGCTCGTCCCCGGCCTGCGACTCGAGCTGGTCACCGCGATGATCCGGGGGCTCCCGAAGCCCGTGCGCCGGCACCTCGTGCCAGCGCCGGACCGCGCGTCCGAAGCGCTCGACCGGATCGATCCCAGCATGGGGCCGATCCGCGAGGTGTTGGCCGACGCGCTGACCCAGATGGCCGGGACCGAGGTCGTGCCGCGCCTGTGGGACGACCTCGACCTCCCGGACCACCTGCGGCCGTGGTTCCGGGTGGTCTCCGACGGCGAGGTCGTGGCCGAGGGGCCTGATCTGGCCGATCTCGAGCGCAAGCTGCGCGCCCACGTCCGATCCACCGTCGTGTCGAGCACCCCCGACATCGAGTGCGACGGCCTCACCGACTGGACGATCGGTGCGTTGCCGAAGACCGTCGAATCGACCGTCGACGGATTCGTGGTGCACGGGTACCCATCGCTCATCGACGCCGACGACTCGGTGGGCGTGCGCATCCTCGCGTCGCGGGAGCAGCAGCGCGCGTTGCACTGGAACGGGCTGCGCCGGCTGCTGGCGCTGCAGTTGCCCCGTCCGGCCCGATTGCTCCAGCGCCGTCTCGATGCCCGCACGATGCTGGCGTTCGCGACGGCACCCCACGGGTCGGTCAGCGCGGCGTGCGCCGATGCCCGTGACGCGGTGCTCGACGAGATCATCCTCGCCGAGGGTGGTCCGGTCTGGGACGAGGACACGTTCCGCGCGCTGCTGCGAGCGGTGCAGGACCGCCACGACGAACGGCTGGTCGCCGTGGCGGCGACGATGGCCGAGGTGGTGTCGCGTGCCGGGCGCCTCTCGGACCGGCTCGTGGCCCCGGCGCCGGTCGAGTGGTCGGCCGCGCTCGACGACATGACCAGCCAGCTCACGCGGCTCGTGTTCAGCGGCTTCGCGGTGGCGACCGGCACCGAGCAGCTCGAGCACCTGCCCCGATACCTCGAGGCCGTCGACGTCCGGCTCGACAAGCTCCGCGAGAGCGTGCGGAGCGATGCCGATCGGATGGCGGTGATCCAACGTCTCGAGTCCGAACACGCAGGCGTGGTGGCGCAGGTCGGACTGACCGCTGCACTCGACGGCGTCCGTTGGCAGATCGAAGAGCTCCGGGTGCAGCAGTTCGCCCAGCAGCTCGGCACCGTGGGGACGGTCAGCGCCCAGCGGATCAGACGTGCGCTCGACCGCAGCCGGCGCGCCGGCTGACGCCGTCTGCGCTCCGCGCTCCGCCCGTCAGCCCTTGACCCAGACCGACACGTGTGACGTGCTCTGGCCGGTGAACGGCGACCGGTCCCAGCCGGCCCATCGGTTCCGCAGGCTCATGCCTGCGAGGCGGGCCATGAGGTCGAGCTCCGACGGCCAGACGTAGCGGAACGGAGTGGTGACCTCGCGACCACCCGACTCGTCGACCGTGAAGTGGTGCGACGTCGCCTGCTGGGCGACGAGGTCGGTGTAGCGGTCGTAGCCGACGTAGCCAGGTGCGTGGGAGAACACGCGAGCGTCCTCGCCGGGTGGAAGTCGGCGCAGGTTCGGTACGCCGACCTCGATCACGAAGCATCCGCCCGGATCGAGGTGGGCGGCGGCGTTGACGAAGCAGGCCACCTGCTGATCCTGGGTGGTCAGGTTCCCGATGGTGTTGTAGACGAGGTACACGAGGCGGAAGCTGCCGGCGACGCGGGCGGTGGTCATGTCGCCGATCTCGACGGGGATGTCCGCGCCACCGTCCTTGGCTCGGAGCTGGTCGACCATGGCGATCGAGAGCTCGATGCCCGAGACCCGCACACCACGGGCCGCGAGTGGCAGGGCGACGCGTCCCGTGCCGATGGCGAGCTCGAGTGCCGCACCTTCGCCGGCGAGCTCGGCGAGGACGTCGACGGTGCGGGCGATCTCGTCGACGTCGAAGTGGCGGCCGGTGCTCTCGTCGTAGCGAGAGGCGACCTCGTTTCCGAAGTGGTCGTCGGTCATGGGCTGACCCGTGACTGCTCCGCTTCCTCCCGCAACCGGAGCTGGCGGGCAACGGCGAGCCCACCGGCGATGAGCGCTGCGAAGAGGACGAACGCGGTGATCAGTCGACCCCGACGGGCCCGGTCGGCCGCGGGGTTGTCGGCGTACGCCGCCACGTCCTCGAGCTGTTCCCGGCTGAGCACGACGGTCTCGGTGCCGAAGTCGATCCTCACGACGCGTCCGGCGCCGGCGTCGACCTCGAGATCGAGGGGTCGGCCGGAGACCTCGGCCGAGGCCGGCCAGCGACCTTCGACCTGCTCGGGACCGACCTCGATGCCGGACACCTCGGCGTCGGCTGCGTCGAAGGCGCTCTCGACCACGCCGGCCACCTCGTCGCGTCCGAGGTCCGCCGATGCGCAGGCGCCGAGGCCGAGGAGCAAGGCCCCGACGGCGATGGTCCGTCTCACCATCGCAGGTAGACCGCCACGAATCGCAACGCCCGCCGATCGGTCTTGGTGAAGAGCCAGTCGAGGGTGGGGAAGCGCTCACGGTTGAACCTCGCGGCACCGAACGTCGAGCCCAGGGCGAGGACGACGGCGAGGAACGCGAAGAGCGGGTACCACGAGCGCGTCGTCACCGTGACCGCAGAGAACACGACGTCGGTGGTGGCGGCGCGCTCGATGTCGAGCACCGTCTGCGAGGGCGGTGGTGGTGTGCCCGAGACGGAGCGGACCGGAGCGGTCGACTGCCGCGCCGGTGGTGGCGGAGCGATGACGGGCGCATCGACCACCGGAGCGACGTCGACCGATGGCGGGCTCGCCGCCGTGATGTCGCCGAGCACTTCGACCTTCGCTTCGAGCGATCCGAAGCGGTAGCCGGCGCCCTGCCCGGCTTCGGGATCGAGGAAGAGGAAGTTGAACCCACCGCCCTTGGCCTCGGCACCCTCGGGGCTCGATTCGGCGCGCGGCTCGCCGACCTCGATGGTCGGGCCGTTGTTCTCGCGGATCGGGTCGGTGAAGGGGTCGAGCGGTCGGCCTTCGACCGTGGGCGTGTCGGCGCCTTCGACACCCACCAGCGTGACCTCGACATCGGCCGAGGAGCCCTGCGGTGCGACCACGAGGGTGAGGCGCTCGCCGACCTGCTCGGCGGTGACACCGGGCGCGAGGGCGACGTTGGATGCCGACCAACCGGCGACGACGGTGATGACGTCGCATTCGACGGTGGTCGCCACCCACGAGCGCGAGTTCTCGGCGGTGGCGCCGCCGACGCCGAGCTCGCGGCCGCCGCTGGACGAGGAGGACGCAGACGTCGCGGTCACCGCCGCCCGCGAGATGCCGCCCCAGTCCAGCGTGGACTCGTCGGGGATGTCCTCGGATGGATAGGCGGCGAAGGCGCGTGGCGGCGGCGGCGTACCGGCTGGGGCCAGCGCCTCGAACACGCCGGCGTACTGGGGGCCGGCCTCGGCGTAGACGTATTGCGGATAGGTGGCCTGCTCGACCTGGCTGTACACGTTCGACAGTCCGTACTCGGCCGGGGAGTTGAGGGCGGGACGACTGACCGCGGCCTCGGCCGAGATCAGCGCGTTGACCGTCGGCACGCTGCAGTCGGTCTCGGCCCCGCTGGGGGTGGGCACCGAGATGGCGAGCGCGCTGACGGCGACGCCGAGCAGGAGGCGGCCTCGAACGGTGGTCATCGGTCTGCTCCACTGAGGAAGACGGCGCGGACGAGGTCGCCACGGTCGTTGAGCTCGGATGTCGGGCCCTCGAACTGCACCTTGCCGCGCTCGATGAAGTACGCCCGATCGGTGAACCGCGCGGCGGTGGCGAGGCGTTGCTCGACGACGAGGAGCGCGATGCCGTCGGCGTGCAGGTCGGTGACGACCTCGATGAGGCCTTCGATGACCGCCGGTGCGAGGCCGAGGCTGAGCTCGTCGATGATGAGCATGCGCGGATCGTGCACGAGCGCGCGGGCGAGGGCCAGCATCTGCTGCTCGCCACCGGAGAGCGAGCCGGCCGCCTGGGTGCGGCGGGCTTCGAGGATGGGGAAGCGCTCGAACACGCGCGCCCGGGCCGTGTCGACGCGGGCCTTGTCCTTGCGGAACGGCCACACCGCGATGCGCAACGACTCGTCGACGGTGAGCTGCGGGAAGGTGCAGTGGCCACCCGGGATGTGGACGATGCCCCGTGCCAACAGGTCCTGCGGGCCGGCGCCGGTGACGTCGTCGCCGTCGACCTCGACGCGCCCGGAGTCGAGGGGCTGGATGCCGGTGACCGAACGGAGGAACGTCGACTTGCCGGCACCGTTGGTGCCGAGCAGCGCCACCGATTCGCCGGCGCCGACGTCGATGGAGACCCCGTCGAGGACACGAAGCTTCCCGTAGGAGACGTGCACGTCGTCGGCGTGGAAGAGCGGCGGTGTGTTCATGTCGGCGCCACCACATCAGGCGCGGGTGCGGTCTCGGCGTCGAGGGCGGACGGGTCGTCGAGGCCGAGGTAGGCCACGACCATCTGCGGGTCGGCGAGGACCTCTTCGGGCGTTCCGGTGATGAGCACACGGCCGCTGTCCATGCCGACGATCCGGTCGCTGACCTCGGCGACGAGGGAGACGTCGTGTTCGACCAGGACGATGGAGACGCCGGTCTGCGTCGAGATCTTGGTGAGCAGGGGAGCGAGCGCTCGGGCCTCGGCCTCGGCGAGGCCGGCGGCCGGCTCGTCGAGCAACAGGAGCCGGGGCTTCTGCGTGAGCATGGCGGCCAGCTGCACCAGCCGGAGGGTGCCGTAGGAGAGCTCGTCGGCGCGGGCGTCGGCGAACGGCGTGAGGTCGACGACGTCCATCACGGCCTCGACGTGGGCTCGGGCGGCAGCTTCCTCGGTGCGCGAGCGGGGGAGGCGGAGCCCGCCGGCGAAGAGGCCCTGGCGCATTGCGGGATGCTCGGCGACGAGCAGGTTCTCGACCACGGTGGATCGGGGGAACAGCTGGGCGTGCTGGAAGCTGCGGCTCACGCCGAGCCGCGCCCGCTCGTGGGGCAGACGTTCGAGGAGGTCCTCGCCGTCGAGGAGCACCTCGCCCTCGACCGTGGGTGCCATGCCCGAGATGACGTTGATCAGCGTCGACTTGCCGGCACCGTTGGTGCCGAGCAGACCGACGACCTCACCTCGTGCAACGTGGAGGTCGACGTGGTCGAGCGCAGTGATGCCGCCGAATCGGCAGGTGACATTGCGGCAATCGAGCTCGGCCCCGCCCGGCCATCCGGACAGTGCGGTGGCGCCGCGCACGGGGGAATCGACGGCGGCCGAGTCCTCGTCTTCGCGGTGATCGGCGCGGGCGTCGAGCGCCAGCCGGCGGTCCTTCCAGTCGCGCAGCATCCCGGCAAGCCCCTCGGGCGCCCGCAGGTAGACGAACACGGTGCCGGGGCCGGCCACCACGAACAGCAGGAGACCGAAGTGCTCCCATTCGCCGACCCGGGTGAGCTGGAGCAGGACGCGGAAGCCGGCGGCGATGACCGGACCGGCCATCGACGTGACGCCACCCAGCATGGTCAGGCCGAAGAACTCGATGCCACGGTCGATGCCGAAGACGCCAGAGAGCGAGCTGACACCGCCGAGGAGGCCGGCGAAGAGGCCGCCGGCGAGGCCGGCGATGAAGCCGGAGACGGCGAAGGCAACCAGTCGGGCCTTCACCACGTTGATGCCCAGGGCTTCGGCGGCCTGCGGGTTGTCGCGGCTGGCGATGAGCGCACGACCGACGCGGGCGTTGCGCCAGGAGACCGTGAACGCGAAGGCGGCGACCAGTACCGCAGCGCACAGCAGGAGATACGACGGGTCGGTCTCGGCGAACGAGGGGCGGGGGGCCTGGACGCTGACTGCGCCGCCGCCGCAGCACCACTCGTTGGTGAACACGACCTCCTCGATGAGCGACACGAAACCCAGTGTCATGACGATGAACGCGGCCGGCGGAAGCCGGAGCACCGGGAGCCCGACGATGACGCACGCCGCGGCGGTGACCAGACCGGACACGAGGAGCCCGACGAGGAACGGGAGGTCGTACCGACTGACGGCAGTGGCGGTGGCGAAGGCTCCGACGCCGAAGTACGCAGCCGTGAGGAGGGAGATGACCCCGGCCTGCCCGGTGATGACGACGAGCGACAGGAACAGGAGCGTGAAGATGCAGAACCGGGCGAGCTGGAACGACTCGTAGTTGCCGGCCGTCATCGTCCAGATGACGAGCACGGCGAGACCTGCCGCTCCCGCGATGCCGAGGACGCGCCGCTCGCCGATGTCGTGGATGCGCCGGAGCACCTGGTCGATCACGTCATGGCCCCCGCGCGTTCGGAGCGCTCGAGCTGGCGCGACAGGCCGAAGATGGCGACCAGGGTGATGAGGGCGAAGCTCAGCGCGCCGCGCATGGCGTTCCACGGAGGGCTGAACCCGACGAGCTCCTGTTCGAGGATGCCGAGCACGAAGGCCGCGGCCACGGTGCGCTTGAGGTCGACGAAGGCCCCGGTGAGCGACGCGGCCAGACCGCGCACGGTCTCGGCGAAGAGATACGTGGGCACCAGGAACGAGGTGGCCGAGATCGACAGCACGCCGGCGACTCCGGCCAGGACGCCCGTGCCCGCCCATGCGGTGACCGTGATGAACCGGGCGGGGAGGCCGGCGAGTGCAGCCGAGGTGGGATTCTGGGAGCTCGCCCGGAGCGCGAGGCCGAGGTCGGTGTGGTGCAGGGCGTATTGCATGACGGCGAAGACGCAGAGGGCGATGACCGGCAGCGCGAGCTGCTGGGCGGTGATCGACGCGCCGAAGATCTCGAAGCGGGTGGACTCGGGGAACAGCGGTCCGCCGCGCTCTCCGCCGGAGAGCAGCCCGAAGTTGATGAGGAGGAATCCCCCGACGGCTTGGAGTCCGACGCCGCATGCCACCGAGACGGTCACCTTCGCAGCCATCGAGGCGTTCTCGAGGCGGGCGAAGACCGCGAGGTACAGGGCCGTGGCGGTCGCGGCGCCGATGGCGACGGCCAGCAGCATCGCGAGACCGACGGGCATCCAACGCGCCAGCACGACGTACGAGAACGCGCTCACCATCGCGACGCCCGCGTGCGCGATGTGCAGGTAGCCGCTGGCCCGGTACGCCAGCACGACGCCGCATCCGAGGAGGGCGTACAGCCCGCCAGAGGCGAGACCGATCAGGAGGAACGGCCAGACGAGATCGATGCTCATGACACCGGACCGGGAAGGTTGTGCAGCGGGGCCGGGTAGGTCCAGGTCTTGGTCAGCCGGGTGAACGTGGAGTCGGGGTTGAGCTTGACGACGTGCGCGCCGTTGATGCTGCCGTGGTCCTTGGGCCCGAGCGTGAACGGTGCCGTGAGGCCGCCGCCGTCGTACTTGTTCAGCCCCTCGAGGTAACGGGCCAGGCCGGAACGGGTCACGTCGGAGCCCATCGATCGGATGCCGTCCTCGATCATGCGCATGCCGAGGTAGGAGTACAGCGTGATGAGCCCAACGTCGCCGTCGGGGTAGTAGTCGCGCATGAGCTGCAGGTAGTCGGCCATGCCCTCGCCGGGCATGTCCTCGGTGGCGTACCCCTCGGTGTCGGCGAAGACGTCGCGGTCGGTCAGCGCCGACTTCCCCGCGATGGTGGCCGTGAAGGGGTCGTACATGATCGTGCAGAGGTACGGGGCCGGCCAGTCGGCCTGGTCGGCCGCCTGCATGTTGAAGGCGCACAGCACGCCGTGGCTCCCGATGACCATCTCGGCGCCGGCGGCCCGCATCTTCACGACCTGGCTCGACTGGCTGGTCATGGTGGCGTCGTAGCTGACGGCTTCCTCGTCGACGATCTCGAGGCCGACTCGTTCGAGCGCGTCCCGCTGGTTGTCGG
Source organism: Acidimicrobiales bacterium (assembly GCA_041618235.1). Lineage (GTDB taxonomy): Bacteria > Actinomycetota > Acidimicrobiia > Acidimicrobiales > Salinilacustritrichaceae > Salinilacustrithrix. The sequence goes on from JBFJNI010000110.1 coordinate 8,380, forward strand.
CGATGAAGGAGGTCAGTGCATCGGTGAAGTACAGCAGCGCGACCTTCTTCGGGAGGCCCTTCTCCTCGAGGTACTTCTTGGCGAAGTCGGCACCGATGGCGGCGCGGTTGGGAATGGTCAACCCGACGCTGAAGTTGTACGGCGAGAGCTCGGGCTTCCGTGACTGCGAGCCGCTGGAGCCCTGGATCATGGGCACGCGCTTCTCGTTGAGGTACGGGATGACCTGGTCGAGCGAGGCGTTGACGACGAAGGTGTTGGCGAGGGCGAAGACCTTGTCCTTCTCGACCGCCTTCTTCGCCTGGGCGAGGCCCTCGTCGGGACAGTTGGTGCAGACGTCGTAGCCGAGGATGTCGAGCTTCACGCCGTTGATGCCGCCGCGCTCGTTGAGCCGCTGGGCGTAGGCGAGTGCGATCTTGTACGGCGGCTCGCCGACGAACTTCTGCCCGCCCGACAGCGTCGACATCACGCCGATCTTGATGGGACCCTCGAAGGTGGGGTCGTCGTCGCCGCCGGCGTCGAGCGGGTTCGACCCGGAGCCGGAGGCCGATGGACCGCCGGCGGGGCCGCCCACGGGTCCGCCGCCGCCGACCGCTGACCCGTCGTCGCCGGTGACCGGCGCACCCTCGGGCGTGGTGGTGAGCGTCTGGGTCGGGTCGCCTTCGGTGACGTTGGCCTGCGTGACCTCGAGGGTGTGGGTCGACGAGCAGGCCGCCGCGACGAGAGCGAGCGCGCACAGCGCCACCGCTGCTCGACGTGTCTTGTGTGCTCGCATCGGTCCCCCTGTCTGGTTTCGCTACTTTACGGTGTTAAGTCGGTTCGGGCAATCGGCGATCGAGGCGGAGGAGTCGGACTGCGTTCGCGGCGAGGATCTCGGGGTCGACGCCGTAGGTGTGGGGTCCGGTGTCGTCCCAGCCGGAGAAGTTGGTGCCGACCACGAGATGATCGGTGCCGACGGTGGCCACCAGGGCGTCGGCCGCGACCTGACCGCCCACGTGGTTGTCGAACCACAGCTGTCGGAGTCCGCGGTCGACGTCGTCCGCGTCGCCCGATCCAGAGGGTCGGGTCGCCATCGCATGGCGCATGCGGTCGGCGAGCATCGGCATGGCGCCGCCACCGTGCGAGATGCAGATGTCGAGGTCGGGGAAGCGGTCGAGCACCCCGCCGCACACCAGCGAGACGACGGCGAGCGACTCCTCGTTGGCGAAGCCCCCATACAGCTCGAAGTCGTGCCTCATGAACCGACCGTCGATCCCGTCGCCCATCCCCGGTGGCGCGGGGTGGAGGAAGAGGGGGACGTCGAGCTCCTCGGCCGCGACCCAGATGGGATCGAGGGCCGAGTCGTCCAGTGCGCGTCCGACGTCGGTGCCCATCGCGAACCCGATGATCCCGGGCAACGCGATGGCTCGGGCCGCCTCGGCCGCCGCGGCGACCGGGTCCTGGGCCGGCAGTTGCGCGAGCCCGACCACTCGGTCGCGGTGACCGTCGACGAGCGCCGACATGGCGTCGTTGTGGGCCCGAGCGAACGCGACGGCGTCGTCGCGGGCGAGGTCGTGGAAGTACGTCAGCGGGTTCGGCGACAGCACCTGGACGTCGATCCCCGCGTCGTCCATGCGGGCGATCCGCACGTCGAGGTCCATGAAGGCCGTGCCCCGATAGTCGACGCCGTCGAGGTGCCAGTCGCCGATGGAGAAGCGTGGTCCCGCCGGGGTGTCGGTGAGGAAGGGGCCGGCGCTGCCGGCCGCGCCGAACGTGGCCTCGAGGACCGCGTGCGCGTGGACGTCGATGACGCGGGTCACCGGGTGAACACGACCGGGTAGCGGGAGAAGTACGGCCGAGCCGTGGTGGGGTCGCGCTCGGGCCCCTGGGCCGGGTCGGGGCGGCAGCCGAGCTCGAACATGCGGCAGACGCTGGTGGGTACCAGGCCCCAGAGGCGGTCGTTCTCGAGCGTCGCGCCGGCGGCCAGTTCGGCGCCGATGCAGTGGTGCATGCCGCTGCCGAGGGACAGGCCCCAGGCCGGCACGCGATCTGGCGCCGTGCGCCTCGGGTCGAACGCCTCGCCGTCGGTGCCCCAGACGTCGGGGTCGCGGTTGACGGCCAGCAGATCGATGGTGACCTCGTCGCCGACGGCGATCTCGAGCCCGTTCGACAGCGAGACGGGCGCCTCGGCCCGCCGCAGGGCGATGGGGCTCGACGGTTCGAGCCGGATCGTCTCGTTGGTGCAGCGCTGGACGAAGTCGAGGTCGGTGGCCCGGGCGAGGTCGTCGGGGTGCTCGGCGAACCACTCGAACATGTGGTGCAGCACCCGGGTGAACGCAGTGGCCGACGTGTGCGCCCCGGCCAGCAGGTAGAAGGCGATCTCACGGCGGACGACCTCGTGCGGGAGGTGGAGGTCGTCGTCGTTGTCGAGCAGGACGGTGAGGACATCGCGGGGGCGGTCGTCGGTGGGCAAGGCCTGCCGGCGCTCGATGGACGGCGTGAGGAACTCGGCATCGAACTCGACGAGCGCGGCCTCGACCTCGGCCCGCTTCGCGGCCGTGTCGCCGGTGTAGTGCGCGAGCGTGGCGCCCTCGATGAAGACGCGGAGATACTCGTAGAGCCGATCGGTCTCCTCGGGCGTGCCGAGCGGACGATCGACCCCGGCGGTGAACGCGGCGAGGTTCATCATCAGCTGGTGGCCGAGGGAGACGAGCTCGGCGTGACCGCGTGCGACGTGGGGGGCCAGCGTCTCCTCGAGGATGTCGGGGAACAGCTCACGTTCGTACTTCAGCAGGGTCTCGCGCCGGTACAACCGGTTCTCGAGCCGGCGCCGGTCGCGGTGGGCGTCGCCGTGCAGGTTGACGAGGACGTCGGCCATGACGACGTCGCCGGCGTCGTAGAGGGCCTGACGGAGGTTGCGGTTGCGGAACACCTCGGTGGCCTCCGCGTGCGTCGAGACGGTGTGCATGGTCATGGGCGGGGCTCCAGCAGCCGTTGGACGAGCGAGGAGAGCAACCGGCGGTGGCGGGGGTGGTCGAGCGAGCGGGCGTCGTGACCCAGCAGGTCGACCGCGACCTTCGCCGCGCCGTGGTCGTGCACCCAGGCGAGGGGGTGGCCGTCGGGGCTCGTGGCGACGGTGTCGACGGTGGGGTCGATGTCGAGACCCTGGTAGCACTCGTCGAACACCTCGAACGTGTCGTCGCCGGCGCGGACCTCGAACGTGGCCAGCGGTGGGTGGGACGAGCGGTTCCAGTCCCACCGTGCGCCGAGCAGATCGCCCCAGCCCGGCCAGTCGTCGAAGCAGATCACGCCGGTGTGGATCGAGAGGATCGGCCGGCCGGCCTCGTGCCAGGCGGTGATCGCCGCCCGGCCGGCGGCCGAGAGCGAGAAGGCGTCGTCGGACCGCACGTCGTCGTAGCGCGGATCGGCCATCGTGAACCGCAGCGCGTTCACGGCCAACAGGACGTGGCGGTCGGGGTCGAGACGGGCCAAGCCGGCCTCGACATCGTCGGTGGCGTCGACGCCGATGTCGAGATCGCCGAAGACCTCCTTGAGCGACGCCGCGCTGGCATCGGGCGGGTGGCCTCGGCCCCCGGTGAGGAGCAGCACCTCGCTCACGTCGGCTCCTCCACGGCCGCCGGCCGGGGCAGCGTGGTGAGCATCGACATCGTGACGCCGCCGTCGACGAGCAGGGTCTGGCCGGTGACGTAGCGGGCTTCGTCGGATGCCAGCCACAAGGTCACGTCGACGATGTCGGCCTCGGTGCCCAGCCGACCGAGCGGCACTCGTGCCTCGCGTGCTCGGCGGGCCTCGGGGTCGGCGTAGATCGGCTCGGACATGCCGGCGTCGATGAGACCGGGTGCGACCGCGTTGACGCGGATCGCCGGCGCCCACTCCAGCGCCATCTGCTGGGTGAGCAGGCCGATGGCCGCCTTGGTGGGGCCGTAGGCGCCGCTCCGCGGTCCGGGCGCGAC
>JBFJNI010000111.1:0-11921 GCA_041618235.1 Acidimicrobiales bacterium
CGACGGCGCCGTCGACGACGACTGACCCCACTGGCTGCCGCCGGCGGCTCAGCCGATACCGTGCCAGTCATGTTCGCCAGCGCGATCTTCGGTCATCAGGGCGGATGGGACGAGATCCTGTTCGTGCTGGCACCACTGGTGGTCTTCGCCGGATTGCTCCTCGGCGCACGGCGGCGGGTCGATCGCCTCGAAACCGACGGTGATGCCACCGAGCGGCCGGCCGACGAGCCCCGCGCCTCCGACCCGGCGTGACCGCTGCCGCCTGCCCTTCCATCCCGGACTTCGACGCGATCACGCTCGACGTCGGTGGCGTCTTCGTCGTCCCGAACCACGACCGTCTCGCCGATGCCTTCAGCTCCGCCGGCGTCGCGGTCGACCGCAGCGACTTCTGGGACGGCCACTACCTCGCCATGCACGCCGTCGACGAGGCCCGGTCGCCGGCCGAGACGTTCGGCACCTACGTGCCGGCCTTCTGCCACCACGTCGGTCTGCGCGACGCGGCCTTCGACGCCGGCGTCGCCGCCCTCGAGGTGCTCTTCGGCCCCTCCGGGCTGTGGAGCGAGCCCATCGTCGAGTCGGTGGCGGCCATCCGGAAGCTCGACGACGCCGGCATCCCGATGGCGGTCGTGAGCAACGCCGACGGCAGCGTCCACCAGATCCTCGACGACGCCGGCGTCTGCCAGGTCGGCCCCGGGCCGTACGTCTCGGTGGCCGTCATCGTCGACTCGGGAGCACTCGGCATCGCCAAGCCCGACCCGGCCACCTTCACACCGGCGCTCCACGTGCTGGGCACCGAACCCGGCCGCACGCTCCACGTCGGCGACAGCGTCCACTACGACGTGGCCGGCGCCGAGGCGGCCGGCATGGTGGCCGTCCACTTCGACCCTCGTCGGCTGTGCCGGTCGGCCGAGCACGCGCACATCCGGTCGCTCACCGACCTGCTCGGCTGAGCATCCAGGCAAGCACTGCAGCTGCGCCCGCCGCGCCGAGCACGCCGAGGCCGAGGCCGAACCGCAGGGACGTGACGTCCGACAGCCACCCGACCGCCAACGGCGAAGTCAGGAAGCCGATGCGTGCTCCGGTGGACATCACCCCGAGACCGACGCCAGCGCGCACGCCCGGGCTGCTGGCGGCGGTGAGGTAGAGCGCCGGGAACAGCACCGAGTTGCCGGCACCGATCAGCGCGAATCCAGCGATGGCCAATGCGATCGAAGGCGCGGCGAGCACCACGAGGATGCCGACCACTGCCGTCGACAGGGCGAGACGGAACACCCTCGGCGGACCGAGTCGGTCGGTGGCGCGGTCGCCACCGAAGCGGCCGACGACCATGCCGGCAGACACCGCGAGGAACCCGAGCCCGGCGACGCCCTCGCTGACACCGAGGACGTCGGTGCCGAAGACCGCCGCCCACTCACCCGGCGCACCTTCGAGCACGGCGAGCACCAGAGCGAGCGCAGCGAGGAGCACCAGCATGCCCCCACGTCGCCGACCGCCTCCTGGCTCGGGCGGCGCGTGGCGATCGTCGATCGGAGACATCTCCGGTATCGCCAGCACCACCAGCGCAACCAGCAGCACCGAGGTCACCGACAGCTGCAGCGTGAGGCCGATGCCCAGCGCAGCGGCTGCACTGCCGGCACCGGCCCCGGCCACCGTCCCGACGCTCCACCACGCATGGAATCCCTGGATGACCGAGCCCTCGGTCCGGGCGTCGACCTGGGCTGCCTGGACGTTCATCCCGATGTCGGCCAGTGCATCGAGCGCACCGAGCGAGGCCAGTACCAGGGTCAGCGTCAAGGCCGAGGGCGCCACTCCGATGAGCGGGAGGCCGGCGGCGAGCGCCAGGGCCGCACCGGCGCACGCCCGCCGACTCCCGAATCGGTCGACGAGCACGCCAGACGCTGCGCTCGACACCAGACCCCCGAGGCCGACGCCGAGCAGGACGGAGCCGAGTCCCCCCAGCGACAGGCCGAGGCGGTCACGCACCTCGGGGATGCGCGGCAGCCACGACGCGAAGCCGACGCCGTTCGCGACGAACAGCGCCAGGACGGCTCGGCGCTGGCGAACGACGCTCAGATCGTGTGACCCGGCCGTCCGGGACCTTCCGCGTCGTCGCCGTGCATGTCCGCGTTGAGGCGGGCATCGGCCATCAGCTTCGCGACGACGTCGGTCATGGCCTCGGGGTCGTCGACGTTCTCCACCGTGGGCCCGCGGTGCCAGCTCTCGGCGATGGCGAGCTCCTGACCGGCCACCTGGAACACCCGGCCGGTGACGTTCTTCGACAGCGGGCTGGCCAGCCAGGTGCAGATCGGTGCGATCCATCGGGGCGAGCTCGCCTCGCGCTGCTCCTCGCTGGGTGGCTCGGCACGCAACGGCTCGGTGAGACGGGTGAGTGCTCCCGGTGAGATCGCGTTGACGGTGACGCCGTAGCGAGCAAGCTCGAGTGCCGCGATGATCGTGAACCCGGCGATTCCCATCTTGGCCGCGCCGTAGTTCGTCTGGCCGATGTTGCCGTAGATGCCCGACACCGAGGTGGTGTTGATGATGCGGGCATCGTTGGACTCGCCCGCCTTCACCCGGTTGCGCCAGTACTCGGCGGCGTGGCGGGCCGGGGCGAACGTGCCCTTGAGGTGCACCTGCACCACCGCGTCCCACTCGGCCTCGGACATGTTGACCAGCATGCGGTCGCGCAGGATGCCGGCGTTGTTCACCACGACATCGAGGCCGCCGAAGGTGTCGATCGCCTGGTCGACCATGCGCTTGGCGCCGTCCCAATCGGAGACGTCGTCGTCGTTGACGACGGCGTGGCCCCCCATCTCCTCGATGGCGGCGACGACCTCCTGGGCCGGCGTCATGTCGTGGCCGGTGCCGTCGGGTGCGCCACCGATGTCGTTCACCACGACCTTGGCGCCGTGTTCGGCCAGCATCAGTGCGTGCTCGCGGCCGATGCCGCGGCCCGCTCCGGTCACGATGGCCACCCGGCCGTCACACATGCCCATGTCGTTCAGTCCCCCTTCGAATCCGGGTCGGTCGACCCTGCGGCCGCACCGTAGCGGCGACGGCGACGACCATCCGGGTGGACCTCAACCGCTGACGATGGTGACGACGGCCGCGCCGTGGACGATGGCGGCCACCACCGTGTCCAGGTGCCACACCTCGTGGTAACCGAAGCGGGCCGGATCAGGGTCGGGCCAACGACGGGCGAGGCCGATGGCGCCGACCGTGTAGATCACGCCTCCGAGCACGATGAGCATCTGGGTCCCCGTGTCGAGACGCTCGACGAGCTGCGGGGCCATGAGCAGCGCCATCCAACCCAAGGAGATGTACGCCGAGATCGCCACGCCTCGGACCTCGAACACGCCGAGCGCGGACGCGATGACGGCGAGCACGACCGCGACCCACGAGACGGCGAGCACGGCGGTCTGCCGCCAACCGTCGAGCACCACCAGCGCAACCGGCGTGTAGGTACCGGCGACGAGGACGAAGATGGCGACGTGGTCGGCCCGCTTCATGCGCAGGGCCCAGCGGGGCGACCAGTCGATCCGGTGATAGGACGCGCTGGTCGCGAACAGGACGAAGAGCGAGACCAGGAAGATCGCCGCACCGACGCGGGGATGACCCGGCTCGGCGGCGGCGAGGACGGGAACGGCCACCACCGGGGTCAGGATCGCGGCGATCTGATGGATGCGTCCCCTCGTGCTCGGGCGTTCGCCGTTCACCCGCTCGCGGAGCACCTGCACATGCTCGGGCCGCACCCTTCCCATCAGTGGGTCAGCGTACCGACCGCTCTCCCCTCGCTCGCCCGATCGGCGACGACCGAGAGGTTCGTCACGTACGCGTAGATTGCGGCGATGCGGTGGGCATCGACGAAGTGGAAGCGGAGGCTCGACGCGCTCCGGATCGACGTGACAGGGGTCGGAGCGGTCGGCGCGGTCGGCGGGATCAGCGCGGGGGTGATCTGCGCCACGGCGGTCGCTTCGCTGATCCTCGATGTCGATCCCGGCGACTTCTCGCGCGACCCCAACGCCGACAGCGGCGAGCCCGTCTATGTCGGGGCGCTCTCCCAGGCGAGCGTCGCCGGTTGGGCCATCGCTGCCGCGTTCGGGATCTTCACCTGGTGGGTCGCTCGGCACCGCGACCGGAACGTCGCACGGCTCATGCTCGCCGTCGGGCTGTTCGCTGCCGTGCTCGGCGCAGACGATCTGCTCCTGCTCCACGAGAACGTGGTGCCGGAGTTCCTCGGTCTCGACGAGCACGTCGTCAGCGCCCTGTATGCCGTGGTGGCGATCGGTATCGCCAGCACCTTCCGCTCGGCCGCGCTGCGCACACCCGCGTTCGTCGCGTTGACCGCCGTGGGCGTACTCGGATTCGCGGTCCTCGTCGACGTGGCGAGCGAGCCTCTCGACGACGTCCTCGGCCGCTGGCGGGTGCTGGTCGAGGACGGCGCCAAGTTCTCCGGCATCCTGATGCTCGCCGGCTGGACGGCCGTGACCTCAGCGAGCTTCGTCGGTGACGGACGTCCCGAGTCCTGACCGAGCCGGCCCCGGCTCGTGCACCCGCCACCAGAGGATCCCTGCGGCCACGGCGAGGAACGGCAGTCCGAGCAAGACCACCGGCACGATGCCTCGAGTATCGAAGAGCGCCGTGCCCGCCACCGCGGCAATCGTCCGCGCACCGGTGAGCGCGGCGACGGCGAAGCCGAGCGCACCGGCACGACGCTCGGGGGCGACCTCGAGCACCAGCGGCAAGGCCGAGACGAAGGCGAGCTCGAATCCGAGTCCGACGAAGAAGGCGAGGGCCACGCCAGGGATCTGCGCCGACCCCACGACGCCGATCCCGGCGATGGAAGGTGCGAGGATCCCGATGCCGGCGAGCATCGTCGCCCGCTTGCCCAGCCGATCGGCGAGGAACGCCGACAGCAGTGCACCCACCACCTCGCCGACGCCGAGGACGAAGACCACCGAGCTCACAGCACGCTCGGTCAGGTCGAGATCGATCTCGAACCACGCCCCCTCGGTGACGAAGATCAACGCGGAGCCGAGCGAGAGCCCGAAGATCGCCAGGTGCAGCGCGCCCGGTCGAGCGTGGGCCACGTCCGCCACGGTGGTCGTCGATGGCGACGACGGCGGGAGCGTGCGCATCACGATCGGAGCGAACGCCACCAGCAGCACCGCAGAGACGGCGAAGGGCACACGCCATGACGACACCGCAGTGAGGAAGCCCGCGACGGGAACGCCGATCAGGAACGCACCCGACCACGCCAGCTCGCCGATGCCGTTGAGCCGTCCCCGGCGTGCGAACGGCACCTCGTCGCCGATCCACGCGCCGAACGAGACGTCGTAGAAGTAGCGCCCGGCGGCGACGAGCAGCAGCGCCAGGCCGAATCCGACGACCGATGGCGTCAGCGCAGCGCACGCGCACCCGACGGCCGAGAGGAGCACGCCGTCGCGCATCCCGCGTCGGCGACCGATGCGGTCGAGCCGACGACCGATCAGCGGCGCCGCCAGCCCCACCACCTCGCCACACGCCACCGCGACGCCCATCGTCGCGATGCCCACGTCGAGGCCGTCCGCGATGGTCGGCAGGAAGGGGTACGAGTACCGCAGGCTCACGGTGCCCACGAGGCGCATCGCGAACAGGCGGCGGAACGCCACCATGAAGGCAGGGGGAGACGCTGGCACGGTGACGGCAACCTAGAGGGATCGACACCCGATCGAAACATGACATCGGGTCTGCCGCCGACGCGCACGGGGTACGTCGTTCCCCATGCACATCATGGGACCATTCCGCACCACGTTCGATGACTCCACGGCCGCCACGGACAACGCCGAGGCGCGCTTCGTCGTGGTCCACACCGACGAAGACGAGGATGTCGTCCTCCGTGGTGCGAGCGACGCCGAAGTCGCCGCCAAGCTCGACGACTTCCTCACCTGGGCGTCTTGAATCTGCGCGGATCGCCTCAACTCGTCCCGTCTCCTGCCGATCGGGCGCCCACAGGCGACGACGGGAGGCCGACGATGGGTGTGCGAGTGTTCGCAGGGGCCGTGAGCTCCGCGCTCGTCCTCTTCGCCCACACGGCATGGAACGCCGCCGGCGCCCCGTCACTGATCGCCGGGTTCGGATTCCTGCTGCTGGCGGTTGCCGCGGCGACCACGCTGACGCCGTCGCTCGCGGACCACTGAACCCGGAGTTGGAGGCGGCGCCGGGAATCGAACCCGGGTAGAGGGATTTGCAGTCCCTTGCCTAAGCCACTCGGCCACGCCGCCGGAGCGGGCAACCATAGCGGACCCCCCTCGGCCTTCCGCATCGTCGATCGACGGATGTGAGCGCCGGCGACACCGACGCTGACGCCCTCCGGTGGCCACCCCGCCGGTAGCGTCGCGACCCTGATGGCCCGCCTTCCCGCACCCCCCGGCCCGCCGCCGGCGCACTACCGCCCGCCGGGCGCCGCCGTACCGACGCCAGGGTTCGGCACCCCGCTCCCCACCCGTTCCAGCTCCGCACCCGAGCCACCCTCGGGCGTGACCGCTGGCGCCGTCGTCGCCATCGCCCTCGTCGCCCTGCTGGTGGGAGGCGTCGTCGGCTTCTTCATCGGCCGGGTCACCGAGTCGGGTGAACAGACCCTCCGGGCGACGCCGCTCACCAGCCCATCGACGCCCACGTCACGGCCGCCCGGCAACACGATCCCGCAGTCGCCGCCGGGGGCGCCGCCGTCCACCGACCTCGACCCGACCACCATCGGCAGCTTCGACGACCCCATCCCCTTCGGACAGGCCTACATCCTCGGCCTCTACGAGATCGAGGTCGTGAGCGCCGACCGCGACGCCGGACCCGAGCTGGCGGCGTTCGACTCGCTCAACCCTGCCGCCCCGGACGGCCGCAACCACGTCCTCGTGCAGATCGCCATCCGCTTCACCGACCGAGGGGGCCTCGGCAACCCGGCGTCGATCCCGTTCTTCCTCACCGACGGCGTGGGCGAGTGGCGCGACTACGAGGCCACCTGCGGGCGCGTTCCCGACGACCTCCTCGACGCCGGCTTGATCGAGCAGGGCGACGAAGTGGTGGGCAACGCGTGCTTCACCGTCCCCGCCGATGCCGTCGGGTCCCTCGTCCTCGGCACCGAGGGCTTCGCCGGAGCGCTCCACTTCGCCCTTCCCGGCTGAACCGGAAGCCGGGTTCCCCTCGCGCATCCGGGGTGGACGATGATGGGCCGATGGAGCGTCGCCGCCTCGGCAGGACCAAGCACGATTCGAGCGTCGCCGTGCTGGGCGCGGCTACGTTCGCGGACTGCACGCCGGAGCAAGCCGCGAAGACCTTCGACCAGGCGTTCCGCGCCGGCATCAACCACGTCGACGTGGCCCCGACCTACGGCGAGGCCGAACGCAACCTCGGTCCGCTCCTCCCGGAGCGTCGCGATGCACTCTTCGTCGCCGGCAAGTCACACCGCAGCGATCCCGACGGGGTCCGCGCCCAGATCGGCGAGAGCCTCGCCACCCTCCAGATCGACCAGTTCGACCTCTACCAGCTGCACGGCGTGACCTCGGTCGATCAGCTCGACGAACGCAAAGCTGCGGTCGAGGCGATGTTCGAGGCACGCGACGCCGGCCTCACGCGATTCGTCGGCATCACGGGCCACGGCCTCGAGACGGCCGCCGCGCAGCTCGAGGCCATCCGGCGGTGGGACCTCGACACCGTGATGTTCCCGCTGAACCCTCGCCTGTGGTCGGAGCCCGACTACCGCCGCGACGTCAACGCGCTGCTCGTCGAGTGCCGCACCCGCAACATCGGCGTACAGACCGTCCACGTGGCCATCCGGGGGCCCTGGGGTGCCGGCGCCCGCACCGAGCGCACCTCGTACCGGCCCTACACGGACCCCGACCGCCTCAAGGCTGCGGTGGACTTCGTGCTCTCGATCGGCGGGGTGCAGTGCCTCGTCACGCCGGGCGACCGCTCGCTGGTCGCCCCGGTGCTGGCCGCGGCGACGAAGCCCACCTTCCTCTCCGACCGCAAGCGTCGGGCGATCGTCGCCGACTTCGCGGGAGACACCCTGATCGTCCCCTCCGACCTGAGCGACGACCTGGGCGACGACACCGCCTGATCCGTCTCCGTTCCGTCGGGCCGGTTCTGGCAAGCTGTCGCGATGCAGATCGCGGTCGTCTACGCCAGCCGCACCGGCAACACCCGTCGGGCAGCGGACCTCATCGGAGCCACCATCGAGGATCGGGGCCATCAGGTCACCGTGCAGTCGGTCGACGCCCTCGACTACAAGGCCCTGGCCGACGCCGACCTCATCGTCTTCGGCACGTGGGTCGCCGGCCACTTCGTCATCGGGCAGAAGCCGGGCGACGCCCGTCGGCTCGCCAAGGTCCCCAAGCTCACCGGCAAGCCGGTGGCGCTGTTCCTGACCTATGCCATCAACCCCGGCTCGGCGCTCGGCAAGTTCGAGAAGGCGTTGGCTGCCGAGGGTGCCGACGTCATCGGCGGTTACGCTTGGAAGCGCAACGCGCTGCCTGCCGGCGTCGAGGCGTTCGTCGACGGCATCCTCGCCGCCGTCGCCTCCAAGACCACGGCGTGAACCCCGTCGAGACCCCGGGGTGGTTCGACCGGGCACTCGCACACCAACCGGAGACCCACCGGGTCGACAGCAACGGCTGCGCCATCCACTACCTCGTCTGGGGTCGTCGCGGCGCACCGGGCCTGGTCTTCATCCACGGCGGCGCGGCCCACGCCCACTGGTGGAGCTTCCTGGTCCCCCACCTCGCCGACTCGTACCGGGTCGTGGCCATGGACCTGTCGGGCCACGGCGACTCCGGTCGTCGCGACGACTACCGCCTGGCCGACTGGGCCGACGAGGTCATGGCCGTCGCCGCCGACGCCGGCATGTCGACTCCGCCGGTCGTCATCGGCCACTCGATGGGCGGCTTCGTGTCGATCGGCACCGCGGCGCTCCACGGCGACGACCTGCGCGGCATCGTCATCCTCGACTCACCGGTGAGCGCTCCCGATCCCGAGCTCGAAGCGGCGCGCCAGGGAAACATCTTCGGCCGGCTCAAGGTGTATCCGACGGTCGAGGACGCCCTCGCCCGCTTCCGCACGGTCCCTGAGCAGGCCCACTACCTGCCATATGTCATCGACCACGTCGGCCGGCACTCGCTCCGCCCCGTCGACGGCGGCTTCTCGTGGAAGTACGACCCCGACATCTTCGTCCCGCCGCGGTCCGAGTCGCGCGAGCTGTTGTCGAAGGTGACGTGCCGGGTGGCGCTGTTCCGGGCCGAGCACGGCCTGGTCACCCCGGAGATCGGCGAGTACATGTACGACCTGCTCGGCCGGGTCGCCCCGGTCGTCGAGATCCCCGAGGCCGGCCACCATCTGATGCTCGACCAACCGCTGCTGCTCCTCACGGCTCTGCGGACGCTGTTGGCCGACTGGGAGCACTCGTCTCCGCTCACGCTGCGCTGACGTGATCCCGCCACCGACTCGGCTCTACGAACGGCACGACCTGTTCGACCGCTGGTCGACCCACGACCCGATGTCGTGGGCGCTGAGCTTCGACGGCGCGACCTACCTGCAGGCGGTGCGCCGGGGTTTGCGCGCCCCCGAGGCCGACGAGGTCGCCGTCAGTCGTGCCCGCCACGACACGGCGGTGACCCGGCTCCTGCACGCCCGACTGTGGGCCGGTGGCTGCCGGCCGGCGGCGATCATGGGCGGGCACGCGGCCGAGCGCGGGTCGGACACCTATCGAGCTGCCGCCCACGTCGCGGCCGGGCTGGCCCGCCGAGGACTCACGGTGCTCACCGGCGGCGGCCCGGGCGCCATGGAGGCGGCCCATCTCGGCGCCCGTCTCGCGATGACGCCCACCGCGGTCGACGAGGCCATCGCCACCATCAGCGCCGATCCGGCGCTACGAGCGTTCCCCCTCGACCACGACGATCTCCTCCTCGACGGCGAGTTCGTCCCCGAGGCGCTGGCGGCGCTCCACCGATGGCAGGTGCCGGCGTTCGAGCTGGCCGAATCCACCGACGAGATCGCCAACGAGACGGTGGGCATCCCCACGTGGCTCTACGGCCACGAGCCGCCGTCGCCGCTCGCCACGCACCAGGCCAAGTACTTCGAGAACTCGATCCGCGAGGACGGCCTCCTGGTCCTCGCCGTGCACGGCATCGTCTTCCTCCCCGGCAGCGCGGGCACGATCCAGGAGATCTTCCAGGACGCGGCCCAGAACCACTATCGCTCGGTCCGTGGCACCTTCTCCCCCATGGTCTTCCTCGACCTCGACCAGCACTGGACCTCGCGATTTCCCATCCGGCCCGTGCTCGAGGAGCTGTTCCGGCCCGAGGACCAGCAGTTCGTCCTGTGGACCGACGACGTCGACGAGGCGGTCGACTTCATCGACGGCTTCACGCTGCCCTGACGCGCAACAGGGGCCCTGGTGAGGGCCCCTGTTGCGTCTCGCATGGAGCGGGCGACCGGGATCGAACCGGCGACCTCAACCTTGGCAAGGTTGCGCTCTAGCCAGCTGAGCTACGCCCGCGAGGAGCGGTCAACATAGCAGGGAGATCGGCCGGTCGTGGAAATCGACGAGCCGATCGGGCGGCCCGGATCAGCGCTCGTCGGCGGGGCGCAGATCGATGCGCAGCGTCAAGATGCCGTCCTCGAGGGAGCCCTCGGCGTCGCCGATGATGGCGTAGTCCTGGAAGTCGAGCTTGGCCTGCTCGATGAAGCGGGTGCGCTCCTCGCCGGCCACCGGCGGCAGGTTGCGCTTCTTCACGGCAGCGGACCGCTCGCGGAACCGGGCGAGCATCGCATCGATGTCGAGGGAGTCAGCCATGGGTCCAACCTACCCAGGCGACCGGGCTGCTCAGGTGTTCCGGAAGACCGAACGGCGAGCGGCATCGAGGTCGGGCTCGTTCGGGTCCTCGGGCTTGGTGGCCTTCCAGAAGCGCATCGTCCAGAAGCCGATCAGGAAGGCGATCACGAGCAGGCCGGCGACGATGAGCCAGACCGTGTTCTCCTCGCTGAGACCCCGACTGCTGGCGACCTCGACGACGGTGGACGACGTGGTGGTCGACTCGGAGCCGTCGGAGCCGTCGCCGGGGACGAGCAGGTTGCGGCCCGTGGTGGTGGTGGCGGCCGTGGTCGACGTCGTCGAGGGCTCGTCGCGATCGGTGGTGGACGACGACGATCGGGTCGTGGTCGTCCGACGGGTGGTCGTGGTCCGGTCGGACACGGCGGTGGTCGTGGACCGCTCGATCGGGACGGTGATCGACGGCTCGGTGGTCGTGCTCGACGTGCTGGACGAGGAGGTCGTCGGCGAGGCGGTCGTACTCGACCCAGGGAGGATGGTGGTCGAGGACCCGCTCCCACCGGCGTGCTCGTTGGCGAGGGCGACGGTCCCGGCGGATACGAGGCCGAGCAGCACGAAGACGACGACGGTGACGCCGAGGCGGAGCCGGGCGGCAGCAGGCGGGGGGATGCTCGCAGGCATGAGGCGACGATGCTACCGGTGTCCCCCAGCCGGCCACGAGCCACCGGCGGGCCGCCGGCGGCCGCTCATCGCTGGTGCGCCGGGCACCGGTACGTGGTGCGTCCGCCGACCTGGAGCCGCTCGAGGGGAGCCCCGTCGGCGGGACAGGTCGCCCCCGGCTCCCGCGCGGCCTGGAGGTCACCGGTGTGACTGCCACCTCGTTCGGTGAGGTCGGCGACGGTGGCCACGATCGCGTGAGCGAGCGCGGCGATGTCCCGGTCCGACAGCTCGCCGGCCGCGCGCTCCGGGTCGAGGCCCACTCGCCACAACGACTCGTCGACCAGCAGGTTGCCCAGTCCGGCGACTCGACGCTGGTCGAGCAGCCTCGCCTTGAGCGTCGTCCTCGAGCCGGCGAGCGCACCCCGTAGCTCGTCGGGCGTGAGCGTGGCGGCATCCGGAC
>JBFJNI010000112.1:0-11835 GCA_041618235.1 Acidimicrobiales bacterium
GGACCCGTCACTCGTGTCGCCGCCACGGCCACAGTCAACCCGAGCGGCGCACGGAGCGCGACGAAGACCCGCCGAGCCGATGGCTGAGCGGGGATCTTCGCGCTGCGGTTCTCAGCCGCCGGGGGAGCCGCGGCCGCGCCCGTGCCACTCGATGCCATCCGGGTCGATGGCGACCCATCGGTTGGTCGGTTCGTCGAAGCGCATGGTCCAGCCCTGGTGCCAGAGCTTGTGGTGGAAGGAGCAGCCGAGCACGGCGTTGGTGATGTCGTCGACGCCGCCTTCGGCGCGTGGTCTGAGGTGGTGGGCCTGACAGTGCTTGCCGGGTCGGTCGCAGTCGGGGAAGCCGCAGTGATCGCCGTCGCGGGCGGCGATGGCCCGACGCTGGGCGGCGGTGAACTGTTCGCTCCGGTCGGTGGCGGCGAGGACGGTGCGCCGTCCGTCGAGCAGGGTGGCGACGAGGCCGGCGTCGCAGACGAGTCGCTCGACCGCCGACTGGGTGAGCGACCAGCGGTCGGAGCGCACGTCGAACCCGTCGAGGTCGTCGAAGCGACGGTCGCCGGCGAACGTGCGCAGGTCGATGGTGACGTTGGCCGTGACGCCAGAGCGAGGTCGGACCAGCGGGGCCGGTCCATCCGCCGGTCGCCGCCGGTCGCCCGCCGATCGAGTGGGTCGAGGCGGAGCATCCGCTGCGTGCTCGGGATCGTCGCCGTCCCGCATCTCCTCCGGCTCGAACCCGGCCAGGCCCCAGCGAGCCATGTCGGCGAGGGCCTGGTGCTTGCGTTGGGCCAGCGACCGTGGCGGAAGCGGACCGTCGAGCGGGTCGGGCGCCGGGGTGAAGGCGTCGAGGCCGGCGTCGACGATGGCGAGGGTCTCCGGATCGAGCCAGCCGTGGATCTCGCCCTGGCCGAACAAGGACTGCGAGAGATGGATCTCGGTGCGGAACTCCTTAAGCGGGAGGTCGAGCTCTTGGTCGACCACCGAGCACCAGTGCGCCAACAGGCTGACCCAGTCGTCGAAGCGGGTGAGGCGCTCGTTCTCGCGCAGCAACGACGGCAGCGAGTCGGCGAGGTACGGCTCGCGGAGGCCGGCGGCGTGCCCGGCCAGCAGCTCGGCCCGGCCGTAGGAGATGCGACCGTCGAGGACGGCGTCGGCCAGCGCGGGCTGGCGGTGGCACAGCTCGGCGAGGCGGGCCATCCGACGGGCCTCGGGCCGCTCGATGTCGGTGTAGCTGCTGAGCCACATGGCCAGCGTGCGAGCGCCCGACCGGCGCCACCCCGCCTTCGGGCAGAGCTCGACGGCGGCCCGCAAGAGAGCGAGGCGGCCGGCGGTGAACGCCGCGCCGATGGCCTCGGCCTCGTCCAGTTGCTCGACCTCCCGGTCGATCGTCGCCCCCGCGATCATGGTTGGATCATCGCACGAGGGGGGTGACGGGAACTCCGGCGCTCCCGGCTGCTATCTGGCGTCGCCCGGGGGTGACCACTCGTAGCGGACGTCGGGGGCGCCTTCCTCGTTGTCGCCGGTCGTGGATGCGGTGGGGACGAACCCATGGCGTTCGTAGAAGCGCCGGGCGCGCACGTTGGCTTCGAAGGTCCAGAGCCGGAGCCCGGTCGCACGCTGTGCCTTCGCAACCGTCATCAGTCGGCTACCGATGCCGGATCCCGTGCGATCGGGATCGACGTACAACCGGTCGATCCAGTCGTCCTCCAGAACGAGGATGCCCACGACGCATGGCCGTCATCGGCGACCCAGACCTCTCGCTCGGGAAGGACCACATCGGCGAACCAGGCCCGGACCCCATCCTCCGGGTGCACGGGTGGCGGGATCTCAGGAGTCGACGCTTCCCGTGAGCGCCACCACACCGTGGCGACATCGTCGGCTTCCCCGGGACGCGCTCGTCTGATCTGCATCGCTCAGATCGTGTCAGCGGCACTCGGTGCGGACAGAGCATGCCGGGCTGTTGCCGTTGTCGGACTCACCGTCGGCTCGCCCACACGGCGTAGACCGGATCGCCTCGATGATCGGCCGGCGTCTGGGGCCCGCCGGTGGCGTCGTCGAAGCCGTCGCACAGGGCGAAGTAGGTGGCGACGATCCGCACGTGGGTGGCGTCGTCGGTCTCCAGCCAGCCCCGGATCGCCTTGGTGGGGAAGCAGCGGTTGGAGAACGTGCACACGAACCGTCCGCCGGGCCGCAGCACGCGGGCGACCTCGTCGAACACCTCGAGTGGGCGGGTGAGGTAGTCGACCGACACGCAGCACACGGCGTCGTCGAACGAAGCGTCTTCGAACGGGAGGGTCGTGTCGACGTTGAGGTCGTGCACGACGGCGGCTGCCGCCGACTCGTTGGCGGCGAGCTCGGCCTGGTTCATGCCCAGCGCCACGAGGTCTGGTGGGGGAGCGGTGAAGTGCGAGATCCACGAGGAGCACAGGTCGAGCACCCGACCATCGCCCCGAGCGCCGATGCCCAGCTCGTCGTACAACGCGCCGACGGCGGCGATGGCGGCGTCGTCGATGTGGGTGACGAAGCGATCGGGTTCGTAGAAGACCGGGTCGGGGCTCTCGTCGGCTCGTTGGAAGAAGCCCTCGGGGAAGCGCTCGTAGCGCAGGTCCGGTCTCGGAACGGCGGTCACCTCGGCGTCTCCGCCTCAGCTCGAGCGGTAGTTCGGAGCTTCCTTGGTGATCGTGATGTCGTGGGGATGTGATTCGCGGAGGCCGGCGCCGGAGATGCGGACGAACTGGGCCCGGGTACGCAGCTCGTCGATGGTGCGGGTGCCGCAGTAGCCCATGGCGGCCTTGAGCCCGCCGGTGAACTGGTGGAGCAGGGGAGCGATGGGGCCCTTGTAGGCGACCCGGCCCTCGATGCCCTCGGGCACGAGCTTCTCGACCTCGTCGACGTGGCCCTGGAAGTAGCGGTCCTTCGAGTAGCTCCGAGTCTTGGTGTCGTCGTCGCGGGCGGAGGAGCGGGCACCCATGGCGCCCATCGAACCCATGCCCCGGTACTCCTTGTACCGCTCGCCCTGGTGGACGATGACCTCGCCCGGCGCCTCGTCGACGCCGGCGAACATCGAACCCAGCATCACGGTGCTGGCGCCGGCGGCGAGCGCCTTGGCGATGTCGCCGGTGTGCTGGATGCCGCCGTCGGCGATGACCGGCACGCCGAGCGCATCGGCGGCCTCGACGCAGTCGACGATGGCCGTGATCTGCGGGACGCCCACGCCGGCGACGACGCGGGTCGTGCAAATGCTCCCAGGTCCTATCCCGACCTTCACGGCGTCGGCGCCGTTGGCGACCAGCGCCCGGACGGCCTCGGCGGTGGCGATGTTGCCGGCCACGACGTCGATGTCCCAGCGGGACTTGACCTCCTTGACCGTGTCGAGCACGCCCCGGCTGTGTCCGTGGGCGGTGTCGACGACGAGGGCGTCGACACCGGCGGCGACCAGCGCCTCGCAGCGGTCCATGACGTCGGTGCCCACGCCGACGGCGGCGGCGACCCGGAGGCGGCCTCGCTCGTCCTGGGTGGCGTGGGGGAAGTCGTCGCGCTTGGTGATGTCCTTGATGGTGATGAGGCCGCGGAGCTTGCCGTCGTCGTCGACGATGGGCAGCTTCTCGATGCGGTTCTGCCAGAGGATCTGCTTGGCCTCGTCGAGCGTGGTGCCGACCTTGCCGGTGATCAGCGGAGGACGGCGCATGACGGCGCTGATGGGTTGGTCGTGGTCGTCGACGAAGCGCAGGTCGCGGTTGGTGAGCAGCCCGACGAGCGTGCCGTCGTGGTCGACGATGGGAACGCCCGACACCTTGTACTTGGCCATCAGCGAGAGGGCGTCGTGCACGTGACCGTCGGCCTTCAGGGTGACCGGGTCTTCGATCATGCCGGACTGCGAACGCTTCACCCGGTCGACCTCGACCGCCTGATCGGCGATCGACAGGTTGCGGTGGATGATGCCCATGCCGCCGGCGCGTGCGAGCGCGATGGCGAGACGGGCCTCGGTGACGGTGTCCATCGCTGCGGACAGGATCGGCACCGCGAGCCGGATGTTGGGCGTGAACTGCGAGGAGGTGTCGACCTCGTGCGGCAGCACATCGGACTCGCCGGGGACCAGCAGGACGTCGTCGAACGTCAGGCCCAGCTTGGCGAATCGGGGGTGGACGGCGTCTGACTCCGTGAAACGCTCTTCCATCTGGACACCCTAGTGGGTCACATCGTGGGCCGAGGCGTTCGGGGGTCGAGCCGCTCGATCGGGAAGCGCAGCGACGGCCGCGGATCGTGGACGTCCCACGAGAGGTGGACATCGGTGCGGACGATGCCGGCGAGCAGCGACGTCATCCAGTGGATCGTCTCACGTCGCGTCAGCGCACCCCGCCGGCGGGCACGGAGCAGGCCACTCAGGTCGCCGCTGGTCCACGAGAAGCGCCAGCCGGGTCGGTCCATGCACCCGAGCTCGGGGACGGGCACCCCGCGACGGTGGTCGAGGAACCAGAGCGGCAGATCGAGACCGACCGAACGAACCGAGCGCACGTTGGCGTCGAGACGGGCGTTGATCTCGAGGAACATCCGCCGCCCGGTCGCGGCGTCGTGCAGGAACTGGACGCAGGCGGCGCCGTCGTAGCCGATGGCCTCCATGAGCATGCGAGCGTCGTCGACCATGCCTTCGGGCGCCGTGACCCCGACGCCCCGGACACCGAGGCCGGTGCCGTCGGGCATGTCGGAGCGGTCGGTGCGGACGGTCGCGTGGTTCACGACGCGTCCGTGGTCCGCGAAGACGTAGACGTCGTGGCGCAGCCCGCGGAAGTGGGGTTGGACGAGGACGGCGCCCGATCCGCTGACGCCGGTCCTGACGATGGTCGGGGTCGAGTCGGGTCGAGCCTCGAGCACCAGCGCCTTGCCGTCGTCGACACGGATGGACTCGTCGTCGCCCTTCACCACACACGGGTAGCCGACGCGGTCGGTGGCATCGAGGAGTCGGGCGGGATCGGTGACGATCTCCGTGCGCACGCACGGGACCCCCACTGCCTCGGCGATCTCGTAGAGGCGGTGCTTGTGCATGCACTGCTGCGTCGCCTCGACGGGCGGGATGAGCGCCTCGACGTGGTCGGGCAGGCGACCGAGCGCGCCGATGACCTCCGCGATGTCGTCGTCTCCGAGCGGGTAGAGCCACAGCGGACCGTTCTCCGGCCGGGGGAGCGCGGCCAGCCCGGCGGCGATGTCGTCGCCGAGGTCGACGACGCCGTCGAGGTGGCGACTGCGCTCGACCCAGGTCGAGCCCGGCCGCCGAGCGAGCAGCACCCGGTGCCCGGCAGGCCCGAGGGAACGGATCACCGAGAGGGTCTGGCGACGCGCTCCCAGCAGCACCACCGTCTGCGGTCCGTCGTGCATCCCGTGATGATGCGGCGCCGACGGGTGTCGTGACCACTCGCGCCATACCGTTCCGGTCCATGTCCCCAGACATCCGCCCCGGTGACCACATGAGCCCCGACGAGTTCCGGCGTCTCGGCCACGAGGTCGTGGACTGGGTCGCCTCGTACTGGGAGCGCGTGGCCGAGCTGCCGGTGCAGCCCGACGTCGACCCGGGTGCGATCGCCGCGTCGTTCCCCAGCGGCCCGCCGGCCCTCGGTTCCGACCTCGCATCGGTCCTCGCCGATCTCGACGAGCTCGTGATGCCGGGCGTGACCCACTGGCAGCATCCGGCGTTCTTCGCGTTCTTCCCCGCCAACACCTCGGGACCCGGTGTCCTCGCCGATCTGGTGTCGTCGGGCCTCGGGGTCAACGGCATGAACTGGGCGACGAGCCCGGCGTGCACCGAGGTCGAGATGGCGATGCTCGACTGGTTCGTCGGGCTGCTCGGCCTGCCCGACCACTTCCGCCACGCCGCCGACGGGTCGGGTGGCGGGGTGCTCCAGGACTCGGCGTCGTCGTCGACGCTGGTGACGTTGCTGGCCGCGCGCAACCGGGCCACGCCGGGCGGCGACCTGTCGAAGCTTCGGGTCTACGCCTCCGACCAGGCCCACTCGTCGATCGTGAAAGGGGCCCGCGTCGCCGGTCTCGCCGACGACCAGGTGCGATCGATCCCGTCCGATGCGTCGTTCGCCATGCGCGCCGATCTGCTCGCCGAGGCCATCGACGCCGACCGGCGCGCCGGCCTGACACCGATCTGGTGCTGCGCCACGGTCGGGTCCACCTCCTCGATGGCCACGGATCCCATCAGCGAGATCGCCCGCATCTGCGACGAGGCCGGCGTCTGGTGTCACGTCGACGCCGCCATGGCCGGGTCGGCGGCGGTCTGCCCCGAGTTGCGGTGGGTGCTCGACGGGGCCGACGTCGTCGACTCGTGGTCGTTCAATCCGCACAAGTGGCTGTTCACGACCTTCGACTGTTCGTGCCTGTGGCTCCGCGACGCCCGGCCGCTCGTCGACGCGCTGTCGATCTCGCCCGCCTACCTGAGGAACGAGGCGAGCGACGCCGGCGCGGTCATCGACTTCCGCGACTGGCAGATCCCGCTCGGTCGCCGGTTCCGGGCCCTGAAGCCGTGGTTCGTGATGCGCCACTACGGCGCCGAAGGGTTGGCCCGCCACGTGCGCGAGCACGTCCGGCTCGCCCGGCTGCTCGCTGACCGGGTCCTCGACGATCCCCGCTTCGAGTTCGCCGCCCCGCCCAGCCTGAACCTGGTGTGTCTCCGCCGCGTGGGGGCGGATGGCGACACCCGGACGAGCGCGCTCATCGACGCGATCAACCGGTCGGGGCGGGCGTTGGTGACCCCGACGGTGCTCGACGGTCGCCCGGCGATGCGGGTGTGCGTGGGTCAGACCTGGACCACCGAGTCCGAGGTCGACGCGCTCTGGGCGATGCTCGGCGAGCTCGACGAGGCGCCCGGCTAGCTTCCGACCCATGGCCACCCCTGCCCCGTCCCCGGAAGATCTCGACCCCGACCGCTTCGAGATCCACCACTACGAGGGCCGGGGCTTCCGGCAGGCCTACGTGCGCGAGAACCCGGGTGGCGTGCCGCTGCTCTGCGTGCACGGCTGGCCCGAGACCAAGCGCATCTGGTGGCGGGTGATCCAGCCGCTGGCCGCCGCCGGCTTCGAGGTGATCGTGCCCGACCTGCGCGGGTTCGGTGACTCCGACGTCGCACCGGACGGCTTCCACGACGTGCCCTCGCACAGCCGCGATCTCCACGCGCTGGTCACCTCGCCGGTTTCCGAGGGCGGCCTCGGGCACGACTCGGTGGTGCTGTGCGGCGGCGACCTCGGCGGCCCGGTCATCCAGGACATGGCGCTCCGGTTCCCCGACCTCGCCGACCGCATGGTGCTGTTCAACTCGCCGTTGCCCTTCGACGCCGAGGCCATGGCCGGCCTCGACTCCCGCCCGCTCGCCGGCGCGGCCGACTACTTCCTCCGTCAGGGCACCGACCCCGACGGCCTCGCCGCCGAGCTGGCGACGCCCGAGCAACGACGGAACTACATCGCCACCTTCTACACGTCGCGCTTCTGGTCGCATCCCGGGGCGTTCTGCGAGGGGATGATGCCCGGCGGCCCGGCGGTCGACTTCCACACCGAGCCGTTCGCCGACGGCGACAAGCTCCGCGCCAGCTTCGGCGGGTACGCATCGGTGTTCGACGAGACCGCCAGGTCCGAGTCGCCGATGATGGCGCGCAACGAGGCGGTCGAGTGTCTCGTCCTCCACGGCCCGTCCGACCACGTCATCTACCCCGCGTACGACCAGATGGCGGCGGCGACGTTCCCGAACCACGTCGGGCCGTTCCAGCTCCGCGACTGCGGGCACTTCGTCCCGTGGGAGGCCCCCCACGCGCTGGTGTCGGGGATCCGGGCGTTCTGCCGAGACCTGCTCACCTGACCTCGAGCCGTGCTCCGGAGTGACCGAGGTTCCGGGAGATCGGTCACCGGAGGCGCAGTCACTACACTCGCCCTTTTCCCAGGGCCGGCACTGCGGCCCGGCCTGCGGCCCGACGCCGCCGGTTCGACGGAGGGCAACCGTGGCCGAGATCGAGATCGGACTGGGCAAGACCGCCCGACGGGGCTACGGCCTGGACGAGCTGACCATCGTGCCCAGCCGGCGTACGCGCGACCCCGAGCTGGTCGACCTGTCCTGGGAGCTCCAGGGCTTCCGGTTCGAGCTCCCCGTGCTGGCCGCCCCGTGCGACTCGGTGGTCAGCCCCTCCACCGCGTCGTCCATCGACGGGATGGGCGGCGTGGCCGTGCTCGACCTCGAGGGTCTGTGGACCCGCTACGAGGATCCCGAGCCCGTCCTGGTGGAGATCGCCGGCCTCGACGCGGCGACCGCGCCGGCCCGGATCCAGGAGCTCTACAAGCAACCGGTCGACCCTGACCTGCTGGTCCAGCGCGTGCAGGAGATCCGAGCGTCCGGGGCCGTGGCCGCCGGCGCCGTCACCCCGCACCGCATCGAGGAGCTGCTGCCCAAGGTGCTCGAGTCCGAGCTCGACCTGCTGATCATCCGGTCCACCGTGCTGTCAGCCGAGCACGTCACCAAGAACGGCGAGCCGCTCAACCTCAAGACCTTCATCCGCCAGCTCGACATCCCCGTCATCGTGGGGTCGTGCACGTCGAACCAGGCGGCGCTGCACCTGATGCGCACCGGCGCCGCCGGCGTGCTCGTCGGCGTCGGCACCGCGGTCAGCGCCACCACGGCGGACACCTTCGGCGTCGGCGTCCCGCTCGCCACCGCCATCGCCGATGCCCGCGCCGCCCGGATGCGCCACCTCGACGAGACCGGTGTCTACGTGCACGTCATCGCCGACGGCGGCATGGACACCGGGGGCGACGTCGCCCGGGCCCTCGCGTGCGGCGCCGATGCCGTGATGCTCGGTGGCCCACTCGCCGGCGCCACCGACGCTCCGGGTCGGGGAGCCCACTGGGCGCCCGTCGCCGCCCGTGCCGACGTGCCCCACTCGGCGCTCACGCACCTGCCCCAGCGCGGCACCCAGCACGAGGTCCTCCTCGGCCCGTCCGACTCGCCCGAGGGTCGCCTCGACCTCATGGGTGCGCTCCGGGCCGCCATGGCCAGCAGCGGCTACGAGTCGCTCAAGGAGTTCCAGAAGGCCGAGCTGATGGTCGTGCCCCGTTCATCCGACGGAGCGAGCCAGGCATGAGCCTCACCACCTCCGACCTGTCGGACGAGTTCGACACGGTCCTGGTCGTCGACTTCGGCGCCCAATACGCGCAGCTCATCGCGCGCCGTGTCCGCGAAGCCCACGTCCACTCCGAGATCGTCCCCCACGACATCACCGCCGAGGAGATCCGGCGCCGCAACCCCAAGGGCGTGATCTTCTCCGGGGGCCCGGCGTCGGTGCACGCCGAGGGCGCCCCGAACATCGATCCCGCCATCTACGACACCGGTGTCCCCATCCTGGGCATCTGCTACGGCGGCCAGCTCATCGCCCGCGACCTCGGCGGCGAGGTCGCCAAGACCGGGCGAGGCGAGTACGGGCGCGCCGACCTGCGCCGCTCGGTCGAGGGCGTGCTCTTCGGCGACGACGCTCCCGAGGAGCAGGTCGTGTGGATGAGCCACTTCGACACGATCACCCGGGCGCCCGACGGCTTCACCGTGCTGGCATCCACCCCCGACACACCGGCCGCCGCCTTCGAGAGCACCAGTGCCGGCATCTACGGAGTGCAGTTCCACCCCGAGGTCGTCCACACGCCATACGGCCAGGAGCTGCTCAAGCGCTTCCTGTACGAGGCGTGCGGCTGCCGCCCCACGTGGACGATGTCGTCGGTCATCGAGACCGAGGTCGCGGCGGTGCGGGCACAGGTCGGAGACGGCCGGGCCATCTGTGGTCTGTCCGGCGGCGTCGACTCCGCAGTGGCCGCCGCGCTGGTGCACAAGGCCATCGGCCACCAGCTCACCTGCGTGTTCGTCGACACGGGCCTGATGCGCAAGGACGAGGGCGACCAGGTGGTCGAGACGTTCAAGCGCAACTTCGGCATCGAGCTGATCCACGTGCGGGCCGCCGATCGCTTCTTCGACAAGCTGGCCGGCATCACCGAGCCCGAGGCCAAGCGCAAGGCCATCGGCGAGCTGTTCATCCGCATCTTCGAAGACGCCAAGGGCGGCATCACCGACGCCGACTACCTCGTCCAGGGAACGCTCTACCCCGACATCGTCGAGTCCGGTGGCGGCGCCAAGGCCGCCACCATCAAGTCGCATCACAACGTCGGTGGCCTTCCCGACGACATGGACTTCGAGCTCATCGAGCCGCTGCGCGACCTGTTCAAGGACGAGGTGCGCCGCGTGGGCGAGGAGCTCGGCCTGCCCGAGGAGATCGTCTGGCGCCAGCCCTTCCCTGGCCCCGGCCTCGGCGTCCGCATCATCGGCGAGGTCACGCCCGACAAGGTCGCCCTGCTGCAGGAGGCCGACGCCATCGTGCGGGCCGAGCTGCACAAGGCCGGCATGGACCGAGAGATCTGGCAGGCCTTCGCGGTGCTGCCCGACATCCGGGCCGTCGGGGTCATGGGCGACGAGCGCACCTACGGCTACCCGTGCATCATCCGGGCCGTCACCTCCGACGACGCCATGACCGCCGACTGGGCCCGCCTGCCCTACGACCTGCTCGAGAAGATGTCGTCGCGCATCATCAACGAGGTGCCCGGCATCAACCGGGTGGCCTACGACATCACGTCGAAGCCGCCGGGCACCATCGAGTGGGAGTAGCCGCGCTGGCCTGATCGCGAGCGGCCGGATTCCAGACGGCGTACGTTCGTCGTCACGAACGGGCAACCAAGGAGTCGGACCATGAGCACGCAACCCCTCGAGCAGGCGATCGCCGCCACCCGCGAGGTCCTGGCCGGCGTGAAGACCGAACAACTCGACGACCCCACACCGTGTTCGTCGTGGAAGGTCCGTGAGCTGATCAACCACATCGTGGGAGGACAGCGGTTCTTCGGCCACGGTGTCCGCGGCGAGGAACCCTCGGGCGAGATCGACGACGCGTCCGGCGATTACGTGGCGGCCTTCGACGAGGTCGCGGCCGGAACGGTGGCGGCCTTCGGTGCGGACGGCGCGCTGGAGAAGATGTACACCCTGCCGTTCGGGGAGATGCCGGGCTCGGCGTTCCTGGGCCTCGCCACCACCGACACGTTCGTGCACGGCTGGGACCTGGCCAAGGCGACCGGCCAGTCGACCGACCTCGCCCCGGCGTTGGCCGCGGCACTCCTCGAGCAGGCGAAGGCGTCGATCCCCGATGCCTTCCGTGGGCCCGAGGGCGCCCCGTTCGGCCCGCAGGCCGAGGCGCCGGCCAACGCGTCCGACGCGGACCGACTCGCCGCGTTCCTCGGCCGCGAGGTCTGACGGCCACCGCCGGCGATCAGTCGCCGGCCAGCGCGACCACCCGTCGCAGGCGGCGCCGTCCGGGGGTCGCGGTCGGTTCGCGCCGGTGCAGCACCAGACGGTTGTCGAAGACGAGCAGGTCGCCGGGCTCCCATCGGTGCACGTGGTCGGGGCCACCGGCGGCGATTGCCTCGTTGCACCGGTCGACCAGCGCCCTGCCCTCGTCGTCGGACATGCCCTCGATGGTCCAGGCGTGATCGCCGAGGCGGACGATCTCGTCGCCTGACCGAGGGTCGTGATCGATGACCGGGACCGCGGTCCCGGGCGGCGGGAGGACGTGTGCCCGCTGCACGGCGACGGCCGCGGCCCGGGGGCGACCTCGCTCGATGCGGTGGCGGAGGCGCCCGATCCGGTCGTGCGCGCGCTCGACGACGCCGCGGTCGGTGTGGAGGCCGCCTGTCGCGACGATCTGCGGGTGGCGGAGCTGGCGCGAGCGCTGCGTGTGATGGAGCGCCCGACGTCCACGGACGGATGCTGCCA
>JBFJNI010000113.1:0-11760 GCA_041618235.1 Acidimicrobiales bacterium
ATGTTGCTCGACGACATCATCAACGACAGCCGGTGGGACATGACCTACCTCGGCATGCAGATCATGGTCGAGGGCCTCGCCCTCGCCGCCTTCGGCATGGCGATGCAGACCACCGACGACCCCCTCCTCAAGAAGCTGCTCCGCTACGTGATGTCCGACGAGGCCCGCCACGTGGCCTTCGGCGTGCTGTCGCTCAAGGAGTTCTACGAGGGCCTCTCCGACAAGGAGATGCTCGACCGCCAAGAGTTCGCCTTCGAGGCTGCGGTGCGCATGCGCGACCGCTTCCTCCAGCAGGAGGTCTGGGAGCGGATGGGCGTGCCGGTCAAGGAAGCGATCAGCATCTTCAAGCAGGACGATCCCGAGCTGAAGAACCAGGATCCGTTCCAGCAGCTCCTCTTCTCCAAGATCGTGCCCAACTGCAAGAAGCTCGGCCTGCTCGACGCCAACGACGGCTGGCTCCGCAAGCGCTTCGACACCCTCGGCGTCACCCAGTTCGAGGACTGGGACGACACCGGCGAGGAGTACGAGCTGCTCGACGCCGTCGCGCAGGACCGGGCAGCCGCCGCCGAGTCCGCCTAGCTCGACTCGATTCTCGGCTCACGGGGCGCCTTCGGGCGCCCCGTTGCGCGTCACCGGTCGAAGCGGAGCTCGAAGATCGAGTCCGTCGTCACGCGGTCGACCTCGACGCCGAACACCATCCGGAGGAAGACCCGGCGCCGATCGCCGATGTCGAGCAGGTCGTCGAAGAACTCGTCGTCATCCGACGGATCGGGACCGAAGTCCTCAGAGGCGGGGTGAATCGTCTGCATGGTGTGATCGGACTAGTCATCGGCGCGAATGCAACCAGTCTTGAGTGGATCTGTCGCGCTTGTGGATGTCGAGCGCCGTGTCATCTCGCCGGGGACGAGCGTGCTGAGGCACGATGGTCGCCATGGACGAGGCCGACGAGCTCGAGCACCTGCGAGCCCAGATCGATGCGGTCGACGAGCGCTTCGTCGAGCTGCTCGCCCAACGCTTCCGGATCACCCGACGGGTCGGCCGCATCAAGGCCGAGCGGGGGCTGCCGCCACAGGACGCCACCCGCGAAGCCCAGATCGATGCGAAGGTCCGGCGTCTGGCCAAGGAGTACGAGCTCGACGAGGGCTTGGTGTCCGACGTCTTGCGCGCGGTCATCGACCGCGTGGTCGCCGAGCACCGCGAGCTGCACTGACCGAACCCGCTCGTCGCCACGGCGAGCGATGCACGACAATGGCCGCCATGGAGCGCACGGGCAGCACGACCGACGTCACCTTCCGCACCACGGCAGAGCTCGAGGCCGCCGTCGACGACTTCCGGGCGGCGCCGGCCGACCTCGGTTCGCTCGAGCTGATCGTGCGCCGCCCCGCCGTCGACGAGCGCGAGGTGCTCGCCGAGGCCCGGCTCAGCTTCGCCGAGGGGCTCGAGGGCGACACCTGGAACGTGCGAGGCAGCCGACGCACCGCCGATGGTGGACCCCACCCCGACATGCAGCTCAACGTGATCAACGCCCGTCTGTCGCGCTTCCTCGCCGTCGAGCCGGACCGCATGGCGCTGGCCGGCGATCAGCTCCACGTCGACTTCGACCTCTCCGAGGCCAACGTGGCGCCCGGTACCCGGCTCGCCATCGGCACCGCGGTCATCGAGGTCACCGATCAACCCCACACGGGCTGCAAGAAGTTCAGTGCTCGCTTCGGCAGCGAGGCCTGGCGCTTCGTGAACTCGCCCGTCGGCACCGAGCTCCACCTGCGGGGCATCAACGCCAAGGTCGTGGTCGAGGGCACCATCCGCCCCGGCGACGAGATCGTGAAGCTCGATCGCTAGTGCGCGTCGACGTGGGCGAGGCGCCGGCGGCCGGTCACGCCTGACGTCAGCAACGCCACCACGAAGAACGTGCCGCCCACCAACACGATGGTGGGACCCGACGCCACGTCGAGGTGGTAGCTGAGGTTCATCCCCACGAATCCGCAGACGGCCCCGATGAGGGCAGACAGCCACAGCATCGTCGAGAACGACGACGTCATCATGCGGGCGACGACCGCCGGCACGACGAGGGCGGCGGCGATGAGGGTGACGCCCATGACGTTCATGGTGGCGAGGATCGACGACGCCAGCACCAGCATCAGCAACGCGTCGAGCCGAGCGACCGGAACGCCCGAGGCCTCGGCGACCTCGGGGTCGAATGCGACGAACAGCATCGCCCGGTAGCGCAGCACGATGACGGCGACTGCGAAGAGCGTGACGCCGCACACCAGCCAGACGTCGCCACGGCTGACACCGAGCACGTTGCCGAACAGTGCGGCGTCGGCGTTGATGTCGGCGCCACCGCTGAACTGGAGCACGGCGAGACCGAAGGCGAACGAGGCGGTGGTGATGACGCCGATGGCGGCATCGGAGCCGATGGGCCGACGACGGGTCACCGACGACACGGCGAGGGCGGACGCGAGGCCCCACAGACCCGCCCCGACGAAGACGTTGATGCCCGCAAGGGCCGACACGGCGAAGCCGCCGAAGATGGCGTGGCTGAGGCCGTGGCCGATGTAGCTCATCGATCGCAGCACGACGTAGACGCCGATGAGCCCGCACAGGGCGCCGGCGACGGTGGCGACCATCAACCCGTTCTGGAAGAACTGGTACTGGAACGGGCGGGTGAGCTCGTCGAGCGTGATCATCTTCGGGTGCTCATGACACATCGGTGCGGCGGAAGGGCAGGACCTCGGCGTCGATGGGGGCGTCGACCACGACGCGCATGCCGCCGTGCTCCAGCACCTCCATCGGCGAGCCGTAGGTGGCCTCGAGGACCTCGGGCACGAGCACCTCGGCCGGCGAGCCGGCGCCGATCACGCGCCCGTTGATGCAGACGATGCGGGGCAGGTGGGCGGCGATGCCGTTGAGGTCGTGGGTGGTGAGCACGATGCCGATGCCCTGCTCGTTGAGCTCGCCGAGCAGGTGGAGGACCTCGTGGCGGGTGCGCACATCGACACCGGAGGTCGGCTCGTCGAGCAGCAGGAGGTCGGGTTCGGCCAGCAGCGCCCGGGCCAGGAACACCCGCTGCTGCTGCCCGCCGGAGAGGGCGCGGATGTGGCGGCCGGCCAGCTCGCCGATGCCGAGGCGGTCGAGCACGCGGGCGACGTCGGCTTTCTCGGTCTTGCTCGCCCACGGCGCCAGCCGCCGGGTGACCCGCGACATCAACACGCACTGGGCCACGGTCACGGGGAAGTCCCAGTTGATCTGTTCGACCTGGGGGACGTAGCTGAGGCGGACGCCGGGCGCACGGGCGAACGTGCCGGCCGACGGCGTGACCGAGCCGAGCAGGATCTTGAGCAGGGTCGACTTGCCCGAACCCGAAGGCCCGACGATGCCGACGAACTCGCCGCTGGAGACGTCGAGGTCGACGTCGGTGAGCACGCGGCCCTCGCCATAGCTGGCGGCCACACCGCGGAGAGTGAGGAGCGGACACCCGGGGGCGGGGGTGACCGTCATTGGGGATACATCGCCTGGTCGGTCGCGCCGTCGGTGACCTCGAACGCCTCGAGGGCGGATGGGTCGCCACCGAGGGCGGAGACGATGGTCACGTAGTCGAACTTCATGAGCCCGAGGTAGCTGTGGTCGGCGTCGCCCGGCTCGCCGGGGAGGTCGTCGTCGCGCAGGTCGTCGACGTAGTCGACGCCGGCTTCGTCGGCGATCTGGGCCAGCACCGGCGACGGGAACACCTCGGACCCGAAGATGGCGGGCACGCCGGCGGCGCGCACCTGGTCGATGAGGTCGGCGACCTCCCGAGGCGTCGGGTCACCGAAGTCGGCCGGCTGGATGGCACCGATGACGCTCCAGCCGTAGGTCTTGGCCCAGTAGGCGTAGGCGTCGTGGTACGTGAGCAGCTTGCGGTTGCCCTCGGGCACGCTGTCGAGCGCCTCACGCAGAGCGGTGTCGAACGCATCGAGCTCGGCGACGAAAGCGAGGCGATTGGCCTCGTAGGCCTCGGCGTTGTCCGGGTCGACCTCGACCATGGTGTCGGTGATGTGCCGCGCGTACTCGGCGGCGAGCGTCGGGTCCGTCCACAGATGGGGATTGGGCTTGCCGTCGTCCTCGGGGAACGAGAAGTCGTAGAGGTACTGCTCGGGCGAGACGATCAGGTCGCCGAGAAGCACGATCTCGGCGTCGGCGGCCACGGTGCGAGCCAGCGCGAGCGTCGGTTCCTCGAGCTGGAGGCCGTTGACGAAGACGACGTCGGCGCCATCGAGGATCTCGGAGACGCTGGGTGGCGGTTCGAACGTGTGGGAGTTGGTGCCCTCGGGCACGATGCCGCGGACGTCGGCCAGGTCGCCGACGATGCTGCTGGTGATGCTGGTGATCGGGCTCACCGTGGTGGCGATGACGAGGCCACCGCCGGAGGTGGCGGACACCGCATCGTCGGCCGTGTCGTCGCCGGCGCAGGCGGCGGCCAGGACGGCGACGAGGGCGAGACCGGCGAGGAATCCGAGAGGTCTGCGCATCAGCACGACGCTACCCGCGTCCTGATCCCAGTTGCACTCAGCTTGCAACTGAAGCCCATTCGTCCCCTTGCGGTCATCGTGGGTCCGGGCCCCGGCTCACCGGGCTCCCTCGGTACTGTCAGCCCATGGCCGACCTCACCGTCGAGGAACTCGTCGATCGTCTTCGGTCACACGGTGTACGGATGACGGCCCCCCGACGGATGGTGCTCCAGGCCCTCGTGGCATCGGGGTCGCACGTCACGGCGGACGACCTGCTCCAGCGGGTGCGTCACGACCACCCCGACGTGTCGGCCTCCAGCGTCTACCGCACGATGGACCTGCTGACCCACCACGGCGTCGTCGACCACGTCCATCTCGGCCACGGGCCGGCTCAATACCACCTCACCACCGAGGTCCACGCCCACCTCGTGTGCGATGGCTGCGGCGCCATCACCGAGCTCGAGCCGGCGCTCTCGTCCCCCTTCGCCCGGCAGGTCGAGGACCGGCTCGGCTTCCGCCTCGATCTGGGTCACTTCGCCCTCACCGGCTGGTGCCGCGCCTGCGCGTCGCCCCCCGATCACGCGTGACCACCTCGTTCCAGACGCCGTCGCGGCGCAGGCCGAACCTCGCGGCCCACATCGGTGGGGCGGCGCTGCTGTTCATCGCCGTGGGCATCGCCATCTCGGCGCTGGTCGAGGCCGGCGCCGGCGGCACCGAGACCGGAGCACTGGCGCTGGCGTCGGGAATCGTGGCCGCCGGCGGCGGGGCCCTGTGGCGTGCGACGTCCATCCCCGAGCGAGCCACCGCGTCGAACACCTTCGTCGCCGTCGGCGCCACGTGGACCATCGCCGCCATCGGAGGTGCGGTGCCGTACCTCCTCGCCGGCACGTTCCCGCGCATCGACGACGCCCTGTTCGAGTCGATCTCGGGCTTCACCGGCACCGGCTCCACCGTCCTCAGCCCCATCGAGGACGCACCGAGGGGGATCCTCTTCTGGCGGAGCATGACCCAGTGGTACGGCGGTACGGGCATGGTCGTGCTCGCCGTCGCCGTGCTCCCCTTCCTCGGCATCGGCGGCATGGAGCTGCTCCGTGCCGAAGCTCCCGGGCCCACGGCCGACCGACTCGCGCCTCGGGTGTCGGAGACGGCCAAACGACTGTGGATGGTCTACGGCGGATTCACGGTGGTCTCGATGGCGGTCCTGCTGGCCGTCGGGCTCTCCCCCTTCGATGCCGTCACCCACGCATTCACCGTCGTCTCCACCGGTGGGCTGTCGCCTTATGACAACTCGGTGGCGGCCTTCGACTCGGTCATGGTCGAGATCGCCCTCATCGTCCTGATGCTCTACGGCGGCATCAACTTCAGCCTCCACTACCGCTTCCTCACCGGCGACCGTGGTTCCTACCGCCGGTCGCCGCTGCTGCGCTTCTACCTCCAGGTCCTCGCCATCTTCGTCACCGTCATCAGCGTGCTGCTGTGGTGGCGCGACGGGCTCTCGCCGGCCGATGCCCTCCGCGACGGCGCGTTCAACGTGGTGACGTTGCTCACGTCGACCGGGTTCGGCACCGCCGACTACGTCGCGTGGGCGCCGGCGGCGCAGCTGCTCCTGCTGGCCCTGATGATCTCCGGCGGCATGGCCGGGTCCACCGCCGGCGGCGCCAAGCTCATCCGCGTGCAGGTGTTGATGCTGTTCGCCCGGCGCGAGGTCCGTCGGGTCGGCAAGCCCCGCGCGGTGCTCCCCGTCAAGATCGGCGACGAGGTCATCCCCGACCGGACCGTCGACCGCATCGTCGGGTACCTCCTCTTCTACATCCTGATCATCCTGATGGCCACCGTCGTCCTGTCGTTCCTCGGCGCCGGGCTCCCAGAATCGTTCGGCGGGGCCGCATCGATGATGGGGAACATGGGACCGGCCTTCGGCGATGCGGGACCGGCGTCGAACTTCCTCGTCTACAGCCGTCCCGCGCGCGGGCTGCTGATGGTGATGATGCTGGCCGGCCGGCTCGAGATCTTCCCGGTGCTCTTCGTGCTGACCCGCATCAACCGGCTCATCCGACGACCCCAGGCGGTCCGGCGCGACAGCGAGATCGTCGATTCGGTCCGCCGCCGCCTCCGTGGGACAGGATGACCCCCATGCCCGACGACCCGACGAGCGACCAACCGACCGCCGCCGAGTGGCTGGCGGCGTTCGCCGAGCGGTGCGGCCTCGACGTGCCCGACGACGACACCGTCGCCACGCTGCTCGACCTCGCCGGCGTCGCCGCCCACGCGTCCGAGCGCAAGGCCGCTCCCATCGCCTGCTGGCTCGTCGGACAGACCGACCTCACCCCCCAACAGGCCCTCGCGCTGGCCCGGGAGATCTGATGCCCATCTACGCCCTCGGCGACCTCGAACCCACCATCGCCGCCGACGCCTACATCCACCCCGACGCCGTCGTCATCGGCGACGTCCGCATCGGCTCCGAGTCGTCGATCTGGCCGGGCGCGGTCCTCCGCGGCGACAGCGGCCACATCACCATCGGCGAGCAGACGTCGATCCAGGACGGCACCGTCGTCCACACCACCGAGTTCGCGCCCACCACCGTCGGCGACCGGTGCGTGGTCGGCCACGTCGTGCACCTCGAGGGCTGCACCATCGAGGACGACTCGCTCGTCGGCTCGGGCAGCATCGTGCTCCATCACGCCATCGTGCGATCCGGCGGTCTCGTCGGCGCCAACGCCGTGTGCAGCAACGGCTTCGAGGTGCCGTCCGGCGCCATGGCGCTGGGCATCCCGGCCAAGCTCCGCCTCGACGCTGTCGACCCCGACATGATCAAGCACTCGGCGGCGTTCTACGTCGAACGGGGCAAGCGCTACCGCAACGAGCTCCGCCGCCTCGACTGACCGGCGCGGGCCGGAGCTCAGTTGTCGCCGGCGGAGTTGATCTTGCCCATGGCCTCTTTGCAGGCGGGGCAGACCGGGTAGTTGTCGGGGTCGCGGGTGGGGACCCACTTCTTGCCGCACAGCGCCTCGATGGCCTCCCCGGTGATGTAGGCCCGGGTCACGTCTTCCTTGCGGCAGATGTGGGCGAAGCGATCGTGGTCGCCCTCGCCGTGCGACGGCTCGATGGTGGTGTCGGGCGTGATCGTGGGCGTCGGCGACGGGCTCGGTTCGGAGGCGGTGACGTGCGACATCGGAGTCGACGGTAGCGCCCACCGAAGCGGGTTCCGAACCCGTACCTCCGGTAGCGTCGGCGAGATGTCCGGGCCGGGCGATTCCCCCCACGCACCGCCGCGGCGCTCCCGTCGCGAGCCCCTGCGCGCCGCTCCCGCGCCCGACGACGCCCCTGAGCCCACCGTCCCGGCCGACCGACCCGGCGTCGACCGACCCGGCGTCGACCGACGGCCCCGCTGCCACGCGCCCATCGCCGGCGTCGTGCTCGTGCTGGCGGTCGCCGCGCTCGTACTGGCCGCAGCACGGGCGCCCGGTGCCCCGGACGACATCGCCGCTCCCGACTTCGACCTCGTCCGCACCGAGACCTCGGCACCCCGGATCTCGGGCCTCGCTTCCGCACCTGCTGCGCCGGGAGCGGTCGACGAGACCCACGTCCCGCCGGCCACGCTCGGCTCGGTCGGTGACATCGTCATGGCGTCCGACGGCGTGCCCGCCACCGGTGGGTACACCGACCTCATCCGGTCGCACTTCGGCCCCCTCACGGTCGAGGCCATCGTCATCGTGCAGTGCGAATCGGGCTTCGACCCGCTGGCGGTCGGCGAGAACACCAATGGCACCCGCGACCACGGCCTGTTCCAGATCAACGACGTGCACGAGAAGACCTTCGAAGCCATCACCGGCCACCCGTGGACCGACGTCTACGACCCGACCCTCAACACCTCGTTCGCCAAGTGGCTCCACGGTCACGCCGGCGGCTGGGGCCCGTGGCGCTGCAACCGCAACCTCGAGGCGTTCCAGGCCGACGTCGAGCCGGGGGCCGTGGCCGGAACCGACGAGTAGGCCCCGCGCAACAGGAGTACGGTTCGCGGACGTGGGGGGACACTCGAAGGGGTGGGCCGTGCTGTGGGGAGTACTCGGCATCGTCGCGATCGCCTCGAGCCTGGCCGCCCTCCCGTGGGCCTACGAGTTCGACGACGTGTTCGTCGACGACCGCTTCTCGACCGAGCGCTACAACGTCGGCGTGGAGGAGCTCTCCAACCGGGTCGACAACGTCGCCTCCGACGGCGGACCCGGTCGAGCGGGCCTGGCCAACTACCTGCGATGGGGCGTCTACACCTGCGGCGGCGTGGCAGCCACGGCCGCGGCGCTCGCGCGCGGCAGGGCGTCGCTCGCGGCGCCGGCGGGCATCGTGGTCGTTGCCGCCCTGGTGCACACCGGCTTCGCCGTGTACCTCGCCGTCGACCTCCCCCAGCGTCCCGGACCCGGACCGTGGGCGTTCCTCGTCGGGCTCGTTGCGCTCGCGGCCTCGACCGTCACCGGGGGTTCATCGCTGGCCGACGCGGAAGGTGTCAGCGAGCGGTGAAGCCCAGCTCGAAGGAGCGGACGGCCCGAGCGAAGATGTTGGGCTCGACGTCGATCTCGGTGAGCACCTGCAGGTCGGTCCAGTCGCGGGTGAGCTTGCCGAAGAGGATCTCGAGCTCGCGGCGGGCGAAGTTGGCGCCGATGCAGAAGTGGGTGCCGTGGCCGAAGGCGACGTGGTGGTTCGGCGAGCGGCGCACGTCGAAGGTGAACGGGTCGTCGAACACGGCCTCGTCTCGGTTGGCCGACGGGTAGATCAGCGCCAGCCGCTCGCCGGCGGCGATGGGCACGCCACCGACCTCGGTGTCCTGGGTGGCCTTGCGGAACATGTTGTTGAGCGGCGTGACCCAGCGGATGACCTCGTCGACGGCGGACGGGATGAGCTCGGGCTGTTCGTACAGCAGCTCCCACTGGTCGGGGTGATCGCAGAAGGCCCGCAGGCCGTGGGCGATGGCGGTGCGGGTGGTCTCGGCGCCGCCGGCCACGAACAGCCCCGTCTCATGGAAGATCGTCTCGATGTCGAGCGGCTCGCCGTCGACCTCGGCGTGCGACCACTGCGACAGCAGGCCCGAGCTCACCGGGCAGCCGCGCAGCTCGGGCACGTCGGTCATCACCATCGTCATCAGCTCGGTGGTGACCTCGACCAGCCCGCCGAGGGCCTCTTGGTCGAACAGCATCGAGTCGATGCGCATCAGCTTCTCGGACCACCCCTTGACCTGGCGCCAGTTCTCCTCGGGCAGGCCGAGCAGGTTGCAGGTGAAACGAGCGGGGAGCTGGCCGGCGATGGCGTCGATGACCTCGACCCGACCGTCGGGGGTGACCGGGTCGACCAGGCCGTCGATCATCGTCTCGAAGCCGTCGGACTGTGCGCGCACCGCCTTGGGCGTGAAGCCCCGGTTGACGAGCCGCCGCTGCTTGAGGTGCTGCGGATCGTCGCTGGCGATCATGTTCGACTCGGTGGGCGTCTCGTTCAGCCGGTACGTGCGCAGCG
Organism: Acidimicrobiales bacterium; assembly: GCA_041618235.1. Lineage (GTDB taxonomy): Bacteria > Actinomycetota > Acidimicrobiia > Acidimicrobiales > Salinilacustritrichaceae > Salinilacustrithrix. The sequence continues at coordinate 9,990 of JBFJNI010000113.1, forward strand.
AGGAGAAGATCTCGGCGTGGCGCTCGACGTGGAGCAGGTCGGCGTGGCGGGTGACGCACCAGATCCCGCTGCGCTCGTCGCGGTGGACCGGATCGTTGGCGCGGGCCCAGGTCCAGGCCTCGTGCTGACGCGACCGCCAGAACTCGGGGTCGAGCAGGTCGATGGTGGGCGCTGCGGTGCTGGAGGTCTCGGTGGCCGTCACGGCTCGCAGTCTGGCAAAGGTCGTTGCCTGTTCGTCGGCGGACGCTGTCCCCTGCTCAGACGAGCTGCTGCAGGGCCACCAGCACGGCCATCCCCGTCACCAGCGTCAGCGCGATGCTGCGCGTCTTCCACGACACCATCGCGGCCACCAGGCCGGCGGCGAGCTCGGGCTGCCACAGGTCCAGGGACCCTTCCGGCCGGACGAGCGCGGGGACCACGAGCGCGGCCAGGACGGCCGGGGGGATCTGGCGCAGGATGCGCTCGACCCGAGGGGGCAGGTCGACGAGGCGCCGGGCCGCCATCAGGAACGAGGCCCGCAGCGCGAAGGTGCCGACGCCGGCGAGGACGATGGCGAGCCACACCTCATCCATGAGGATCACCGTCCCTTCCGACGCGCTCGAGCCGCGCCTCGGCGATCGCTCCTGCCGCGATGCCGAGCACGCCGCCGATCATGATCGCCAGACGAGCGGCGCCCAGCTCGGCTGCGACGACGGCGCTCAGACCGCCGACCGCCGCCACCACCAGTGACGGGCGGCGCTGCAGCACGGGGACGAGGAGCACCAGGAAGACCAGCGGGATCGCGAACTCGAGCGGGACATCGTCGGGGACGCTGGAGCCGAGGAGCGCACCGGCGAGGGTGGCGAGCTGCCAGTTGGTCCACAGCAGCGCCCCGATGGCGCCGTAGTAGGGCAAACGCAGGCGACGATCGTCGGAGCCGTCCCAGCGCACGATCGACAACGCGTAGGCCTGGTCGACCAGGACGTAGGCGGCACCCAGTCGCCGGTGGAGCGGCTCGTGCGCCAACGTCGGCGCCAGCGACGCCGAGTAGAGCAGCATCCGCAGGTTGATCGTGAGCGCCGTGAGCACGGCGATGGCGACGCCCCCGCCGTCGGCCAACACGTCGGTGACCGCCAGCTGGCTGGCGCCGGCGAACACCAACACCGACAACCCGACCGCCTGCGACGTGTCGAGCCCCGCGGCGACGGGAGCCGCACCGGCGACGAGGCCGAACGGGACGATGCCGATGAGCATCGGCGCCGCCGCCACGGCACCCGCTCGCATCGCGTCTCGTGTCGTCACCTCGGCCACCGGCGCAGTCTGGCGGGACCGAGCGCCGACGCCACCGTCGATGAGGAGAAGCCGGTCAGGGCCGGACCAGGGCCCCGACCGGCGTCGGTCAGCTCACCGCTGCAGTGATGCTGACCGAGCCACTGCCGGAGTACCGGTTGACCCGGAGGTACCAGTACCCGGTCGAGCTGGTCGGGGGGCGGTGCACGCACGTCTCGTCCGAGCCGCTCTGGTAGGGCCGGCACGCGTACTGCGTGTTGCTGGGACGAGCGTCGGCGCGGGTCGACAGATCGGCGTCGAGCGAGCAGCTCAGGAGCCCGCAGTTGGGACCGTCCATGGTCACCGTCAGGCGTGAGGCGCCGGCGGGGACGGCGACCTTGAACCACGAGTCGACGTGCTGGGCGTCGACGGTGACCGTCACGGTCTCGCCCGCACGCAGCGTCGGCGTGGCCGGATCGGGATCGGGGTCCGGGTCGGGATCCGGGTCCGGGTCGGGATCCGG
>JBFJNI010000114.1:0-11639 GCA_041618235.1 Acidimicrobiales bacterium
CCCCCATGAAGGGGTCGAGCACGAGGTCGCCGGCGTAGGTGTAGAGGTTGATGAGGCGCAGCGGGAGCTCGACCGGGAACGGTGCGGGGTGATTGACCCGCTTGGCGCTCTCGGGGGCGAACTCCCAGACGTCGAGCGTGGCCTCGAGGAAGTCGTCGACGGTGATCGACCCGTCGCTGGGCAGGCCGGACTTGGCCCGGTGCTTGGCGTCGACCGCACGGTCGAACCGGCCCTTGGAGGCCACGATGATGCGCTCGGTGACGTCGCGCAGCACCGGGTTGCCGGGCCGCTGGAAGCTGCCCCAGGCACACGACCCGCCGGCACCCTTGCCCTTCTGCCAGATGATCTCGCCCCGCAGCAGCAGACCGAGCTCCTCGAAGATGGCGACGACGTCGGAGCTGAGTGAGCGATAGGGCTTGCGGCCGAGGTTGGCGACGTTGACCGCGATGCGCCCACCGGGCTCGAGCTTGCGGACGCACTCGGCGAACACGGCCCGCAGCATGTCGAGGTACTCGAGGTAGTCGGCGGGGATGCCGCCCTCGCCGAGCGCCTCTTCGTAGGCCTTGCCGGCGAAGTAGGGCGGCGAGGTGACCACGAGGGCGACCGATCCGTCGGCGATGTCGCCGTGGGCGTCCATGTCGCGCGAGTCGCCGCACCAGATCTCGTCGACCGCCTTGTGCGGGTTGACGGTGTCGTCGTCGCTGATGACCGGCGGGACGAAGCGCTCGTAGAAGGCCGTGGCGTCGTGCCCCTCGCGCTTGCCGACGCCGAAGTTGGACGTCGACGTGCCGGCACGTGCGCCGGACGAGCGCGGCGACTCGTCAGGGGCGACACCGGATTGCATGGGCCGATCCTACGCGGACCCCTCTGACAGGAATCCCATGGTGGGCAGCGGCGCGGGGATCAGCGCAGGTCGAGGCGACGGACGAGGTCGAGCGCGGCCACCGAGCGGTTCATCGTGTAGAGATGCAGGCCTGGCGCACCGGCGGCCAACAGCTCGCTGCTGACCTCTTCGCACACGTCGGTACCGAGGATGCGCACCGCCTTCGGGTCGCCGTCGACGTCGATGCAGCGGTCCCACAGCACCTCGGGGATCGTCGTGTCGTTGAGCTCGGACATGCGCCGCATCGAGTGGACGTTGATGAACAGCATCACGCCGGGGATCACCGGCTTGTTGCAGTCGAGCGCAGCGAGCTGGTCGAGCAAGCGGACGTAGGGGTCGACCGACCAGAAGAACTGCGTGACGGCGAAGTCGGCCAGCGCCAGCTTCTCGGCCAGGTACCGGCGGTCGGACTCGATGGACGGCGAGCGGGGGTGCTTCTCGGGGTGGGCGGCGACGCCGATGGAGAAGTTGCCTGGATGCTCACGCACCAGCTCGACGAGCTCGAGGGCGTGGGCGAAGTCGCCGCCGGGATCGGAGCCGTCGGCCGGCGGGTCGCCTCCGAGGGCGAGGATGTTGTGCACGCCGCCGGCGGCGTAGGTGTCGAGCAGGTCGACGATGTCGGCCTTGGTGTGCCCGACACAGGTGAGGTGCGCCATCGTCGGGAAGTCGTGCCCGCGGTTGAACCGGATCACCGCGTCGCGGGTGCGGTCGCGGGTGGCCCCGAGCGCGCCGTAGGTGATCGACGCGAACGACGGGTCGACCACCGACAGCTCGTCGAGCGTCTGGGCCAGGCGGGCCTCGGCCTCGTCGTCCTGGGGCGGCGAGAACTCGAAGCTGACCGTGGGCTGCGCCCCGAAGAGATCGGCGATGCGGGTCACGCGCCGGCCCCGGCACGGACGTGGGCGGCCTCGGCAGCCGCCACCGTGTTGCGCAGGAGCATGGCGACCGTGGTGGGGCCGACGCCACCGAGGCGGGGGGTGATCCAGGAGGCGACCTCGCCGACGTTCTCGTCGACGTCGGGGAGCAGCTTGCGGCCCTCCCACGAGATGCCGCCCGAGACGACCACGGCGCCGGGCTTCACCATGTCGGCGGTGACGATCGACGGCGAGCCGACGGCGGCGATGACCACGTCGGCGCGCTTGGTGTGGGCCGAGATGTCGTCGACGGCGGAGTGGACGACGGTGACGGCCGCGTTGGCGCCGGCGCCCTTCAACGTGAGCAGCAGCGACAACGGCCGGCCGAGCGTGGGGCCGCGGCCGACGATGACGACGTCCTTGCCCCGAAGGTCGATGCCGTAGTGGACGAACATCGCCCGGATGCCCGCCGGCGTGCAGGGAACGGGGCCGTCCTGCTGCAGGACGAGCTTGCCGAGGTTGGTGGGATGGAGGCCGTCGGCATCCTTCAGCGGGTCCATGCGGTTCACGGCGGCGTCGAAGTCGAAGCCGTCGGCCACCGGGTACTGGATCAGGTAGCCGTCGACCGCGGGGTTGGCGTTGAAGGCGTCGACCGCATCGAGCAGCGCCTGCGGATCGTCCGAGGCCGCGATCTCGATGTTGTGGCTCTGTACCCCGACCGTGTCGCAGGTCTCGTGCTTCTTGCGTACGTAACCGGCCGAGGCCTCGTCGTCGCCGACCAGGATCGTGCCGAGCCCGACGGTCTTGCCCTGCTCGCCGAGCGCGGCGACACGGTCACGGACGTCGGTGAGCACGGCCTCGGCGACCGGGGCCCCAGCAAGCAGTTGTCCACGCGATTCGGTCACGGACCGCAGTCTCGCGGATGCGAGGTCGAGCTCCCGAAGCGGTTCCGGGCGACTCAGCCGGCTCGCTCGACGAGGGTGGCCGCGCCGGGTCCGTCGAGGCGCTGGGCCGCCTGCCCGCGGCCGAGCAGTGCACACAGGACGTCGAGACCGGAGCCCCGCGCCTCGGGTCCGTCGCCGGCACGCCAGTCGATGTCGTCAGCGACCAGGGTGAGGCCGGCGGCGCGCCGCTTGCCACGGAAGACGCTGCCCGATCGGACCGCGAAACCGAGGGCGGTGACGAGGTGCGCCGGCGGGCGGTCGTCGATGGTTCCTCCGGTGGCGGCACGGATGTCCTCGCCGTGGACGATGGCCTCGAGCAACGAACCGGACACCGGGACGCCGGGGGGGACCTGTCGCGACGTGGCGAACGAGCGGAGGTCGGCGACCAGGTCCTCGGGCGACTTCTTCGCTCGTTCGTGGGCCACCGAGTCGACGAAACGATCGACGTTTCCGAACGAACGCAGGACACCGAGGATCGCCTGTGCCGGCGAAGGCAGCCCGGACACGTGGCCGACCACGTCACGCACGGTCCAGTCGCCGCACTGGGTCGGCGCCGCCCAGGCCTCGGCCGGCAGTGCCTCGAGATCGTCGGCCAACCGCCGACGCTCCCACTCCAACATCCCCCACGTCTCGGACATGACGGCAGTCTCGCAGAGCCGAGCACGGGCGGCGCCGGTCGGCGCCGCCCGTGCTCGGGAGCGCGTCAGCTGCTCACCAACTCGACCAGCAGCGGCGTCAGGCGGCACTTCGAGACCGTCGGGGTCACCTCCTTCGGATCGTCGAAACTGATCGTGCCCCCCGAGAAGGCGAAGACGAGTCCGTTCAGGAACGCGAACGTCGCCGGATCGGCGAGGGCCGTCTGGATCAGGTCCCCGAGGTTGTCGAACGTCCCGGCCGGCAAGATCCCATCGACGGCGATGAGCGTGGACTCCAGTACATCGCAGTCGACTGACGGTTGTGTCGCTTCCGCGGCGACGGGAACCACGGCGACGAACAGCAGGCCCGCGAAGATCGCCCCGAGCAACCCTTGCTTCCGTTTCGAAATGTGCATGTCTCCCCCCTTGGTTGATGTGGGAAAAGGGTAAGCCGACCTCCCCGCACGACAGAAGGGGTGGCGGCATCGAGATCCGTGATTTGCGACGAGACTTCGTGGCGTGTTGCCGGGTATCGGCCACGATGGCCGTTCGGGGACAGGGTGTTTCTGCACGCGTCGACCGGTGGTGACCACTACCCGCGAAGAGCGGGGGGCCATGCGCGGGGCCACGACGAGGGCGACGGCCGAGCTCGAGGAGGACGCCCGGCATCCTCCGCCACCTCTTTGTCGAGGACGGGCCGCCGGCGAACACCGGGAAAGCCCTCCGAAGGGCCCCGAGGATTGGCCGCAGGTCTACTCCAGCGACGACTGACCGACGCTCAGAAGCTCCAGCCCGGATGCAGCGGCGGCAGGCGGATGGCGCGGTCGAGGGCGTCGAGCAGCTCGGGCGGTCCCTGGAGATCATCGGTGAGCGCCAACGACGACGCCGGACGCACGCCGAGCAGCAACCGGGTGAGGGCACCGACCGAGGCGTCGAGGACGTGGACGTCGGGGCGGATCCCTGCCGCCACGTCGGAGCGCTCGCTGAGGTGGATCGTGTGGTCGCCGCCGATGCCCGGCCACGCGCCTCCGAGGTCGACGAGCGGGTCGCGCAACCGGACGCCGAAGGTGAAGCTCACGCCGGGACACGACGTGGCCGCCACCACGGCGGGAAGGTCCATGATGCGCAGCTGACGCCACGCGTCGGCACCGTGCAGCGGCCCGGTGCGGCCCGCTTGGCGGGCGGCGCGCGACTGTCGCATCGGCTCGCGGATGAGGTCCTGGAGCTGGATCTCGGGCGGCTCGGGCACCTCGACGGTGGTCACCTGGTCGCCGAGCCCGCGCAGCACGCCGAGCAGCTCGAGCAGCTGACGCGGCTCCTCGTAGACCATCCAATCGATCCGATAGGGGCCGTACTCGTCCAGCCGTGATCCGTAGAGCGTGTGCGTGAGCCGGCCGTCGGAGGAGCGGAAGCCCAGACCGAACGGCTTGTCGACCCATCCGAGCTCGGCGATGATCAGCTCGGGCGGATCGAGCACCACCGAGCCGTGGCCTCGATGGCGCCGTCGGAGGAGCTGGTGGAACTCGCGAGCGTCGTCGAGGCCCACGCGCACCGGCGGGCGATCGAGGACGTCGACCCGCAACGTCGACGGGTCGAACCGCAACGAGTGCTCGTAGGTGGCCGAGCCGAACCCGAAGCGGTCGTAGAAACCCTGCTCGAACATGCCCAGCGCGCTCAGGGCCGCGCCATCGGCATGCCCGCCGGCGAGCGCCTCGGCCATCAACCCGGACGCCAGCCGTTGCTTGCGGGCGACGTGGCTCGTGGTCACTGCGGTGATGGCGCACAGCGGCAGGTCGGTGTCGCCCAGACGCATCGTCCCGGGCGAGCGGTGCACGGCGCATTCGGCCGACCCGGCGATGTCGGCGACCAACGTGTGCCCGCACGACAGGAAGGTTCGCAACGCGTCGGCGTGGCGGTCGGAGTCGTCATCGATCCAGCCGACTTCCCGCCAGATGCGCGTCACCGCCGCGAGATCGCGCTCTTCGTTGTACGGCCGCCCCACCATCGGCGACCAGTGTTGCACCACCCGGTCCGGTGTCGCTCGGTGTGCTCCGGACCCACCGTCCGCCGCGCCTGGCAGTGCGTCGACGGTCGGGCCGACCTGGTCCACGGTGACGGACGTACGCTGTGGTCGATGAGTCCGAGGCGGCTGCGGCCGGCAGCACGGATGCCAACGGACCCGCGTGGGCACGATGCTGCCCTCATGGCCTTCGGAGCGGTCATCGTCGTCGCGGCGATCACCATCGAGGCGGCCACCGACACCGGATCCGCACTCGACACCATCGTCTGGTCGCCGACACCCGGACAGCTTCTCTGGTCGCTGTCGATCGGAGCGGGCGTCGGGCTGGTCCTCCGCGGGGCGAGCGCCCGCGCCCGAGCGGCGCCAGACAGGTCGGCGCAGGACCCCGGGCCGAGCCCGTTGTCCCGGCTCCCGATCGTGGGACCCGCCCTCGTGCCGGCTGCCCTGGTGGGTGCCTTCGGGCTGCTCGCCTTGTACGCGTCCTTCCCATCCGGCTTCAACGCGCTCAGCCGCGAAGACCACATCGTCGAATGGACCTCGGCCGCCGCGCTCTTCGTGGCCGCAGCGTTCGCCGGTGCCGCGGCGCGACGCGGCGGTGGCCCCACCCGTGCGATCCTCGCGGTCGGCGCCGCCGGGCTGGCGTGGATCGCCCTCGAGGAGATCTCCTATTTCCAGCGGGTCCTCGGCTTCGGCACACCTGAGGACCTCACCGCGCTCAACGATCAGCGCGAGGCAAACCTCCACAACGTGGCCACCGACCTGTTCCAGAACGGCTACTACCTCGCCATCGCGATCCTCTTCCTGGCGTTCCCGCTCGTTCGTGGCGCCCTGCCACTCCGGTTGCGTGCCGCGCTCGATGTGCTGGTCCCGTCCCGTCTCAGCACCACCGTGGCGTGCGCATCGATCGTGTTCGCCTACGCAGCCACGTCCTACCCGGCCCATCACCTCACCATCTGGATCGCCGCGTGGTTCCTGCTCCTGCGGACGGAGGAACCGAGGTGGTGGAGATGGGCGCTCGCCGTCCTGCTCGTGATCGGCACGACCGTCGCCTTCCGCTACGGGCCGAGCCTCGCACGGAACTGGGCACCATCGGAGTACCGCGAGCTCCTGTCCGCCGTCGCCCTGGCGATCTGGGCCGCCGAGGTCTGGCTCGTCTCGTCCACGGTTGCCAAGCCGATCAGTGCAGGAAGTGGCGCTCGCCGGTGAAGATCATCGCCACGCCGAGCTCGTCGGCCTTTGCGATGCACTCGTCGTCGCGCACGGAGCCACCCGGCTGGATGATGACCGCGGCGCCGGCGGCAGCCGCCGCCTCGATGCCGTCGGGGAACGGATAGAAGGCGTCGGAGGCGCAGGCCCCGCCCTCGGCCCGACCGTCGGCCTTCGACGCCGCGATCTGGCCGGCCTCGACCCGGTTCTGCTGGCCGGCACCGATGCCCCACGCCGTGCCGTCCTTGGCCAGGACGATGGCGTTGGACTTGACCCAGCCGCAGATGCGGAAGGCGAACGCGGCATCGATGAGCTGGGATGCGGTGGGTTGCTTCTGGGTGACGACCCGCCACTCGGCCGGCTTCGAGGCGAAGTGATGGGCCTCCTGGACGAGCCACGTGTCGTTCAGCTGGCGGATGGCCATCGGTGCCGGACCGGGTGCAGGGAGCGTCAGCAGGCGGGTGTTCTTGCGCTTGGCGACGAGGGCGTCGATGACGCCGGCGTCGTAGCCGGGGGCGATCACGACGTCGGCCTGGGCTGCGGCGACCATGGCGTCGACGGTGGCGGTGTCGATGGGCTGCGACGTGGCGACGATGCCGCCGAAGGCCGAGCGCGGATCGCACTCGAAGGCGAGCTCGTAGGCCTCGGCGAGGGTGTCGGCCACCGCGGCGCCGCACGGGTTGGCGTGCTTGATGATGGCGACGGCCGGCTTGCCGGTGTCCTGCGCGAGGTCGTTGGCGAGGTTCCAGGCCGCATCGGCGTCGAAGATGTTGAGGTAGCTGAGCGCGAGACCCGAGTGCTGCTCGACGCGGTCCCACACGCTGGTGACACCGCGCTGGCGATAGCGGGCACCCTGCTGGTGCGGGTTCTCGCCGTAGCGGAGGGCCTGCTCGTCGCGCTCGAGGGCGAGGTGGATGGTGGGGGGCAGCGCCGCGGAGTCGTCGTCGGTCTCGTCGAACCAGCGGACGACGGCCGCGTCGTACCCCGCGGTGTGGGCGAAGGCCTTGCGGGCCAGCCTTCGGCGGCTGACGCTGCCGATGGCACCCTCGGTGCGGATCTCGTCGAGCACGGGCTGGTAGTCGGCCGGGTCGACGACGATGGCGACGTGGGCGTGGTTCTTCGCGGCGGCGCGCACCATCGCCGGCCCACCGATGTCGATGAGGTCGACGCCGTCCTCGAGCTTGCGGCCGCCCGCGTCGCCCGACGCCTCGGGGTCACCGAACGGGTACAGGTTCGACACGACGAGCTGGAAGGGGTCGATCTCGTAGGTCTCGAGATCGGCTCGGTGCTCGGGGTCGGTGGGGTCGGCGAGGATCGCGCCGTGGATCTTCGGGTGCAGGGTGGCGACGCGGTGGCCGAGGATCGCCGGATAGCCCGTGACGGTCTCGGTGTCGGTGACGTCGATGCCGGCGTCGCGGATGGCGGCGGCGGTGCCGCCACTGGAGACCAACGTCCAGCCGAGATCGGTGAGACCGCGGGCGAGGTCGACCACGCCGGCCTTGTCGTAGACGGACAGGAACGCCCTCATGGCGAGGTCTCCTTCGATGTGGCAGCGGGGATGCGATCGAGCAGCTCGGGCTTGTCGAGCACCGCTCGGATGGTGTCGGGGTACAGGCGACGCTCGACCGCCTTGATGCGCTCGTGGAGCGAGTCGGCGGTGTCGTCGTCGAGGACCGGCACGGCCTCCTGGGCGAGGATCGGACCGGCGTCGACCTCGAGCGTGGCGACGTGGATCGTGCAGCCCGTGACCTTCACGCCGTAGGCCAGGGCCTCGTCGACCGCATGCCATCCCTTGAACGAGGGCAGCAGCGCCGGATGGGTGTTGAGGATGCGGTACGGGAACGCCTCGTGGATGGCCTCGCCGAAGACGGTGCCGTAGCCGGCCATCACGACGAGCTCGATGCCGGTGTCCTGGAGGATCTTCGTCACCTCGAGCGTGTACGCATCCCGGTCGAACGAGGGCCCGAAGGAAGTGCGCTCGTGCACGACGCAGTCGATGCCGTGGCGAGCGGCGACCTCGGTGGCCGGGCAGACGCGATCGACGACGACGAGCGCGACGGGGACGCCGTCGGAGAGGATCGCGTCGAGGAGGGTCCCGCTCCCGGAGGCGAGCACGGCGGTCTGCATGAGGCTCGGAAACTAGCAGTCACCCCAGTCGGGCCCGGCGGGCGATCACCGCCCCGAGGACCACTGCGCCGGCACCCGCCGCCCCCAGGAGCGGCAGTGACAAGGGGAACGGATCCTCGTCGGCCACGGCGGTCGGGGCCGTGGGCGGGGCCGCCACGTCGGGCGATCCGGGAGTGGCTGCAGCCGGCGCCGGCACGGTGTCCGGAGACGTCGGCGGGGTCGTCGACGTCTGCGGCGAGACGGGAGCGGTGCTGGTCGTCGGCGACGCGCCGGAGCGGCGAGCCGTCACGTCGGCCGGCAACCGATCGCGGACCAGGGCGAACGCCGCCTCACCGGGACACGCCGTCTGCGACATCGTTCGGTGTCCGGTGATGGTGGGGGTCTCGACGAGCGTCCCCTCGGGGTGTCGGTTGGAGCCGCGGGAGGTGAACTGGGTGACGGCGCCGGGGCGGGTGTCGATGCCCGAGCGGTCGGCCAACCAGGCGAGCAGCGCGGTCATGGTCGAGACGGCCGCGTCCGACGGTGCCGCCGCCGTGTGGTCTCCGAGGAAGGCGCACTTCTGGTCGAAGCCCTGGTTGCCGCCCGTGGCGTCGCCGGCGACGGTTCCTTCGAGGCTGCCCTTCCGGGTCTCCCAGGCCCGGCCGAAGCGGTCCACGATGAAGTTGTACGCGATGTCGGGCCAGCCCTTCTGGGGACCGGTGTGGAAGACGAAGATGTTGCGCAGCAGCTCGGGCACCTCGGACTCGTCGTAGTCGTTGGCGTTCACGGTGTGGTGCACGAGCAGGAACCGCACGTCGGGCTCGACGGACGACGGACGTGGGATCTGCGCCTCACCGCTCCACGCCGAGCGCGGCAGCACCTGGAACGTCCCGGATGCACCGGCGGGCGAACGCCATGCGGGCGCGACGCCGAGCACCGGGACTGCGGTCGCCGCCATCCCCCCGAGGAACCGGCGGCGGGACCAACCGCCCGGGGGCGCGCAGAGCTCGCACATGGGCCAGCGGGGTCAGGCGCCGCAGTCGCCCGAGAGGCTGCCGTCGCGGGCCCGCGAGCAGCTCCGAGCGTTCTGCTCGGCGTTGGCGCTGAGGAAGCGGGCGAAGCACTCGTCGCCGCTGCGGCCCGCGGCATCGCACGCGCCGACGGCGTCGGCACCGGTGTCGAAGCCGGGCACGACGATGACCCAGTAGCCCGAGCGCAGTGCCGGCCACTCGTCGGAGATGATGACCACCGCGGACGGTGACGAGTCGGTGATCGTCTCGTAGGCGGTCTGCAGCGCCCTGCCGCCCGCCGAGCGGGGAACCGACGACATCTGGGCCACCCACCCCCGCCCGATCTGGCCCGGCGTCAGGATCGGGACGTCTCCGGTGTCGGCCCGGACCGGCGCCGGCGCCGGCTCGGCGGTCGTCGGCGGCACGGTCGTCGTGGACTCGGTGGTGGTCGTCGACGGCGCGGTGGTCGATGACGTCGACACCAACGCGGCAGTGGTGGTCGTGACGTCGATGGCGCGCGTGGTCTGGCTACCGGCGACCTCGGTGGAGCGGGGCGAGCCGGGGTCGTCGCCGATCAGGAGCGCACCGACGATGGCGACGACCAGGAGGACCACGCCGCCGGCGACCAGACCGAGCAGTCGACGGTGCTCGTCGTCGTCGGAACGTCGAGGGGATGCGGCGGTGGCTGCCGGTTCGCGGATCGGGATCGACCAGGGAACGGCCGGCTCATCGACCACCGGGTCCGACCCGGATTCGGTCGCATCCGCCTCGAGCGCAGCCCGACCACGAGCGATCTCGTCGTGGTCGACGAAGACGGTCGGCGCGTACGACCTCGCGTCGGGGCAGGTCTCGTGGTGATTCCCTGTGTCCTGGCCACACAGCAGGCAGCGATCCATCGGTCGGGCTCCGGGTCGGGGGCGTGCGTTCATGGTGACAGCCCGGGTCACGAAAGTGGTGGGTCCTCGCAGCCCTGCGACCCTCCCCCGCCACCGGCCGGGGAGTCCGAGACCTTGGTGGGGACGAATCCGGAACCGGGCTCGTCGGTGGTGACGAAGCGGAGGATCGCGTCGGCGATCGCCTCGGCCTCGACCTGGCGGAACTCCGGCGTGTTCAGCAGCGCATCCTCGGGAGGGTTCGACAGATAGGCGGCCTCGGTGAGCACGGCGGGAACTCCCTGCGAGCGCCGCAGCACCCCGTAGAAGTCGTCACCGGTGCTCACCGACTGGCGGGCCCGAGCACCCGGGGCGTCGCCCCGTCCCCACGACGTGCCGAACGGTGCGAAGCCCCGGACCAGCTCCTCCCACAGCAGGCCGGCCAGCCGCTTCGACTCGGGGTCGGCGAGCTGGTGGTAGAGCTCGCTGGCCGGGGTCTCGCTGATGCCGGTGTGTGCTGCGTTGTGGTGGATCGACACGAAGGCACGCGGTCGCAACGACGTGGCGATGGCGGCTCGGGTCTGGAGGGTGACACGGATGTCGGTCGATCGGGTCATCTCGACGACCGCCCCCCGAGCGACGAGCACGTCACGGGTTCGGAGCGCGACGTCGAGGTTCAGGTCCCTCTCGGTCAGACCGGAGGGCCCCACCGCGCCGGGCTCGGATCCGCCGTGCCCGGGGTCGAGGACGATGTGCGCGCCGTCCAGCGGAGCCCCGTCGACCACCGCGACCTGCGCACAGGGCGTCAGGACCTGCCACCCACCTGGCTGGCCACCGGTGACCGGCACCACGATGCCCGTGGGCGTCCGCACGGCAGTCACGCCCTCGAGGGCCGGCACGGGGCCGAACGGCGAGGGGGGAGGCGTCGTGGTTGTGGTGGTGGTGGTGACGGCGGTCGTCGTGGTCGTGGGTGCCTCGGAACGTTCGGAAGGCGACGGAGCGTCGGATGACGCCGTCCGCACCCCCACGCTCACCACACCCAGCAGACACAACGCGACGCTGTATCGGAACAGCCAGCGGTTCATGATCGCTCCAGCATGCCCGCCCGG